>NZ_JBVKBA010000031.1:0-70232 GCF_055639175.1 Streptomyces sp. NPDC107546 | reverse complement strand
GCACGTGTTCTCCGAGTCACCCGACGATCCCGCCGAACCTCTCCCGTCGAAGAAGCCCGGCCCGCCAAGGCTGCACCAATAGGTGTTCTCGTTCGAGCCGCGCTGCCAGGCGCTGGCGGGATCGCAGAAGTAGACCGGGATGTCAGTCGCGACGGTGAACTCGCAGTGGCGCCCCATCTCGCTGCCTTGGTCCCAGGGCAGAGACCGTTTTAGATGGGCCGGCAGCGTCTGGACGGTCTCGACCAGAGCGTCGCGGACCACGTCGGTGGCCCGGCCGTTCGGCAGGTGTACCAGTAGCACCTAGCGGGTGGAGCGTTCCACGAGGGTGCCTATGGCGAAGGCGCCGTCCTTACGGGCCTGAGCGGCGTAGGGCCGGTAGTGCCACTGGCCACGGGGATCGACCGTGCGGTTGCGGCGGACCTCCCGGCTGATCGTGGAGGGGCTGCGGCCTCTCGGCGGCTATCGCACGGATGGAAGCCTTCTCCCGCAGCCGATCGGCGATATAGATCCGGTCTGCCTCGCACAGGCACCGCTACGACGTCGAAGGCGGTGCCACCGGACGTATCGGTGGCACCGCCTTGTTCCGGCCGGACGGTCTGCGTCCGTTGCGCGCCCGCCGGTCTTGGGGTTGATCCCCACGATCCGGCATGCCGCGTTGTTGCTGAACCCCTACTTCACGAGCTGGAAGTATGCAGCTCGCTCAGCAGAGAGCTTCTTGCGGCCCTGAGGGCCCCGCACCTTCCGAACCTCGAAGTCCATCGCATCCCGTGAACTGGGGTGTTGCGACGACCACTAGGGCGTGTTGCGAAAGTGCTGGTCACAGCCACTCGTTGATGGCTGCGACGAGCACGGTCGCCTCGTAACGGACGGCAAGTTTCTCGTATCGGGTCGCCACGGCCCGGTGGCGCTTGAGCCGATTGATCCCGCACTCCACCGCGTGGCGTTCCTTGTAATCGTTCTTGTCGAACTTCGGCGCTCGGCCACCGCGGGAGCCGAGCTTCTTGCGGTTGCGGACCTGGTCGGCCTTCTCCGGGATGGTGCAGCTGATGCCGCGTCTGCGCAGGTAGGCGCGGTTCGCGCCGGAGCCGTACGCCTTGTCGGCGCGGACCTTGTCCGGCCGGGTCCGCGGCCGGCCCCAACGGATGCGGGGCACCCGGACGCCCTCCAAGACCGGCTGGAACTGCGGGCTGTCGTGCCGCTGACCAGCGGTGACGACCAACGACAGCGGCTTTTGCCCCTGCTCGACCGCCAAGTGCAGCTTGGTGGTCAGCCCGCCGCGCGAGCGTCCGAGGCCGTGGTCGTCGGGCTCGGTGTCGACGCCGCCGGGAGGCTCCTTCTGCAGTGCCCCTTTTTACGCGCCCCGGCAGCATGCTGGTGGGCCCGGGCGATCGTGGAATCCACGCTGACGTCCCACGTGATCAGGCCCTTCGCGTCGGCCTCGGCCTGCAACTGCTCGAAGATCCGCTTCCAGGTGCCGTCGCGCTGCCAGCGCCGGAACAGGTCGTAAGCCCGGTCCCACGGCCCGTACCGTTCCGGCACGTCGCGCCACGGCGCACCGGTCCTGGTCCGCCACCGTATGCCGTCTATCAACTGCCGCCGGGTCCACACCGGTGGACGGCCCGGCTTCTTGCCCAGCGGCAGCAACGGCTCAAGCCGGGCCCACTGGTCGTTCGTCAGATCACCACGCCCCACGGCAGATGATCATTCACGACCAAGATCGACTTTCGCAACACACCCTAGAACGGAAGCGGCCGGCACCCGGGCCCTGATCGAAGTCGTGCTGCTGCACCGGCGCATGGCCCACGACCAGGTCGTCGCCGGGATCGCCGCCGCCCTGCGGGCCGGAGCCTTGACCTCGGACGCCGTAGCACTGGAGGGCTGCAAGGCCGCAGAGCACGAGACCGCCGAAGCTGGGCCCGCCACGGGCGAGCCGTCCCTGGTCGCGGCGTTGACCCAGCGCAGGCTGGCCGCCCTGCCGCCGGGCCCACGGCCGCTGCCCTCGGTCGCCGCCTACGACCAAGCGATACGGCGGCCGTGTTCGGCGGCTCGTAGGAGGGCTTGGGCCACGCGTTCGGCATCATCTGGGTTGAGGAAGACTTGGTCAGTCCACATCACCGACAACCGCACCGTGCCGTTCAGCAAGTTTGTGGCCACGTCCACTTCGACGCCGTTCCCCGTCGCGTCGGTGACGTTCAACTGCGGATCGCTGCTGTAGGCGCTCATGTGCCTGAGCATGCCTGAGACCGTGTTTGAGATCTGCCGTGGCTCGTTGCTGTTGTGGTCGTTGAGCATGCCGTGAGCGGTGCTGGGGGTGGGTATCCGTCGGACTTGACGGACGAGCAGTGGGCGTTGCTGGAACCGTTGCTGCCGCCCGCGCGGGTGGGACCCAAGGGCGGGCGGCGGGAGAAGCATCCGCGGCGGCGGATCGTGGACGCGATCTTCTATGTCGTGCGGACCGGCTGCGCTTGGCGGCAACTGCCGAAGGACTTCGCGCCGTGGCCGACGGTCTACTGGTACTTCACGTGGTGGCACGACGACGGCACGGTCCAGCGCATCCACGACGCCCTGCGCGGCCAGATCCGCGAAGCCGATGGGCGCAACGCCGAGCCGAGCGCGGGCCTGATCGACTCGCAGTCTGTTCGTACTGCCGACACCGTTCCAGCCGTCACCAGGGGATTCGACGCGGGCAAGAAGGTCAAGGGCCGCAAGCGGTTCATCGTTACCGACACTCTCGGCCTGCTGCTGGCCGTGCACGTCGTCGCCGCCAGTGTCCAGGACCGCGACGGCGCCCGCCGACCGCTGCTGTGGACCCGCCTCGACCACCCAGGTGTAAAGAAGATCTGGGCGGACCAGGGCTTCGCCGGCCGCCTGGTCGATTGGACCACCACCGTGCTCGGCCGCGACCTGGAAATCGTCCGTAAAGACCCCGCCCAGCAGGGGTTCCAAGTCCAGTCGAAGCGGTGGGCGGTAGAACGTACCTTCTCGTGGCTCACCGCGCACCGACGCCTGGCCCGCGATTACGAGACCAGCCCCGCCCGCTCCGCGACGATGGTTCGCTGGGCGATGATCGGCATCATGGTCCGCCGCCTGACCCGAGTGAAGCCAGTTTCCCGGGCGGGTCCGCGCCCGTTGACCCGAACTTCGGCCTGACAGCCAGGCGCGGGCAGCAACATCAGCCCGGCTCACCTTCGTCCCCGATCAGCAACGTCACCATCGCTTCGAGGCGCTCGTCGCTGACCTGCGGAACAGTCCAGTTGTTGCTACGTGCGTGCTCGATGAACGCCGGGTCGAGCTCCACGTGGTAGCGCCCCACGTAGTGGGCCAGGTCGGAGTACCACAGCCAATGTCCGTCTGTGAGCAGGTGCAGCCCTCCGATGAACGCGCCAGTCTCGCTCAGCACGTCAGGCACAGCTGAAGGTGTGGCGACCAAGGTCGTGCCGGCGCGCAGGTACCGAACCAGATCTCCTTCATGCCCCGGCGCAGCCATGCGCGCAGCAGCTCGGATCGACGGCCCATCTGGACTGCCGTACTCCAGCTCCCTGAAGCGGCCGACGATGGGGTACTTGTCGAAGATCACCTGGTCGAGCCTAGAGCACCCTCCGAGAGGCCACCGAACCAGATCTCAAACACGGTCTGACGCCTGGCCAAGGGTGGTTCAGCCCAACTGAAAAGCCCCCTACTCGTGGAGAAACCGCAGGCAGGGGCTTACAGCTACCGGCTTACTTCTTCCGCCCTAGTGGTGATCATTGGTCGTCGTGGGTCACTGCCGATCGGCCTCGGACGGCCCAGAGACGGCCCGGACTCCCCAGTGATCTACCCTCCTTGGATGGACCGTCCCCCTTGCTTCTGTCTCCTTTGCGCACCGCCTGCAGATGGCCCTGCCTGGGAAGAGCGCGACAACCGGATAGCACAGAGCGTCATCGACTTCGGCTGGCACGTCATGGGTGTCGGCGCTGGCGACGACGCACCCGCCGATTGGTCCTACTCCATAGGGCTGTGGCACACACTGCGCAGTCCCGAGGTCTGTGTCTTCGGCCTGCGTATGGAAGTTGGGATGCCCGTCGTGAATGCGGCTGGAGCCGGCATCCGTGGTGGTCTTCCGCTGGAACCAGAGCAGCGCAGAGGCGATGTCCTCAATGGCTACGACGTCGCCGTCCGGCCTGTTCACCCCAGCTGGTACTGGGACTTCTTCGGTGCTGGCATCGACTTCTACCAAGCCCCGCCGCTGCCCGTCACGCAGCTGTTTTGGCCCGACAAGGCCGGACGCTTCCCCTGGGAAGAGGGAGTGGATGACTACTGCCGTACGAGTCAACCGCTGCTCTGGGTCCCGAAGGCCGACACCGAGGGGCCATGGTCGCGAGTCGGCGAAAACCAGTCGTGATGCCTTCGGCGCGGGCCGCACTGAGGGCATCACCTTCTGATCCGTAGCTCTACAGAGATCGGTCATTGACGGCCATACAGGCTGCCGGGAATCTCATGAGGGCCGTAGGTGCAGCGGCGGACAGGGTTCGGTTGCTCGATGAGACGGACTGGGTCTCTGCCGCATCCGCAGCGGAAGTCTCCGCGGCCCGAGCGGCCGTCAGGAGACATCAGGCGGCCACAGTTGCATTTCAGTGGGATCTGGTGCATGTGACGCATTCAAAGGCGGCTCACTGACACGTTGTCATTCAATTGGCCTACCCGCCGTCCGCCTGTTGCGCTGACGGAGTGATCAAAGACCACGCGGATGGTCTAGGCGAAAGAAGTGCGTGGGGTGGCGTGCCCTCTGGACCTCAGTCGGCGTACGCCGAGAGGTGGAACCGTGGAAAGCGATCAGGCGATGGGCACCGTCTGGACGGCGTGCCGAGCCGCTAGGGGCTGCCGGGTGTGGTGAGTTCGGGCTCACTCACTTCATCCGTCTATCCGTTCGGAGGCTCCCGTGCGCGTTCCACGAATTCTTGGCGTGCTGGTCATGGCCGCAGCTCTGGCATTGACTGGGGCCGCTGCGGCCCAGGCCGACGACGGCCATGGTCATCAGCGCAAGCAGTCACCACCGGTGCTCTGCCCGGCCTGCAACTTCACATTCGGCACTGGCTTCCCTGACGTCGGCTCCAGACTGAGTGGCAAGGACCTTACCGACGCGTACCTCTCGGCCAGCAACTTTCAAAATCAAAATCTGTCCAACAGCACCTTCAAGGGCGCACAGTTCTTCTTTGCCCGCCTTGTTCAGGCCAACCTCACCGACTCCGACTTCGAGAAGGCTGACTTCACGATGGCGAATCTGACAGGAGCGATCACAACGGGAGCAAGATTCCGAGGCGCCATCTGGAACAACACGACGTGCCCCGACGGCACGAACAGCAACACCAATGGCGGAACGTGTGTCGGGCATGGTTTGAGCTGACTGCCGTCCGGTCACCCGTCGGTCTCCGGTAGTCGCGCCGCTGCTGTTGCGCCAAATCTGAGGGAAGAAGGGGCGGCCGCGACCGCCCCCACCCCCTCCAACTCAGCGCCGCTCGAACGGCTCCCACTTGCTGTCGTCACCGGCACAGCCACGCGTTGAGGGCCCATGTGGCCCCGGTACTGGGTGGTGATCACCGACCAGCGGCAGCGCGCTGGGCCGGCGGGAGGCCAGCTACTCCTCCTGCGGCCCGCACCGACACTCGTCCGGTGGCGCGCCCTGCCCGATCGCGCATGCGCATACAGGGATCAGCGCGCCAGGGTTCTCCGCGGCGCGCTGCAGGTCCTCCGGCGTGGAACCGAGGCACATGTCGCAGGCGCCCTCTCGCGGCTCCTCAGCGTCCGGCGCGTGGTCCGGGTCCTCGAACTCGTCGTAGTCGTCGTACGGGTGGTCGGTCATGGTCGTGTCAATTCGGTAGTAATGATCAATGGCCCCAGCAGTTCGCCAGGACAAGAGCGAGCAGGAACAGCGCGGCCCAGAACGTGCCCGACGGCAGAACCCCGTCCCCACGCGCCTGAGCGTGCACGCGGCGTACGCCGTCCCCCGCGGCCGGCGCCAGGCCGCCGTGCGCGGCGCGGCGGTGCTCCACGAGCTCGTCCTCGGCGTCCACGCGGCGGTCGCGTCTTTGGGGCGAGACGGCGTCGCACGCCCGACACCAGTACTCGTACGGCACGCTCTACGCCCCCTCTCCGGACGCGGAGAGCGGTGGAGAATTCGCGCCCTGACCTGCGTGGAGTCCGCTCTCCACAGGCCGCTCGCCAGTAGTGGGGAGCAGGGCCTCGACGTCCTCTCGACGCACCCTGGAACGACCCGCGACCCGTCCGATTCGGACGGTCCTACGGACGGGCACACCGAGGGCCTGCAGGGCGGCCTTCAGCTCGACGTCCGTACGCCCCTCCTGGCCTGGCAGTTCACGCATCGCCGGGTACAACTCGCGCAGGTGGATCCCGGGCCGTTTGTCGATGCGGTCGAGGAGCCACCGAACGAGGGCCTCGCGGGGGTCGAGCGAGACCGGTTCAGGCCTTCGGCGGACCTGCTCTGCCCGCTGCCGTCAGAAGGCCTATCGGCAGCGCCAGTCACGAACGTGCGAGGTCTGCGGAGACCCACTGCTCCCGGAGAATTGTGGCCGGATGTGTTCTCACAGCTGTCGGCAGAAGGCCTACCACCAGCGGAAGCACGAGTATCGGCAAGGATGATGGTCACTATGGAAACGACACCGCCGAGCCGAGCTCTGGTCGAAGCGGGTTGGCAGAAGGTCCGCGATGACGGGCGGGTCCGTCCCGAACTGCTCGAAGCTGCCTACGCCGAACCCCGCCTACGCCAACTGTTCCCGTGGACCGGAATGGGAGAGCTGCACTTCAGCCGCTGCACAGAGTGGCGATGGACATGGGACATTCCCTACATCCAGCCCGCCGCAGACGGCGGCTACTGGGTCTCCGGCCCTCTACGCAGCGAGACCGTCGGGCCGGCCGCAACGCCGCAGGAGGCCATCGCGATGGTGGTCGAGCACCTCCCTCCGAATTCCGGATCTGCTTTCGTCGGAACCCCAGAAGAACTCGCAACCCATGAAGCCGCGGCCTCGTCCGCAGCCGCTGGTCCCCGGAACGCCGACCGCTCCACGAACTGATCCGGTTCCACCCGTCGGGGCCGGGCTCGCAGCAACTTGTCACCGCTCAGGCACCCGCACGGGCGATCAAACTTCGCTGACAATGGTCAAACTTCACTGTCACAGGACACCTGTCTCACATGAACTGGTCCGATTCGCTTGCTGTCCCAGATGATCCGGTCCCGTGGGTCTGCTTCTCCGGTCCCACAGACCCCGGTGGTGTCTGAGCCGTCCCGGGAGCTGACCGATGGGGGCAGGACCTGGTCATAGCCGTGCGGCCGTGCGGACCAGGCCAGCCAGGGCGAGGGAGCGGCTGTGCGCGGGCCAGGCGATGTGGGTCACGACGGAAGGTGCGTCGGTCAAGGGGACGGCCGTGCGCTCGGCCCACAGCCAGGAGCGGGCGGAGTCGGGGACGACCGCCACGGTGCGTCCGAGGGCGATCAGCTGGGCCAGTTGCGTCTGGTTGTGGATCTCGGGGCCAGGGCCGGGTGCGTAGGTGCCGTGGGTGGGCCAGCGGGCGAGCGGCAGATCGGGGACGTCCCTGACATCGGCCACGGACAAGGGCTCGCGGGCGGCGAGGGGGTGCCCGGCAGGCAGGACGGCGACCTGCCCCTCGCTCGTCAGTGCCTCGCTGTCGAACCCGGCGAGGGAGTTCCACGGCGTGTGCATGAGCGCGACATCGGCGCGTCCGTCGCGCAGCAGCTCTTCCTGCTCGCAGATGCCACACGGCAGCACCTCGATCTCGGCACTGTCGGGCTCGGCCGCGTAGGCGTCGAGAAGCTTCCGCAGCAGTTCGTACGACGCGGCAGCCTTCACCTCAAGGACCAGCCGACCGCGGGCGCCGCCGGAGCTGTCGGCACCGCCGGCGCGCCGGGTGCGGCGAGCGGCGGCGACGGTCGCGTCGAGGGGCGCCCGGCCCTCGTGCAACAGCACCTCTCCGGCACCGGTCAGGCGGCACCACGGCGGTTGCGCTGCAGCAGGCAGACCCCGAGGCGCCGTTCGAGCTGCTGAATCGCCCGCGACAGCGGCGGCTGGGCCATGCCGAGGCGCTCGGCGGCGCGCCCGAAGTGCAGTTCCTCGGCGACGGCCCCGGAGTACCTCAACTCGCGGGTTTCGAGGGGGTCCACGGCCGCAGCATAGGCCGTGATACCTAGCGGGTATGACAGGGCACCGTATCGGTCTTGGCCGCGCCACTCATCCCAGGGCCACCATCATCAGCATGAGCGAAACGATGATCGCGCTGGTGACCGGCGCGAACAAGGGCATCGGGTACGAGATCGCGGCCGGGCTGGGCAGCCTCGGGTACCGCGTGGGTGTGGGGGGCCCGCGACGAGACCCGACGCGGAAACGCCGTCGGAAAACTGCGCGCCCTCGGCGTGGACGCGTTCGGGGTACCGCTGGACGTGACCGACGACCGGAGCGTGACCGATGCCGCGGAACTGGTCGAACGGCTGGCCGGGCGCCTGGACGCCCTGGTCAACAACGCCGGCATCTCGGGCGAGATGGGCCCGGGGTGGGAGCAGTACCCGACCGCGCTCGACCTGGAGGTGCTCCGCACGGTCGTGGATACCAACGTCATGGGTGTCGTCCGGGTGACCAACGCGATGCAGCCGCTGCTGCGGCGCTCGGCCTCGCCACGCATCGTCAACGTCTCCAGCAGCGTCGGCTCCCTGACTCGGCAGGCGGACCCCGACATCGAGATCGGCCCGATCATGGCGGCCTACGCGCCGTCGAAGTCGTTCCTCAACGCCCTCACCATCCAGTACGCCCGGCAGTTCACCGATACGAACATCCTGATCAATGCCGCCTGCCCAGGCCTGGTCGCCACCGACTTCACCGGCTTCCACGGATCCCGCACCCCCGAACAGGGCGCCGCCACAGCGATCCGGCTCCCACACTGCCCGACGGCGGCCCGAGCGGTTCGTTCTTCGAGGACGACGGCGTCGACCCCTGGTG
Organism: Streptomyces sp. NPDC107546; assembly: GCF_055639175.1. Lineage (NCBI taxonomy): Bacteria > Bacillati > Actinomycetota > Actinomycetes > Kitasatosporales > Streptomycetaceae > Streptomyces > Streptomyces sp. NPDC107546. The sequence continues at coordinate 61,230 of NZ_JBVKBA010000031.1, read as the reverse complement.
ACCACGAACTGCCCTGAGCCGACGAAGCCCCGGCGGGTCCACGAAACGGTGCGGACGGACCGGATCGGATGAGACAGCGGGAGGCATCCGTCCGACCAGGACCAGATCGACTGGGACTCCGGCGACGCAGCGTCTCAACCGATCCGGTCGCCGCAGGCGACGGCCCCGCTCCCGGACCAGCTCATCGGAGACGGGACAGGAGGGGTTCGGGCATCACTCTCCGCTTCCGTCCATCCAACTAGCCACCTGCCCCTGTCGCCGCCCCTGCGCCCGGCTCACCCCTTGCCAGCCCAGCGCGGCCGCCAGGCGGAAACCAGCGCGCCGTACAAACCTGGGTCCAGCTGGGGCTCCTGGGTCCTGGGTCCGGCGTTTTCGCAGGTAGACCCACGACGCGCACCGGAGCTGGGTCCTGGGTCCAGCTGGGTCCACCGCTCTGTGTCACCGGGGACGGGTTTCGTCCGTAGCGAGGACCGGCGCCGCGTCCCGGCGATACCGTGAGGACACACGCCAGCAACTGCCCAGGAGCCTCGGATGAGTCAGCAGCCGGCCCCCGTGCCCGACCGTCAGCCCCTCGATGAGAACGCCGCCGCGTCGATCCGCGCCTACGCGGCCGACCAGCGCGCCCGGGTCGACGTCCTCGCCTCGGTGCTGGAGGACATCGCGGAGAACGGCTACCCGGCCGCCGAGTCCGGCGTGCTGTGGGAGGAAGCCCGCGACGCCCACCTGGAGCGCCTCGCCGGCGAGCAGCCCCGTGTCGCCTGACCACGCACCGCGCCGGTCCCAGGTCGTCCTGGTGGAGCCCGCCCTGAGCCAGCTGGCGAAGCTGACGGCGGCCGAGACGCACCGCCTGGACCGCGCGATCGTCGCGATCAGCGTCAACCCGGAACTGGGCACCCCGGTGCCCGACACCCTGCTGCGCGACTACATGGACGACGTCGACGGGGTCCGAGTGATCTACTACGTAACCGCCCTTCGGCAGATCACCATCGTGGCCTACGTTGAGGCGTAAGGCCTCCCGAGCACCCGTCGCAGCGCCCCGGACTCCCGCCTCGTCCGGGGCGCTGCTGCGTCCGCTGCACGGTGCAGCGCCGGGTGCAGTGCAGTGCTGCTCGGTGTAGTCCGTGTCCTGCTCGGTCTGCTGCATGGTGCTCCTCGGGGGTGGCTGGGGTGCTGTTGTTGGGTGCCGGAGAGCGATGACACTCGGGGCCGGCGGCCGGGCCCGCGCAAAGGCGCTGCTCGGGCAGTGGGGGGAGTGCTTCAACGGCGCACGGGGGCTGCTCGTGCAGCAGGCCTGTTCCGCGCGCTGCTGCTCGTGCTCTTGGTCGTAGTCGTCGGGTTGGTCGCTGAGGCGGTGGTGTGGTGTAGCGCAGCATTTACATGGCCCAGGCAACACACGAGTGCTGAACGAGGTGCCTGAAAACAGGCCTGGCCTGTCAGGAGCCAGGGCCTCAGAGGAGCCTGAATCCGTGAGCCGACAAGAAGTTGCTGCCTGGGAAGCCTGGCATCAGCGACCGAAGCGACTGGCTGATGGAGAAACAGGCGCAGGACCCCGCCCTGACCCCCTGTCTAGTGTCCGGTCGCTTCAGTCGCTTGGGTCGCTATGGAGTCTCTTGCTCAGCGACTGAAGCTCAGCGACTCAGCCGCTCTTCGGTCGCTAGGCATATGGGTGCCAAAACCGCAGGCCAGCGGGCTGGTGCCGACGCATCAGCGACTGAAGCGACTCAGACTTCGGATATATGAGACGTTCCTGTGTGCGCGTGTGCGTCATATATAGAGACCTTCAGTCGCTTCAGTCGCTGTTTCAGGAAGCTGACCGCCTGTGACCTGGCCGTTTCACTCTGGGCTGTGGGCAGCGACCGAGGCGCGTTGAGTCGCTTCGGCGGTCGTTGGGTCGCTGGAGACGGTTGGCCAGTCGCATCATCGACACGGGTCGAGGTTCTTTCGCATGTGCTCCATGACCTCATCGGCCACGTTCGCTACTCTGTGTCCGTCGTTGAGTCGCTTCGGTCGCTGATAGGGGGTGGAGATGCCTGCTGAGCTGCGCACTTCTCGCAGCGACTCACGGCAGCCTGCCCCCGAATCTTCAGTCGCTGAGCTGCCGCTGGCTACTGCGCGCTGGTGCGCACGCCGGGGCTGGCCTGTGCACCCTCTCGCTCCCGGCCGAAAGACCCCCGCAGCGAACTGCCCCGACTGCCGGACGGCCTCTCACCCGCCTGCCGGATGCCCCTGCCTTTCCGCGGGCCGCTGGTGCCACGGCTTCCATGCTGCAACCCTCGACCAGCGACGCATCGAACAATGGTGGAGCGCCCACCCCAACTTCGGCGTCGGAGTCGCCTGTGGCCCCGCAGGCCTCGTCGTGATCGACATCGACGCCAAGCCGGCCCAGCCCCCGAGCCGGGATCGGATCCTGCCCGGCATCCCCATCGGCGACCACGTCGACCTCACAGGCATGGCCACCGGCTTCCACACTCTCGCCGTCCTGGCCGCACTCCGCGGCCAGCCCAGCCCCGCCGAGGACGACACGACGCTGCGCGTGCAGACCCCGTCCGGCGGCCTGCACGTCTGGTACCGGGTGCCAGACGGCCGCCGCTGGCAGTGCTCGGCTGGCTCAAGCCAAGGACGGGCCCTGGCGTGGCAGGTCGACGTACGCGCCCACGGCGGCTACATCATCGCCCCCGGCACCCGCACCACCCACGGCACCTACACCCCACTCGACGACGTCCGTGAGCCCGCCGCACTGCCCGCCTGGCTCGCCCAAGAACTCGAGCGCACCGGCCACCTTCCCGCATCCAGCGTTCCCACCCCCCGGCCAGTTCCGCCCCGCGCCCGGCAAGCCGTCCTCGCCGCGGGCGGCGGCCGCGACCGTACTAGCCGCACCCTCGCCGCCGTCCTCGCCCCCGTCGAGGCCTGCGGCCAAGTCCCCGAGGGCGCCGGGTTCTCCGACGCCCTCAACCGCGCCGCCTACACCCTGGGCGGCCTCATCGCCGCCGGCCGCCTGCCCCAGGACGAGGCCGAGCGCGCCCTGAAAGAGACCGCTACCCTCGCCCGCCCAGGCCAGGAACGCCGCTGCGAACAGATCATCCGCAGCGGCATGGCCGCCGGCCTCAAACGCCCCCTCAACACCACCCGTGGGGGCCGCCCATGACCTCACCGCGCAACGAAACCCAGACCCTCTTCGACTTCGACCCCGAAGCCGTCGCCGCCCAAATCCGCAACCAAGGCCACATCCCCGTCCCGGCGCAGGCCGACGCGGAACGCGCCCGAACCGGGGAGGCGACCGCCGCCGGGCTACTGCCCGACACCCTCTCCGACCGCGGCAACGCCAAACTGTTCGTCAAGCTCTACGCCAACGACTACCGGCACGTCCCCGGCATCGGCTGGTACCGCTGGGACACCACACGCTGGCAGATCGACGAAGACGACACGGTCCTATGGGCGGCCGGCGACCTCGCAGAGAACATCGCCGACCACGACCCTCGAGGCTTGTACACCACCCAGACCCTGCAGCAGCACCGCCGCCGCTCCCTGTCCACGGCCGGCATCAACGCCATGCTCACCCAGGCCAAATCCGCCCCCGGCATGGTCCTCAACGCCGCACTCCTGGACGCCGATCCGTACGCTCTGTGCACCCCGGACGGAATCGTCGACCTGCGCACCGGCCTGATCAAGACCCCCGACCCGAACAAGGACTTCCACTCCCGCTCCACCACCGTCGGTCCCCAGCATGTGCCCACCCCGCGCTGGGACCGCTTCCTGACCGACACCTTCGGCGAGGATGCCGAAGGCCGCGAGATGATCGCCTACCTGCAGCTGCTGCTCGGCTACTCCGTCACCGGCGATGTCGGCGCCCAGGTTCTGCCCTTCCTCTTCGGATCCGGCAAGAACGGCAAATCCGTCCTACTGGACGTGCTGATGAAACTGCTTGGCGACTACGCCGACGCCGCTCCGCCCGGCTTCTTGATGGCACGCCCCTACGAAGGCCACCCAACCGACCTGGCCGAGCTCCACGGCCGGCGCGTCATCGTCTGCTCCGAGGTCAAGCCCGGCGACAAGTTCGACGAGGCCCGCGTCAAACTGCTTACCGGCGGCGACCGCATCAAGGCCCGCCGCATGCGGCAGGACTTCTTCAGCTTCCAGCCCACCCACAAACTCTGGCTGCTGGGCAATCACCGGCCCGAAGTGGGCACCGGAGGCTTCGCGTTCTGGCGCCGCATGCGTCTGATCCCCTTCGAACGCGTCGTCCCCGATGACCGCAAAATCGACAACCTGGCCGACATCCTCGTCACCGAAGAAGGCCCCGGCATCCTCGGCTGGCTCATCGACGGCGCCCGCCGCTACCTCGCCGGCGACCGCGACCTCACCGGCCCCGAACGCGTCCGCATCGCCACCACCGCCTACGCCGAAACCGAAGACCACACCGGCCGCTTCTACGACGAATGCTGCACCCTCGGCCCAGACCTGCGCGCCGAGCAGACCGCCCTCTACGCCGCGTACAAGGCGTGGTGCCAAAATGAAGGGGCACCAGCCATGTCCTCGCGCGCATTCGCTGCCCGCACCCGAGAACTCGTCGGGCTGGCCTCGCCCAAGGAGATGATCCTGTCCAACCAGCGCAAGCACTATCCGGGCATCGGACTGCTCACCGACGAGGAAAGGGACGCCACCGCATGAGCTCCCTGATCACCGAGGACGAGATCAGCCACGAAACCGACATCGTCTGGCTGGAAGACATCGAACACCTCGACTACGTCCGCCAGAGCCTGGACCGACTGCCCACCCGCCGCGGCAAACCCCCCTACCACCGCCCCGGCCGCATGGTCGGCTACGCCCTCCTCGGCCCCCAGGCCAAAGCCTCCCGCTCCTCCGGCACCTTCCGCCGCCGCGTCTTCTGGCTCCTGCCCCACGACCGAGACACTGTCCCCGACGGCCTCTACGCAAAAGGTGCCCCCGCCGAGGCCGTGGATCCCCGCACCCTCGCCGCGGGCGTCAAGGGCTACAAGACCGAACGCTCTGAAGGCGGCCCGCCCTCCAGCGCGATGCAAGAACTCGGCATAACCCTCCCACTGTGACTGTCAGCCCACTTCAGCGCGCCACGGTCTATTGCCGGAACGACGGGCAGAACTCCGGCTCGCGGGACGAGGTAACTGCCCGCGCGACGCCGACCGCAAAGTTGAACTCCGAGATGGACTACTGCCATGCCCCATCCTCGGAACGACAGTGAGCCAGAGAGTTTTTGGTCGTTGGCTGCATGTACCAAAAACTGCAGGTCAGAGTGGTCATGACAAGCCGAGCAGCGACTGAAGCGACTCGCAGTCGGAATACAGAACGGTAAGCACGATCCGCTAGATCAAGGACGGCCAGATCGCCGCTGCCGACGGCAGAGAGTAAGAGAGGGGTGGGTCGATGGACAGGGTCGGGGACGGCCTCGAACAGGCACTCCAGAAGGCGTTCACCCGCCCCATCCCGAAGAGCGCAGGCGCGCAGATGCGCTACGTCGTCAAGCAGCTCAAGGGGACCAGGCCGACGGCCGAGCTACTCGGCATCACCCAACGCACGGTCGAACGCTACGTCAAGGACCAGATCCGCAAGCCCAGACGAGAGCTCGCGGAGCGCCTCGAGCGCGAAGTCCGCAGACGCTGGCAGCCGCAGGTCCGCGCCCGCGCGAAGAAGCAGGCGGCCACCACCACCGGCATCGTCATCGACACCCGCGCCCGCTTCGGCTACACCGCCGCCCCCGGCACCACCGACGACCCCCGGCTGCGCCACCTCACCGTGGCCCTGCCCCCCGAGTACGCCGCCCGCCTCTTCGACGCACAGGAAGCCGGCGCCACCGAGCGGCAGCTGCGCGACATCGCAGCCGAGGGCCTCGGCGAGATCTACTTCCGGGACCGCGGCCGCCGCGCCCAGCGCCTCGACGTTGAGTTCACCGACGTCGAGCACGTCGAGTTCGACCTCTGAGCCTGTTCACCGACGGCCCGGGCAGCTCAGCAGGAGGAGAAACGTCGCAGGTTGGCGCAGAGACAGAGCGATGAGGCGAAGCGGTGTTCTTCGAGCTTCTCGCCGTGATTTCGGATAATTCCCGCTTTCGGGTGGACGCGATAGGCGCGTTTCCCCGACGAACCAGACCGGTGTTGTGCTGCCGGAAGAATGGACCAGACCTGGTCGACAGCGACGGGAGCAGTCGTGGGCATCATCGGGACCTGGAACCTGGAAAACTTCTGCCGACCGCTGCCGCCGGGCAGCCCGGCATCCGCCAACAAGTGCGCTGCCAAGGACGAGGCCACCTACGAGGCGAAGGTGGAAGCGCTGGCCGGAGTGATCAGCGAGATCGGGCCGGACCTGCTCGGGGTACAGGAGGTCGGCAGCCATGAGGCCCTGGACGACCTGGCTGCGAAGCTGCCGGGCACCTGGCACACCGCGGTGTCGAACCATCCCGACGGACGCGGCATCCGGGTGGGGATCATCAGCCGCTGGCCGCTGCTCGACCTCCACCAGCGCGTCGCCTTCCCAGACCACCTGGGCCCGGTCCAGGTCGACGACGACGGCGGCACCATCAACGAGATGGGCCGCGGAGCCCTGTCCGCGCGAGTGGAGCCGGCCCCCGGAAAGAGCCTCCACGTAGCCGTCTGCCACCTGAAGTCCAAGCTCCTGACCTTCCCGGGCAACCAGCACAGCACGCACGACGAAGGCCTGCGCGCCCGCTACGCCGCCTACGCACTCTTCCGCCGCGGCGCCGAAGCCGTCACCATGCGCGCCCTGGCCGACGAGCTCCTCCAGGACGACGGCATCAACCGCGACGTCATCGTGCTGGGCGACTTCAACGACGACTGGCAAGCCGCCACCACCCAGATCCTCTACGGCCCGCCCGGCTCCCAGATCGGCACCAGCGGCTTCGACCACCCCGACCAGGGCGACACAAAGAGACTGTGGAACCTCGCCCCGCGCATCCTCGAACAAGGCGGATACTCCCGCATCTTCGAGGGCCAGCCCGAACTCATCGACCACATCCTGATCAGCCACTCCCTGCTCGCAAAATTCCAGAAGGTCTCCACCACAACCAACAAGCTGCCAACCGTGGTGTCCACGCAGCCGGCCGCACCGCACGACAAGCCTTCCGACCACTCGCCCGTGGTAGCCACGTTCAATCTCTAGTCCCGCGCCGGCGCGGTCCGCCCCACCCCCGGAACCAGCAGATCGCCGACATCGGCGCCATCCATCCACCCGAGAAGGAGACCCTCGGCCTCGCCATCGAGATCAGGCGGCTCTCCGTCGACTGATGATTTATCCGTGGTGCACGGGGCTGTGTTCCGGCCCGTCACGGACACATAGAGCGAGCCATCCTCCAACATTCGTTAATGAACATGTCAACAACGCGCCAAACCTGTCACTACGACATGTAGTGTCCCACCGGTACCGGACACTGACATGACGTCAAAGGGGGAGTGGCCGTGACAGGCTTCCGCGCGCCGGCGCAGAGCGACTTTCACGCCTATGCGGAGCTCACGAAGAAGCAGAGCGACCATTTGGGCAGACTTGTGCAGTGGAGTGCCAACGAGTGCGCGCAGGTCGACGGCCTGGACGGACTGCTCCTTGTGGCGCGCGCGTTCGTCCCCGAGGTCTCGGCCTTCTTCAGCGACAAGCTTGCCCAGTGCCAGCGCGGTATGGGCGTGATCGACGAAAAGATCCAGCGCACGAGTGCCGCCTACACCCAGGTCGACCAGGACAACGCGGCGTATCTGCGCAACATATACCCGCAGTCCTCCTTCTCCTTCCCGGACATCTCGACGCTTCCCGGCGCCTCGCACCTGGGCAACTTCAGCGACGAGGAAGTCGAACTCAAGAAACTGGACGACGCCGACGAAACCACGTCGAAAGCCATCCACGCCGCGCTGTTCGCGGCCAAGCACAGTGCAGACCTCAAGATGGCGGAGCACGCCTTCCAGTGGTGCACCGGCCAGAGCCTGGTCGAATTGATGCTGACGCCTCTCTTCGGCGAATTCGGTCGGCTGAGTTACCTGCACCACGCCTACGACGAATTGGCCAATGCGGCGTACACGGTGGCCGGAACGCTGCGCAGGGGTTCCTGGAGGCTCGGCAGTGAGTGGTCCGGGGAGACCGCGACGAACTTCGACTCGTACATGTTCCGCTGGACCATGGGCATCGGCGGCATCGGTGATGCGGCCAAGCTCGCGGGCAACGCGTTCAAGGACGGCTACTACGTCGTCGTGGGACTCGTCTGGAAGGCGCTCAGCGAGATCGGCGAGCTGATGGAGAACGAGATAAAGCAACTCATCGAGCAGTTCGCGGAAATGATTGCCGGCGACGCCGCCATCGAAGCGGTCGGCCTCGGGCCCGAAGACCCGGTCGCGGACGCCGTCGCGGGCTTCTGGACCGCCGAAAGGCTCTACAACATGTACAAGATCGTCAGGTTCATCATCAACAAGATCGGCATGATCCAGACGATCTTCGAGCAGATCTCCGAAGCCTTGGATGCCATCAAGAAGGAGGCCAAGAAGGCCATGGACTTCGTGGAGTCGCCCCCGTCCGTCGGCAGTCTCATCGACGACGTGGAGCAGCGCGGCTTCGAGTTCGAGAAGAGCGGCGGCTGGTCCCCGACCATGGGGGCGTCCCGCATCGGCATGCTACCCGCGGCCTGAACATCAGCACCGGCGCCCACGCCCAGGAGGAATCCAGTGAACCAGTTGCTCCAGTCACTTCAGGAGTTCACGGTCTCTGCCGACTACAGCCGCTCGCACACCACCTGGGAGGTGCGGGAAGCCGGGCAGCACGCGCCCGTGATCCTGATGCACAAGGATTCCCCGCACCACTCCATGCCCGAATACCGCGTATTCCCCTCGGAACGCCCGGACGAGACCCTGGGGTTCGTCACTCCGTGGATGCCGTTCTCGGCCGACCGCAGGCAGATCGGCGAGGTCCGCTCCCCCGACTGGCACCGGCATACCGGCGCGTGGACCCTGGTCCAGCATGACCTCGGGGAACTGACCGGGCAGCCCAAAGGCCTGAACACCAGGCTGCGCCGCGCTCCGGTCATCGACTGGTACCTCAGCCGCCCGAGCCTCGACGCCATTCTGTCCGCACAGCACCGCTTTTCCGGGCCGCAGTCCGAGGGGTTCGACTTCGCCCGGCGCGCAGGGATCCGGGCCACCTACGACGTCACGGTCCATGACTCCCGCGTGAACCGGCTGCTGATCCTCGCCTGGGTCCTGCACTTCAACGGGCACCACTCCATGGATGTACGCAAGACCGCGGTCGACCTGACCACCAACCCGTTCCGCGGCCTCGGCGAGGCGCGACAGGCCATGAAGCGCCAGAAGGCCCGACAGGCCCAGCAGAACCGGCAGACCGGGCAGAACTAAGCGGAAGGAACTGGAGCACGACCATGCCCTCCTACCACGCATACGGCGGCACAGACCCCGAGGACGACCCCGCCGCGCAGCGCCGTGCGGCCCGAATCACCGAGTTCGGCGAGGAGTTGGTGGCCAGCCAGACATGGCGGCAGAAGGAGATCGCAGGCAGGATCTACCAGGAGCTTAAGGCCGGCGCCCACGTCGAGGACATTCAGCACCTCATCAAGCAGCTACGCCAGACCACCATCGAGGACGCCCGCGACCGGAGCACGCAAAGGCGCCCAGGCGGCCGACGGTGATCCGGTCGCTCACCTCCTTCTCCGTGCTCCCCCGCTTCGGCCGTACTTCCCCCCTTCGACGTGCACGCCGACGGCACGGCCCGTTCGTGACCCGCACGTGAAACCCCACTCCGCCGGCGCTGGGTTACGGTCGCCGTGTGGCACATGAGGTCGATACGCGGTGGCTCCTGGTGTCGGTGACGACGGCGGGAGCCGCGTCGTCGCTGCGGATGCAGGTATGGCGAAAGCTGAAGGGACTGGGGGCGCTGTATCTGCAGCAGTCGGTGTGCCTGTTGCCCGACCGGCCGGCGGTGGCTGGCGCGGTCGCCGAGTTGGGCGAGCGGGTCAGGACGGATGGCGGGCGTATGCGGGTCGTCCACGTCAAGATCTCTGACGAAGGCGAGCGATGCGGACTCGCTGAGGAGATGACCGCCGCGGTCGACAGCGAGTACGCGGAGGTGCTGGAACGGCTGCCGTCGTTTTTCACGGAGCTCGAGATGGAGTCCGGGCGCGGACGCGCGATCTTCGCGGAGGTGGAGGAGTCGGAGGCGGACCTGGAGCGGTTCCGCTCGTGGGTCGCGAAGATCGAGGCCCGGGACTACTTCGGCGCTCCGCGGGGGGAACTGGTGCGCGCCGAGTTGGCGCGGGCGTCCCAGGCGCTGGCCGCGTTCGAGGCGGCTGCGCTGGGAGGCGAGCACTCCGACAGCGCCGACACGCCGACAAACCCCGCCTGAGCTGGGCACAGCGGCGAGCAGTATCAGGGCGGGCGCGCCTCTGAACGGTTACGGGGGATCGCCCACCTACTCCTGAGCAGCGGCCACCGGCAGTCCGGCAAGGCGGCGTACGACGTTCAGCCCGTCATCGGTGCCGGGCCAGTGGCGGGTGAGGGCGTCGGATCCGGACTGCCGGATGACGGCGCGCAGCACCAGGGCGACGGCAATGGCGTCGTCGGAGTAACCCAGGACCGGGATGAAGTCGGGGACCAGGTCGATGGGCAGGGCGAGGTAGCCGGCCAGGATCCACAGCAGCCAGCGGGTGCGGCGCGGGATGGACCGGTCACGGGCGAGGCGGGACACCAGGCGGAGCAGGTCGGGCAGGAGGCGGACCGCCTCGGTGAGCAGGTTGCCTTTCGGACGCGCGATCGCCAGCGTGGCGAGCAGGAGCAGCCAGCAGGCCAGAAAGCCCACCGTGACGCCGATCGCTGTCTGCCATATGCCGCTCACTGATCCACCTCATAGTCCATTGGCGCCGACCCGCCTCATGCCATGTTACGCCCGTAACAATGTTACTGGTGTAACATTCTCGCTGCTGTGAGGTCGGCACCCGCGCCTCGACTTCCCAGCCCGTCCAAGGGGAGTAACCCCGACTCTCCTTGGACCCTACGTGTTGTAGGGTCCGGCGCCATGAGCTGGTTTCATGCCGTCGTCCTGGGCTTGTTGCAGGGACTGACCGAGTTCCTGCCCGTCTCCTCCAGCGCCCACCTGCGAGTCTTCTCCGCCCTCGCAGGCTGGGAGGATCCCGGTGCGGCGTTCACCGCCGTGACCCAGCTGGGCACGGAGAGCGCTGTACTGATCTACTTCCGGCGCGACATCGGCAACATCATCCGCGCCTGGAGCGCCTCGCTCGTACGACCGGAGCGGCGCAAGGACCCGGACGCGCGCATGGGCTGGTTCGTCATCGTCGGCACGCTTCCGATCGGCGTGCTCGGCATGGCGTTCCAGGACACCATCGAGACATCGCTGCGAGACCTGCGGATCGTGGGCACCACGCTGATCGTCTTCGGCCTGGTCCTTGCGGTGGCCGACCGGACGCGGGCCATCCGGTACGCCAAGCCGGTCACCGAGCTGACCTTCCCGCAGGCACTGGGCTACGGCTTCGCGCAGTCTCTCGCTCTGATTCCGGGGGTTTCGCGTTCGGGCGGCACCATCAGCGCGGGCCTGTTCATGGGCTACACCCGCGAAGGCGCCGCACGCTATTCGTTCCTGCTGGCCATCCCCGCAGTGCTGGCCTCCGGCGGACTGGAGCTGCTCAAGATCGGTGAGGGTCCTGGGCCCGCGTGGGGGCCGACGCTGCTGGCGACCGGCATCGCGTTCGTGGTCGGGTACGCGGCGGTGGCGTGGTTCCTGAAGTACATCTCCCACAACAGCTTCATCCCGTTCGTGGTCTACAGGGTGCTGCTGGGCATCGCCATCATCGGGCTGGTGACCGCCGGCGTGCTCGCTCCGGGCGCAGGCTCCATGGGCTGATATGCACGTGACGGTGGGTCAGCCTCAGCGCTCTTCCTCGTCATGGCCGTCGTCCTCGACCTTGTGCTCCCTCTTGCTGTGGTCTTCTTGACCGCCGTCGCCTCCCGTACCCGAGGGTGTCGGCAGTTGTGGGGGAGCGGTCATGGCCGTGGGTGTCACAGGGACGGTCGGTGCGGTGGGCTGCGCCGGCGTTTTTGAGGGGGCGGCCCGACCGGTGGGGAGCGTGACCCGGGCGCCGCCCCCGGCGGGTTGCGCCTCGTTCCCGGGGAGGGTTAGGCCGTCCGTGACCATCGCCACGACGAGGAGGACACCAAGGAAGACGAAAGCCACGACGGCGGCGCTCAGGGCCGTGGCTCTGCGGTCTCCCAGCCGGTCCCACAGCCCTGGGCCGTCCTCCTCGGGGTCGTCGACGGCGGGGGTCACCGTGATCGGCGAGATCGGGGCGTCACCGAGAGGCCGGGCGGAGTTACACGTATCCGGCTCCGGCCTTGAGGACGGCTGAGGACGGCCTTCGGACTCGGATCGCACGGTGTCCTTTCCTGGCCTGGGGGCATGACCGCTGACCGGCAGCCTAGGAGGCCGGGGGACAGGACAAGTGCAGAGCTGTGCCAGCGGGTTGTTAGGAATCGACCAACGTTCCGCTCAGGCCGTGTCAGGCCGCTGGGCGGCGTGCGGCAGGCTGGTAGGCGGCGTCGGATCGGAATCGGCTGTCGATGCCTATGGGCGGCGGTGATGCCACCGCGGTGAGCGGGGCGGTGTTCTCGAGCGCGTGGGAGCGGGCCGCGATCACGGCCGACAGGGCGACGGCGGCCACGGCGGAGATCGCGCCGCCGAGGATGAGGCTGAAGCGGGCGCCGAGGGTGTCGGAGACCAGGCCGACCAGGGGGGCGCCAATGGGGGTGCCGCCGAGCAGGACGAGCAGGTAGACGGAGACGATACGGCCGCGCAGGCTCGGATCGGCGTGGAGCTGGGTCATGGCGTTGGCGGTGGTCGTGACGGTCACGGAGGCGAGACCGGTGGGCAGGAGCAGGAGGAGGAAGGTGGCGTAGCCGGGCATGAGGCCCGCCACGGCCTCCAGGGTTCCGAAGACGACCGTGGCGGTGACCAGACGGCGGATGGTGGGAGGTTTTCGTTTGCCGGCTCCGCGCAATGCGCCGATGAGGCTGCCGATGGCGTAGGCGGCGGACAGGTAGCCGTAGGCGGCGGAGCCGGAGTGGAAGACGGTGATGGCGACCAGGGAGATGGTGACCTGGAAGTTGAGGCCGAAGGTGCCGACGAAGGCGATGACCGTGATCGGCAGCAGCAGGTCGGGGGTGGAGCGGATGGCGCGGAAGGCGTCGGACAGTCGGGTGTTTCCGCGTCTCTTCTCCTTCGGGGCGTACAGCTCGCCGGCTCTGATCGCGATCAGGCCGTAGAGGACGGCCAGGTACGACGCTGCGTTGATCAGGAAGACGGGTCCGGTGCCCGCTGCGGCGACCGCCAGGCCCGCCACGGCCGGGCCGATCGCACGAGCGACATTGAACTGCGCGGAGTTGAGACTGACCGCGTTGGCCAGGCGTTCCCTGCCGACGAGTTCCGAGACGAAGGCGTTGCGGGCCGGGCTGTCCAGGGCAGTCGCGGTGCCGAGTACGAAGGCCAGGGCGTACACGTACCACAGGTTCACCGCACCGGTGACGGTCAGGACGCCCAGCAGCAGCGACTGCAGGCCCATGGCGGTCTGGGTGACGATCAGCAGGCGGCGTTTGGGGAAGCGGTCGGCGAAGACGCCCCCGGAGAGCCCGAAGAGCGTCTGGGGCAAGAACTGCAAGGCAGTCAGGATGCCGACGGCGCTACCGCTGTTGCCGGTGAGCTGGAGCACCAGCAGATCCTGGGCGGCGCGCTGCATCCAGGTGCCGATGTTGGAGACGAGCTGCCCAATCAGGTAGCGGCGGAAGTTGCGGGCCCCGAGCGTGGCCAGTGCTTCGCTCGGGGCCCGTCGCTTCCCGCCCCTGCGGACCCTGCGGTGCCGGCCCCCCATGTCGAGGGCGGCCACCTGGGCGCGGAGGGACTGCAACCTGTCGCTGCTGCGGACACGGCGGTGCTTGCTCATGACCTTCTACGGGTGGGATCCGGCGGGAACGGAAACAGGGGCGTGGTCGAGGTGGTGGAAGCCGGGGGCCGGGTGCATCAGGAACTCGTGGTGGGAGATGTTCCAGGCGTACGCTCCGGCCAGGGCGAAGGCGATTCTGTCGCCGGCACACAGCCGCGGGACGTGGACGTGGGCGGCCAGGACGTCCTTGGGGGTGCACAACTGGCCGACCAGCGTGACGGGTTGGTTCTGGATCTGCGGGCGCGCCCACGGGCGGTCCCAGGCGTCCGTGGGGATGATCTCGAACGGCTGGTTGTGCCCTTTCGTCGCCGGGGTGCGCAGGTGGTGGGTGCCGCCGCGCAGGACGGCGAAGGCGTGGCCGTGGCTGCGCTTGATGTCGAGGACCTCGGTGACGTACCAGCCGCAGTACACGGAGACCGAGCGGCCCGGCTCGATGCGCAGGGTCAGGTCCGGATACCGCTGAAGCAGGCGGCGCAGGCCGGCGCCGAAGGCCGGCCAGTCGAACCGCTGCTCGGGGCGGGTGTAGTCGACGCCCATGCCGCCGCCGAGGTTGACCTCGGTCAGCTCCAGGCCCTTCTCGTCCGCCCATTCGGTCGCCCAGGTCAGGACCTGCCCGGCCAGGTCGAGCTGGGCGGTAGCGTCCAGGCCGCTGGCGAGGTGGACGTGGATGCTGCGCAGCCGGATGCGTCGGTCCGCGGTGATGAGGGCCAGGCAGCGGTCGAGGTCCAGCGGGTCCAGGCCGAAGGGGCTGGGCTGTCCTCCCATGGCAAGGGCCACCGGGCCCAGCGCGATGGGCAGGTTGACCCGGAGCAGGACGTCCACCGTGCCCTCGCCCAGGAGACGGCCGAGCTGGTGGAGTTCCTGTTCGCTTTCGATGTGCAGGCGCTCCACTCCGGCTTGGAGGGCCTGCCGGAGCTCGGCGGGCGTCTTGCCGGGGCCGCCGAAGGCGATCGGCGTGCCGGGGCAGGTCGCCTGGACGTGCTGCAGTTCACCGCCGGAGGCGACCTCGAAGCCGTCGACATGGTCTTGAAGAACTTTCAGGAGCCGGGGGTCGGAGTTGGCCTTGGCGGCGTAGAAGAGCTGGACGCGCTCGGGCAGAGCGGCCCGGATGGCTGCCGCGTGCTCGCGCAGGTCCCCCAGGTCGTAGACGTAGGCGGGCAGGTCGTCGCCGGTCAGGCCCTCGATGTGGCGGAGAAGGTGGTCCCTCATCGGGTCACCTCGCGAGGGAAGCCCTCGCCGAGCGGGCTGGGCAGGGGTACGTAGCCGGCGTGCCGGTCGGCCTGGCGGGACCAGCGCAGCAGCAGGTTGGCCTTGGCGGGCAGCGGCACGCCCGAGAGCAGGGCGCGCAGCCGGGGCGGGTCGCCGGCGCTGCGGGCGTAGGCGTCGAGGTGGTCGCGGACCAAACCCCACAAGGCCGGTTCCAGGGCGGGGTCGGTGTCGGCGAGGGCGGCGAGCACCTCGGCGGTGTGGTTGACCAGCAGGCAGTAGGCGACCCGGTTCCAGCCGCGTTCGGCGTCGTACGTCATCGGGGCGCGGACGTCCTCGGGCAGGGCCGCGAGGGTCTCGCGGTGGTGCTCGGGGACGAGCTTGGTGCCCTCCAGGTCGCGGAACAGCATCTGCGCCGGTGTGCCGTCGGCGCGGACCCCGACGACGACGTTCTGCAGGTGGGGTTCGAGGACGACGCCGTGCTCGAAGTAGGCGGTCAACGCCGGTGGCAGCAGCAGGCCGAGGTAGGCGTCCCACCAGGCGAGCACGTCGCCGTCGCCGCGGGCCAGCAGGCGGGAGACCTGGGCGGAGCTGGTGGGGTGCTCGTCGGCCACCGCGGCGGCGAGCAGTGGGGTGACGCCGGGGCGCAGGTGCTCGCGCAGACCGGTGCGGACGATGACGCCGAAGCCCTCCAGCAGGGAGAGGTCGTTGTCGAGGGCGATGCTGCGGTAGCCGGGCTCGGCGAGCAGCGCGGTCCCCGGATGCGCCTCGGCGATCTTGGTGAAGAGGGGCTTCAGGATCCGGTTGAGGGCGACGGCGCCGGACAGCTCGTAGGAGGCGTTCTTGCGGACGCAGTTGGTCAGGCGGACGTTCAGGCTGAACTTCAGGAAGGCGTCGGCGTCCGGCTGGTACAGGGTGCGCACTGAAGCGGTGGGGGCGAAGTCGGGGCCGGTGACACCGGTGTCGATGATGTGGCCCGCGGCCATCGCCCTGCGCAGTCCCGGGTAGCTGCTGAGCAGCCGGTACTGCCATGGATGGACGGGCAGGGTCACGAAGCCCTTCCGCTCCTGCGGGTGCAGGGCGTCGAGCCGGCTCAGGTCGCCTTCCTCGCGTACCAGGCGGCGGCGGACGGCCAGGTAGCGCAGGGGGAAGCGGGTGCCGGTCTCCGGCCCGTAGTCCAGCCAGTCCTCCGGGGCGCCGGTGCGGGATTTGGGAGAGGGGTGGAAGCGGTGGCCGAAGACCAGGGACTGCTCCGACGCCAGGTATGGGTCATCCGGCAGCGTCGCGGTCGCGCGCTGTTCGAGGACGGTGTGGATGGTGTTCCTGCTGTCGGTGACCTGGGCCAGGAACTCGTCGTTGGCCACGCCGGTGCGCAGCTGAAGCTCGTCCTGGATGTATCCGGCAAGTTCGCGCCAGCCGACCGTGGTCCACGTGGAGCCGCTGTGCCGCTGTACCGGGCCCTCGAAGCGGTGGGCGCCGATCAGGGAGACGCGGCGCAGGCGTACGCGGAGCAGGGTGTCGCGGCGGGGGAGCCGCAGCAGCAGGTGGTCCTTGGCGACGGTGACCTGCCGTTCGGGCGCGGACACCTCGCGGATCAGGCAGTTGAGCAGGGTGTGGGCGGTGACGGCGTCGGCGGTCTGCTCGAAACTGCCGGCGGGGGCGAGAGCGGTGCTGGTGGTGCTGGGGACGGTCATGCGGTGGGGCTCCCATGAGTGCGGCGGATGTGCTGTTCGGTGCGGCGGGAGGTGCTTCGCCAGTGCGTCGGGGCGGACGTCAGCGATAACGGGCCAGGGGGTTGGGAACGGGGGTCCATTGCGCGGCCCCGGAGTCGTCGGCCAGGCGCATCGCGATGGTCGCCTTCAGCGGCAGCGTGTCGCCGAAGAAGGCCTCCCGGTCCCCGGCCGCGTCCGGAAGGTCGGCGTAGACACGGCGGCCGACGGCGGCCACGGCGGCCCACAGCTCCTCCGGATCGGCTCCTCGGCTGCGGGAGAGGACGTCGACCAGTTCGCTGAAGACGCCGCTGAGCAGGCCGCCGAACAGCTTGGTGCGCAGCGCGGTCTCGTCGTTCCCGGCGCGGGTGCCGGCCAGCGGTGGCAGGGAGAAGCCGTGCAGGGTGAGCCGGTCGGGGTGGATGCGTACGCCGTCCAGGTCGCGGTACAGCACCCGCACCGGACGCCCGTCCCGCAGGGCGACGAGCGTGTTCTGCCCGTGCGCCTCCAGGGCCACACCCATCGACAGCAGCGTCAGCGCGGGCGGCAGGACCAGCCTGGCGAACTCCGTCAGCCAGGTGACCGGGTCCCCGGTCACCATGCTGGCTCCGGTGGCGTGGACGGCGGTGAGCGGGACGGCGATCTCCCCGGGCCCGAGGTGCCACTCGGACGACTCCCGGATCATCGAGGCCAGGCTCGACGACGACTTTCCGTCCACGAGAACGGCGCCGCCGGCCAGTTCGCGCAGGATGCGCAGGCTCTCGCCGTACCCGGCCTTGTCGACGACCGCGGTGACCAGCTCGGACAGCGGGGCACCGTCGCAGACCTCGGCCGGGGAGATGGTGCGCCGGTAGTTGGTGACCTGGACGTCCAGCGCCGTCTTGATGTGGCAGCCGGGCAGGGCGTCGAGCGGGGACATGGTGCGCATCGACAGCAGCGGGCGGGCGGCGATCGTACGGTCCACGACGGTCAGGTCCGGGTGGTGGGCGAGCACGTGGTCGCGCTGCCAGGGGTGCACCGGCATCAGCACCGTGTCGCCCTCGCGTAGTTCCTCAGGCCACTCGCCGGTGCCTTCCCATCGATCGGCCGGTACCGCGACCAGCGCCAGGCGAATGACGGGGTGGTGCTCGGGCGCGTAGGCGAGCACCTCGGCGGCGGACAGCCCGGTGCGGGTACGGCAGCACGGATGCTGCGGGTGGCCGTCGACCACGGCCTGCTCGGCGTCCGCGGAGTCCCGCACCTCGCGCGGCTCATGGTTCGCCGCCCGTGCCAGGGCCAGGTTGGCGATGCTGTTGTCGAGTTCGGCGGCCAACCGTGCCGCGCCACCCGTGAGCGGTCCCAGGGTGGCCAGAAGCCTGGTCGGCTCGTCGATCGGTCCGTCCGGGCCGGTCACAGTGAAGCCGTCGGGGACGGGAGCGAATCGTTCGGCCGCGGCTGACGGGCCGGTGAGCTGTCCGCTGTCGGCGAGGCGGATGACCAGGGTGCCGGCGTCGTGGCGGCGGCTGGCGATGCCCGGCAGGGGCTCGCGGGCGAAGGCACCCCACAGCCGGCCGAGCACCGTGGCACGCGCACCGGGGAGTGCGGCCATGAAGGGCTCGACCAGGTCGGGGCGCACCTGGGGCAGATCGTCGATCGTGCTGCTGTACGGCATTGGGTCACCGTCCCGTGGGCATAGGAAGACGAGCGGAAGGGAATGGGGGAGGCGATATGCGCGGGGCCGGCGCGGCATATCCCGAGATGCTGAGAGGAGCGCGTGTGACCGGCCGGATTCACCGGAGAACCGGGAATGCGGGCGCCATCCGCGATCAACTGCCGACAACGTTACGGGATCGTTAGTTAAGTGATGTCCAGAAGGCGGGAAGGGCGCCATCAGAATCGATCCAGGGTTCTGCTCACTCCACCGCCCCAAAAATAGGACAGTCGCAGGAAAAACGACTGGATGGGCGACTTCCCGGCATGGCCCGGGCGCACGGCGGTTCCCGACTGCCGCCCGCCAACAACGCCTTCGACCGGGCGGTTCGGCACATGCTGTGCTTTCTTAACAGACTGCTGGCATCGCGCTGTCAGTCCGCTAACCGTGTTCTGTATCGCCGCCCCTAGGGTCGATGACATGCGGAAGCCACCGTCGGTCGATGCCGACGGGTGGTTCGTGCGAGAAAAGGCCGCATGCATGTAAGGAAAGGCCGCAAAGGGCCGCCGACCGTCTCCAGGGCGCCACGGTCGGTGGCCCTTTGCTCTTGGCGAGAAATCGGTGAGGAAAGCGCTTGTTCAGTTTCGCCGACGGTAGTTCCCGGGACATTCAGGCGATTCCCCGGCGCGGCACACCACAGACTTGTGAGTCTGTGGACATGCGTGTCTTACTGATCGAGGACGACGACCGGGTTGCCGGCCCGCTGGTGGAAGGTCTGGGCCGTTTCGGGTTCACCGTCGACCGCGCCCGCACCGGCGCCGACGGACTCGCCGCCGCGGAAGCGGAGATGGTGCTGCTGGACCTGGGGCTGCCCGACATGGACGGCATCGACGTCTGCCGGACGCTCAGACTCCGCTCCCAGGTGCCTATCATCATGATCACCGCGAGGAGCGACGAGGTCGACCGGGTTCTCGGTCTGGAACTGGGGGCCGACGACTACCTGTCCAAGCCGTTCGGGGTCCGGGAGCTCGTCGCGCGGATCCGGGCCGTCATACGGCGCACCGCTCCGTCGGCCGCCGATGCGGCCTTGGCCGTGCCGCCCCCACCGCATGGCGCGGGACCGGCCCCAGCGGCCCGTGCCCAGCAGATCGGTCCGCTGACCATCGACCGACGGGGCCGCCAGGTCCACCTGAACCGCAGCCCGATCGCCTTGGCGCCCAAGGAGTTCGACCTGCTCGCCTACCTCGCCGACGACCCCGGAGCCGTCCGCACGCGCCAGCAGATCCTGGACACCGTGTGGGAGCCGAACTACTTCGGCCCCACAAAAACCCTCGACGTCCACATCGCCGCCCTGCGCCGCAAACTCGGAGATCCCGCCTGGATCGACAACATCCGCGGCGTAGGATTCCGGCTCTCCCCTCCCGCCGACGCCCAACCGGCGGCGCAGGCCCGGCAGGAACACGAAGGAGGTGCCCGATGACCCGCCGCCTCCTGCTCAGCTACCTCAGCCTCACCCTGCTCGTCCTGCTGTGCCTGGAAGTGCCGTTCGGCTACGTCTACGCACGCGCAGAAACCTCCCGCTTCACTGGCAACGCCCAGCAGGCGGCGGTGATGCTCGCAGAGGTCCTGGAGGAGAAGGTCGAACGGCAGTCCGCCTCCGACGTACCGGAGGTGGTGGCGGACTTCGCCCGCCGCACCGGCAGCCACGTGACCGTCATGGACCGCACCGGAAGACTGCTGACCGACTCAGGCAACACCGCTCCCCTCGGGACGGACCTGTCCGCCGAACCGGACATCGCCACCGCCCTGCGCAACCGTTCGACTTCCGGGACACGACAGGACGCCGCCCTGGGCGACAAGGTCTTCTTCACCACCGTGCCCGGCGCCTCCGGAACCACGGTCCGCTGCGTGGTCCGGGCCTCCTTTCCCCTCGCACCGGTGACATCCAAGATCCATGACGCCTGGATGGTGCTGGCAGCCGTCGGTCTGGGAGTGCTGGCGGCCGTCGCGGTGATAGCGCTCGCGCTGGCCCGCTGGATCACCCGCCCCGTACGGGCCCTGGAACACGCCACGAGCCAACTCGCCGACGGCACGCTCAAGGACCCGCCCGCCACCGACCTCGGACCCCCCGAACTGCGCCGCCTGGCCTCCACCTTCGTGCGCACCGCGACCCGGTTGCAGCACCTGCTCAAGGCCCAGCACGCCTTCGCCTCGGAGGCGTCGCACCAGCTGAAGACCCCACTGACCTCGCTGCGGCTGCGGCTGGAGAACTTCGAGCCCTACCTCGACCCACGGGCGCAGGGCAGCCTCGACGCGGCGGTGGGCGAGGTGGAGCGGCTCAGCCGCATGGTGCACGGGCTGCTCGCCCTGGCCCGGCTGGAGAACTCGGCAACCACACCGGAGGCCACCGACCTCGACGCCGTCGTCGCCGACCGCGCAGCCATCTGGTCCGCCTTCGCCGGCGAACACTACGTCGACATCACCGTGGCGGGCCCCCGGATCGGCCGGGTGTGGGCGATCCCCGGTGCATTGGAGCAGATCATCGACAACCTGCTCTCCAACGCCCTGCGGGTCTCACCGCCCAGCACCACCATCACCCTGGCCACCGCAATCCCAAGCGGAGCGCCCGGCGTCGTGGAGCTGCACGTGATCGACCAGGGGCCGGGTATGACCGCGGAACAACGGGGACGTGCCTTCGACCGCTTCTGGCGCGCGAACGACGCCGACCACGAGGGCACCGGGCTCGGTCTGCCCATCGTCCGACAACTGGCACACACGTCGGGCGGTGAGGTGGTCCTGCAGGCCGCGCCCGGTGGGGGGCTCGACGCCGTGGTCCGCCTCAGGCCCGCCGACGCACACCGCACCCCGCCGTCCCGGCGCTCGCGCTCCGCGATGTGGACCAAACAGGGTGCGGTACCGCCCGCTCCCACCGAACGTCCGCTTGCCGTGTCCGACGGACAGCAGTAAACCCTCAACGAGGCAGCAGACCGTCTCTGACGGACTGCGCGTGGCGCTGTGGAGAAGGCCCAGGGTCCACAGCGCCAGATGAGGGGGCGTGATGGCGGCAACGCCGGCGAAGACCAGGACCATCGCCTGGATCGGCTTGATGGTCATCGGGCTGTTCCTCATAGCCGCACCAGTCATGGACCTGGTCTCCGACCACGCCCACGGCCTGCCCGCCGACCACTCACCGGTCTTCACCAAACTGGCGGGTGCCTCGTTCAACACGCTAAAGGGATCCACACCAGGAACGGCGCACTACATCACCACGCTCGAGTACGGCTATGCACTGCACGAACTCACCTTCGCGCTGCTCTTCCTGGTCATCGTTGTCGTCCCCTTCCGCCGAGGAGAGCGGTGGGCCTGGTTCGCATGCTGGATCGTGCTGATCGCAGCGATCGGATACACGGCCACCATCGCCCACCACGACAGCACGCTGCTGTGGCGAAGCCTGATCGCCGACATCGCGATGCCGGTCCTGCTCCTGCTGTCGGCTCGTGGCTTCTTCACCGCCACCGCCGAAGCGAGGCGGCAGGGCCACAGGGCATAGCGCCCACTGTCGCATCCGGCCTCCTGAACGCAGAGAGTCAGACATTGGCTGATTCTTGGCAGCCTGCTGCCGGTTCGCTGACATTGCGTTGCAGTGCAGCCTCCTAAAGTCCTTGCCGTTCCCCGACGTTCGCCGCGTGGCCGCTGTGCGACCGCGAGGCGGGCGGCTCTCGTTTCCCGGCCCTGTGCTGCCAGGTGTCCTGTCCGCCACGGTCAGGCACAGGGTGGGCCAACCCAGTCGGCGCTCGGGAGGGGGGAAGCGGCATCGACCGAGGGGTGTCGACCGGCTCGGAACGCGGCGGCACCCGTCGGTTGGCCGTGAGCCGATCCGGCAGCGAGTCAACGAGGTCAGGACACCCATGGACGTGCCCAGAACCGCTCCAGCAGTCGGGGGCCTGCCGTCGTACCGCGGCACCGATCCCTACTACGACACGACGGCGGTCCTTCCGCCCGCCACCCCATTCCCCGACCCCGTCTCCGGCGACCACACTGCCGCCTTCGAGGCTGCGGTCGGTGACTGGACGGGCATCGGGACACCCGCCGACCCCTCGGCAGCGGGCATGACCCAATGGCCCCAGGGCAGCAGCTCTCCCGACATTCCTCGCCGTCATGCCCGGCGACAGCGCCGCAGTCGGCAGGCGCCACAGAACGGATTCCAGGAGCCGCTCGACCGGCCGGAGGCACCCGCGATCGGTGATCGCCCCGACGCGGGTGTCACCCACCGTCCTGGGCCGGCGGGCGGCAGCGAGGCGGAAGGCAACCGGCTCCTGGTAGTGCTCGCATTCTGGGCCTTGCTGGCCGCCAGCGTCGCCCTGTGGTGGTTCAACACCCCTGCGCAGTCCATCACCGACCTCGCCGGCGCGCTCACCGCGGCCGGCCGGATCACCGGCGTGGCCGGCGGCTTCGTCCTGCTGGCTCAGGTCCTGATGATGAGCCGGGTGAGCTGGTTGGAGGAGTGGGCCGGAGCGGACTCCTTGATGGCCTGGCACCGCCGACTGGGCGCCTTGACCGTCACGTTGATTCTCGCGCACACCGTGCTGATCATCCAGGGCTACGCCCTGGCCGGCAGCGTCTCCTTCGGCTCGCAGACCTGGACGATGCTGGCCACCTACGAGGATATGACCGGAGCCTTCGCCGCCACCGGCCTCCTCGTCGCCATCGCCCTCCTGGCCATCCGGTCGGTACGCCGCCGGATGCGCTACGAGCTCTGGTACGTCCTGCACCTGACGACCTACCTGGTGCTGCTGCTCGGCTACGGCCACCAGTTCACACTCGGCAGCGACCTTCAGTCACCGGTGGCCCGCGGTTACTGGACCGCCCTGTACGCGCTCACGATCGCCTGCCTCGCCTGGGGTCGCGTGCTGGAGCCGCTGGTGCTGAACCTGCGCCACGGGCTGAAAGTCGCCGCCGTGGTGCCCGAGCCCGGCGGCATGTTTTCCATCTACGTCCACGGCAGGCACCTGGACCGGATCGGCGCCCGCGCGGGGCAGTTCTTCCGCTGGCGCTTCCTCACCCCTCAGGGCTGGTGGCAATCCCATCCCTTCTCGCTCTCCTGCGCCCCCAACCGGCAGTGGCTGCGCCTGACCGTCAGCCCCGTCGGCGACCACACCACCCAGCTGCGTTCCCTGCGCCCGGGAACCCGCGTGATAGCCGAGGGCCCGTTCGGCACCTTCACCGCCGACCGGCGCCACCGCCCCAAAGCCCTGCTCATCGCGGCCGGCAGCGGAATCGCCCCCATACGAGCCCTGCTGGAGCGGATGCCCGCGCGGACGGATCTGGTCTATCGGGCCCGCACGGAAGAGGAACTCCTCTTCCGCGACGAACTTGAGGAACTCGCCCGCAAGCGCGACGCCCAGATCCACTACGTGCTCGGCTCCCGCGAAGACCCATGGCCCAAGAGCCTGTTCACCCCCGAAGGCATGACGGACCTCGTCCCCGACGTGGCTGACCGCGACGTCTACCTGTGCGGACCTGCCGGCCTCATCGCCACCGCGTTGGACGTGCTGCGCCGACTCGGCGTACCACACCGCCACATCCACCTCGACCCCTTCGAGTTCTGACCGCCACTCACTCCACAGCGCCCTGATCCCGTTCTCGTCGCACTGTCCGGAGGCATCCCATGCGCAAGACCACCGCCGCAGTCCTCGGTACGGCCGCAGCGACCGCCCTGCTGACCGCTCTCAAGCTCGGCATGGCTCCCGCCGGCGCCGACGCCTCATCCACGGCCGGCTCGGCACAGCCGGGAAGCGAGGCGACGATAAGCGGCGCCACCCCGGCATCCCCGGCACCGTCCACCGGCAGCCCCGCCGCCTGCCCTGCCGCGTTCACGGGCGGCGGCGCGGTCGAACCCGCCGCATACCTGACAGCCGGGGACAACCGAGGCGACGACGGCGACCGCCGCGGCGGTCAGGACGACGGGGGCGACGACGAACAGATCGCTCCCGCCCCCACGGACGCGGCGACTACGACACCGACCGGCACCTCCACACCCCCGCCCGCTCCCACAAACACCGCAGCCCCCAGCACCCCAAGCGCGCCCTGCAGTTCCTCCCCGGCCCCCAACGGCACCGGAGCAGCGACCACGCCTGCGGCCCCCTCCTCCCCGGCCACCGGCAGCGGTCTGAAGAACGGCACGTTCCGCGGCCTCGCCGCCCGCAACGAGTACGGCACCATCCAGACCACCATCACTGTCTCCGGCGGCCGCATCACCGACATCACCGCCAGCTTCCCGACCACGCCGGCCCGGAGCGCGCAGATCAACGCCAGGGCCATCCCCGCCCTGCGCCAGGAGGCTCTGGCCGCCCAGAGCGCGACCATCGACGCGGTGTCCGGAGCGAGCTTCACCAGCGCCTCGTACAAGCAGTCGCTGCAGGCCGCCATCGACGCGGCCAAGGCGTGAGCCGAGCGGGACGAGACAGCTGCTCAGGTCACACTCCGAGCCTCGTCAGAATATTGGCCGTCTCCTAACACTGTGCTGGCAGGCTTCTGGCGCCCTCCTGCCTGCCCGACCGTAAGGTCATTGCCGTTCCCCGGCTTCGCCCCCTGCGGCTCATCTGCCCACGTCCCTTTACGCGGGCGAGCGCCTGCCCTTAAAGCCTGCGAGGGAGAAGCCGTGTCCCCCGGATCCGACAGCGCCCTCTTCCCACCGCAGCCGGAGCGCAGCAGCGCCCTGTGTGTCCGGCCGACCGCCCTCGTCGTCGCAGTCCTCGCCGCGGTCGCTTTGGGAGGTTTCCTCTTCCTGGCGTCGCTATTCGGCGACAGTCCGGCAGCTTCGTTCACCCCGGCCCGCACCCACGACGCGACCCTGATCCAGGCCGGAACCCCGTCCGTGCCCACGGCGCCCCTCGCCGTCTTCAACTACTCGCAGGAAACGACGGTGGGCGAGGTCAGCGGCTCCGAGCCGTCCGCCGACGAGATCCGCGGACGCCACATCGCCCCGCTTCAAGCCCGCCGGCAGCGCATCATCGGCTCCCACCCGGGCAGCGCCCGCCGCCACGGCCGTGTCATTCCGCGCCTCCTGCGCTTGCGTATCCCCGCCGACCCGTCCGAGGACGCTCGCGGCATACACTCCCAGCCCCGTGAAAGGGCGGCCTGCACCCGGACGGCCGCCACCGCACGCCCCACCGCACGCCGCGACACCAGCGACGAACACGACAGAGACGACCATGGACACACCCATGACGACCAATAGCGATCCCACGTACAGGGCCGGGGGCGAGCAGGTCGTTCCGGCGGAACCGACCGGCGCCGCAGCCCGGCGGCTGATCGGCGTAAGCGAAGGCCCCGACCAGCCGACCAGACATGAGCCCGACGCCTCCATGCGGCTGCTGCTCGTCGAAGACGACGACCGGATCGCCGGCCCGCTCACGGAGGGCCTGAACCGCTACGGCTTCGCCGTGGAGCGTGTGAGTACAGGTGCCTCCGCCCTGTCGGCCTCGGTCGCCGACCTTGTCCTGCTGGACCTCGGCCTCCCCGACATGGACGGCATCGACGTCTGCCGGGCCCTGCGCGCCCGCTCCGCCGTGCCCATCATCATGATCACGGCGAGGAGCGAGGAGACCGACCGCGTCGTGGGCCTGGAGGTCGGCGCCGACGACTACCTGTCCAAGCCGTTCGGCGTACGCGAGCTTGTAGCCCGCATCCGGGCCGTCACCCGCCGCACCCACCCCGAACGCCACGCACCGCCCAGCACCAGCACCACCACATCCGCGCCGCCAGCCATGTCCTACCCCGGCACCGGACACACCCGACTCCCAGGCGAGCGAGGCGTCCAGCAGCTGGGCCCGCTGGCCATCAACCGGCGCACCCGGGGCGTCACCCTCAACGGTCAGCCGCTCACCCTCACCCCGAAGGAATTCGACCTGCTGGCCCAGCTCGCCGACGACCCCGGCGCCGTCTGGTCCCGGCAGCAGATCCTCGACGCGGTGTGGGACCCCAACTACTTCGGCCCGACCCGCACACTGGACGTGCACGTGTCGGCGCTGCGCCGCAAACTCGGCGACCCCGCCTGGATCGCCACCGTACGCGGCATCGGCTTCCGGCTCACGGTCCCCGGCGACGGCGCGCACGACTGAACGCACGAGGGCGGCACTCCTGGACCCGGTGCCAGACGGCTTCGGATGCTGCGCAGAAGCCTCTGCTGCCTACTGAACGGGAACGGTGAGGCTGAATCCGACGCCACGCGCCGTCGTGATCCACGCCGGATCGCCCAGCTTGCGGCGCAGGGCGGCGACATGAGCGTCCAGAGTCTTGGTGGGGCCGAAGAAGTGCGGATCCCACACCGCGTCCATGATCTGCTGACGGGAGTGCACAGCCCCGGGATCCTGGGCGAGATAGGTCAGCAGGTCGAATTCCCTCGGCGTCAGGACGATCTCGCGCCCCGACAGCCGGACCTGGCGTGTGCGCCGGTCGATGTGGAGAGATCCCAGTTGCTGCTCCGACGATGCCGGCACAGGTACGGCCGGTGTTCCAACAGCGCCGTGTACTGCCGGGAGCGTGCCGGTGCGCCGGGTGACAGCGCGGATGCGGGCCACCAACTCCCGTACGCCGAACGGCTTTGCAAGATAGTCGTCTGCTCCCAGTTCCAGGCCGACGATACGGTCAGCCTCCTCACCCCGCGCCGTGATCATGATGATCGGGACGGCGGAACGGGCCCGCAGACCGCGGCACACGTCCAGACCGTCCATGTCCGGCAATCCGAGGTCGAGCAGGACCAGATCCGGGGTACCACCGTCCGCCAGCCCGGCCGCGCCGGTGCACACCCGGTCGACCGTGAAGCCGTAGCGGCCCAGCCCTTCCGCGAGCGGGCCCGCAATCCGGTCGTCATCTTCGATCAACAGCAGCCGCATGGCGACAGGTTCGCACAGCTGTGGCAGAGGCGCTGGGGCGTTCATGGGAACCCACCTGATGCCGGAGGAGTGGGGAAGTACCGCGACGGCTCGGCGAGCCGAGCACGGCAAGCCGTCCGGCCGATCACGCGGGAGAAGAATCGGCCGGACGGCGAAAGCGAGGCGGTGACGCCACTGAAGGACCTGGGGAGTCAGCCGTCCTCGGAACGGTCACCGTCCTCGCGATCGTGGTCCCCCTGGCCGCTACCGCGCCCATCCGGCGTTGCGGCCTGCGACGGTGCGACCTGCGAAGGCGTGGCCGAGGCGCCGGACCTGCCGGGAACGGTGCCGCCACTGGTCGGTGCGGAGGCCGGGGCAGAGGCACTGGGCACAGAAGGTGGTGCCGTGGGCGATCCGGGCACGGAGACCTGGGCATTACCGCCGGGAGCCGGGTTCGAGGGCACCGTGTCACCGATCGTCGACAGGCCGACACCGAAACCACCCGCGACGATCAGACCGGCGGCGACCGTCAGAAGGACGGGACGCCGCGCCGCGACGAGCCGCTCCAGGACCGTAGAGCCCGTGCCCGGCTGCTGTTCCTCCAACTCGTAACGCGGCTCTACGGAAGGGACTTCCGCATGCTCACCGCTGGGCACCGGTTCCTCCACCGCACCCGGCTGCGCGGGCGCCGTTGAAGGGTAATCGAAGGAATCCTCCTCATAACGGTCCCCGTAGGCGCTTGCCGTTTCCAGCCCCCCCGGCGAGAGCCGGACAGGATCCGTCGCCATGGTGTCTCTCCCTTCGGCCGGCCAGTCAGGTGTCATCGACGCCGCATCAGCCCGCGTTCTCCTTCTCCTCGGTGCCCTCCTGCTTGGTGCCCGTGATCTTGAAGGACTTGTCGACGTAGACCTCGACCGACGTCCCGTCCGCCTTCTTGACCTCGACGGCGTACATGCCGGGCTTCTCCGCGTCCTCCTCCGACTTCACGACCGTTCCCGGGTACTTGGCGAGAGCCGCCGCCTCCGCCTTCTGCTTCACCTCACCGGTCAGCGGCGGCTCCGTCTTGTCGTCAGCATCCTGGCCCGCCGCCGCGCCACCCGCGCTCTGCGCCGACTGCTGCTCGGCGGCCTTGGAATCGCCGGAGCCGGAGCCTGAGTCGGAGCCACCACCGCAGGCCACCAGGGCGAACATGAGCACGGCAGCGGGGAGGGCAGCCACAGTGCGACGGGTCGTTGCACGCATAGGACATCTCCAGAACAGTCGGGGACAGTGGTACGGAGATCCGCGGACGGAACCTCCGGGGGACGGCAACGACCCTAGGAACACGCCCACCAGAGGACGCCCAGCAAACGGACAGAGGAGATACAGCAGTTGCCCAAAGTTTCCGCAACGCTTCTGTAAAGCTCGCTTGAGGCGTCGTTCCGGGGCGATCTTGCTGTGAGGCACCCAAGATGCGGCCCGCCTACCCTGCCGTGGTGACCCTCTTCACCGGACGACGCAAGGTGCGCCTGTCGAACCACCGCACCGCGGACAGCCCCATCGGACAAGTACGGATCAGCTACAGCAACTGGCCCCGCGTCATCGTGGCCGTGCAGACGCCGCAGATGCCCGTCCTCACGGTCGTACCCGACCGTGACATCGGCGCCATGAGCATGGACAAGCAGGTGATCCGCTGTACGACCACGAGCCGCAACCGCTGGAACCCCCGCCGCAAAGGCCGTACCCGTACCGCCCTGGTGGGCGACCGGACGTACGAACTGCGGCCCACCGGGCTGCGCCGCGCACAGCTGCGCCGGGACGGAGAGATCATCGCGAAGGCACACGGCACCCTCGCTCCCTACAACCCGTTCCGTGCGATCCGGGGCTTCCACGCCAGGTTGGCCCGGTCCGGATGGGTCGACGCAACGGATGTGGCGATCGGCCAGTCCATGGTGGTTGCCTACGGGGCGGGCGCACCCAACGAGATCACGTCGCTGTTCGGGAACTTGGTGGGCTGGGACGTCTGAGGCGTCACGCCAGGCCCGGACGAGGCCGTGGACGGCGATGCCGGTGTCGTGGGGCCAGCTGGAACCGGTGGGGTAGCCGTAGGGGTTGAAGCCTCCTGAGCCGCTGCTGAGTGTGCCGCAGTCGTAGCGCAGCGGACGGCCCCTCGGCCGTCCGCCGCGCCGAGGCCCGTGCGCGAAGGCAGAGGTGACCGAGTCGACTGGGCGGCTGTTATGGTCCAGAGCCGCAGCCGGGTTGGGGCCGTGAGATTCCTGCAGCCAGAACCGTTTGCGGAAGAGTTCGGCCAGCCGCTCCGCCCACTCCTCCCATCGCCGGTCCCAGGGCGGTCGAAGGCTCGCAGCTGCGCGGCTCCGCCGCGTGCTGCCTCGTAGGCGTATGCCTGTACCTACCTCGCACAGGGCTATCGGAGCGTGGCGAGGCGGCCGTCGTGGTGGCGGATGGAGTCGTCGTGGTCCTTCCAGGCCTGGTTGGCCAGGCCCAGGCCGGTCTGGTCGACATATTTGAGGAAGCTGTCGCCGTCCGTGTCGCTCTGCTCGCGAATCCAGGACAGCGCCGTTTCGGCGTGCGGCAGGAGCTGCTCGACCTCCTCGGAGCGAGGCCCCAGCGCCAGGCGTCGTGTCTCCTGGGGCGCTTGAGGAGCCGCAGCTGGCGCCCGCGCGACGAGTTGGACACGTCGGCTGGTGACTACCTTCGCGCACTTCACAAGATGCGCGTCAGCCATTTAAGGGTGGCGGAAAGTTCCCGACGCACATTAAAGACTTCATCAAGAACCCAGAGTAAAAAAGCATGACATAACGGGCTGATTGACTGATCACTTACCTTTTTTGACCCTCTTCCTTGTCGTGTTCACACCTTATGCTCGCCGCTCGGCCCATCACAGGGCCTTCACAAGGAGGTTGAGCGTGCGTCAGCACCTTCCCCCGTCGTCCAGGTGGCGACGGGGGCTTTTTCGGAGAGTGGCCGCGCCTATAGCCGGTTCACTGGCCTTGGCCGTTTCCGTCTCGCTCCTCGAGGGCAGCGAGACGGCCTTCGCCGCACCCCAACCCCAGTCCGGGGTCACGGCCGCCAAGGCGGCAAAGCACTGGGCGACGCAGGCGGCTGACCTGCCGTCGGCACGGGTTGCGGCCCGGTTGTCGGGCAAGCGGGTC
Source organism: Streptomyces sp. NPDC107546 (assembly GCF_055639175.1). Taxonomy (NCBI): domain Bacteria; kingdom Bacillati; phylum Actinomycetota; class Actinomycetes; order Kitasatosporales; family Streptomycetaceae; genus Streptomyces; species Streptomyces sp. NPDC107546. The sequence continues at coordinate 30,679 of NZ_JBVKBA010000031.1, read as the reverse complement.
GAGGCGCTGTCGGAGCGCACCGAGACGTCCACGACGTGGGTCAACCCCAATGGGTCGTTGACCACGGAACTTGCAGCCGGACCTGTGCGGTTCAAGCGCGGCGACAAATGGGTCGACGTGGACCTAAACCTGGCGGCCCGCGCCGACGGCACTATCGTGCCCGCCGCTCATCCCCGGGGCCTGGTCCTGGGCGGCAAGGGCGGCTCCAGGCCCGCATCCTTGAAGGCGGCCGGCAAGGCCGCGGCGCGCACCCTGGTGACCCTCGGCCAGGGACAGGAGCAGGTCGAACTGCAGTGGAAGGGAGGCCTGCCCGCACCCGTGCTGGACGGGCCGCAGGCGACCTACCGCGATGCCGTGCCCGGCGCGGATGTCGTGGTGGAAGCCACCCGGACCGGTTTCGAGCAGTACGTCACCATCAAGCAGCGCCCCACCGCCGAGGGCTACTCCTACACCATGCCGCTGAAGGCCAAGGGCCTGAAAGCGCAGCAGCAAGCCGACGGCAGCGTCGTGTTCACCGACGCCAAGACCGGCAAGAAGCGGGCGGTGATGCCCGCGCCGGTGATGTGGGACGCCACCACCGACAAGGTCTCCGGGGAGCACACCCATCGGGCCAAGGTCGGCCTGAAGGTTGTCCAGCACGGCTCGGACATCGACCTGGTCTTCACCCCGGACGCAGGCTTCCTCGCCGATGCGGCGACGCAGTTCCCGGTCACGGTGGACCCCTCCACCGCGGCGCTGAGCAACGTCTTCGACACCTACGTGCAGCAGGGTGAGACCGTCGACTGGTCGGCGGACACCGAGCTGGACCTGGGCAACCCCGGTACGAAGAACGCCGACGGCACCCCGCGCACGGCCCGCTCGTTCATCACGTGGAACACGGCGCCGTTCGCTGATGCGCTGGTGTCCAAGGCCACGCTGTCGCTGTGGAACTTCCACTCGGGCAATACCGACTGCAAGGCCTACCCGTGGGAGGTGTGGGACACCGGCAAGCCCACGACCTCCTCGCGCTGGACAGCGCAGCCGGCGTGGAACCAGAAGTTCGCCACGTCGACGGCGACCACCGGCAACCCGGGGTGCTCGACGCAGCCGGACGGCTGGATCACCGCGGACGTCACCAACCTGGCGCAGACGTGGGCGTCGGCGAAGAACGCGACCTCGAACATGGGCCTTCGGGCGTCGGACGAGTCGGTCATCGCGCAGTGGAAGCGGGTCAACTCCGCCAACGCCGCCTCCAACCCGCCCAAGCTGGTCGTCACCTACAACTACCGGCCGCGCACGGGCACCGACCAGCAGGCCGGCCCGCCGTTCTTCAAGGACTCGAGCGGCACCTGGTACGTCAACACCCTGACGCCAACGCTGCGGGACACCTTCGCCGACCCGAACAACGACAAGGTGCAGGGTTTCTTCCAGGTAGCCGACAACGCCACCGGCACCCAGGTCGGCTCCAACCTGTCCTCAGCATTCGTGCCGGCCGGGCAGCCGGCCTCCGTGACCGTGCCTGCGGGCCTGCTGGCCAACGGCAAGACCTACAAGTTCCGCACCACCCCGTATGACGGCACCAGCTACAACCTCGGCTGGTCCCCGTACGCGGTCTTCACCGTCGACACCTCCGCGCCTTCGGCGCCGACCTCGGTGACCTCCACCGACTACCCCAGTGACCAGTGGGTCAAGGGCGCCGGGCAGGCGGGCACGTTCACCGTCACACCGCCCAGCGGGGATCAGAACGGCATCGAGTGGTCGCTGGACGGCACCACCTGGACCAAGGTCGCCACCTCCGGCACCACCCCGGTGACCTTCTCCGTGACACCGGCCAAGGCCGGCACCAACACGCTGCAGGTGCGGGCGACCGACAAGGCGGAGAACAAGTCCGAGCCGGTCTCCTATACCTTCCACGTCGGTCCGGGCGGCGTCACCGCCCCCGACGACGGCACCCGCACCGCAGCACGCGTCTCGCTCGCTGCGGAGGCCGACGCCGCCAAGTACGACAAGGTCACCTTTTCCTGGCGACGCGGTGATGCGGATACCTGGACGCCGATCCCGGCCGCGGATGTGACGTCCGGCGGGCAGGCCCTGACTAGCTGGCCGGTCGTCCTGACCAGTGGCAAGAGCCCCGCCCTGACCTGGAACGCCACCTCCACCGTCAGCCCCGACGGTGCCGTGCAGTTGCGGGCCGACTTCACCGGCCCGAATAGCGCGGCCACGTCGTCGGACCCGATCACCGCAGTGGTCGACCGCACCGCCGACGGCGCGGCCTCCGAGGACGTCGGGCCCGGCTCGGTGAACCTGCTCACCGGCGACTACACCCTTTCCGACACCGACGCCGCCTTCTTCGGCACGTCGGTGACCCGCACCGCCTCTTCCCGCACTCCGGACGCAGGCGCCAAGCAGGAGGGGCAGGTCCCGATCTTCGGCAAGGAGTGGCTGTCCGGCACCACGGCCGAAGACGTCGACTCCGACTACACGCAGATCGTGAAGACCTCGGCGACCTCGCTGAACGTGACCACCGTGGACGGCGACACGATCAACTTCACCTCCAACGCCGCCAAGACCGGCTGGGTGCCCGAGCCCGGGTCGGAGGACCTGACTCTCAAAGGCTCCTTCACCTCTGGCGACTTCACGCTGTCCGACTCCGACGGCACGGTGACGACCTTCTCCAAGGTCGACTCGGCTGCGACGACGTGGACGGTGACCAGCTCGCTGGCCGACGGCCTGGCCAACTCCACCACCAAGGTGGTCTCCGAGGCCGTCACCGTCGGTGGCAAGACCCTGGCCCGGCCCAAGCGGATCATCACCCCCACCTCCGCCACCACTCTGGCCGCCTGTGAGGCCGACCCGTCGACCAAGGGCTGCCGGGTGCTGGAGTTCGTCTACCCGACGACCACCACCGCCACCGCCACCGCCTTCGGGGACGTGGCCGGACAGGTGTCCCAGATCAAGCTGTGGTCCACCGCCCCCGGCGCCTCCGCCGCTACCGCGGTCGCCGTGGCGCAGTACGCCTACGACGACGCAGGCCGGCTGCGCGAGCAGTGGGACCCGCGCATCAGCCCCGCACTGAAGACCGCCTACGTCTATGACAGCGCCGGACGGGTCACCACGCTGACCCCGGCCGGGCAGCTGCCGTGGACCTTCGCCTACGGCCAGGCTGGCTCGAATCCGGCGGCCGGCGACGGCATGCTGCTTAAGGTGTCTCGCGCCACGCTCATCCCGGGCAGCGCGAGCCAGACCAACGGCACGGCCACCACCACCGTCGTATACGGAGTGCCGGTCAGCGGAAGCACCGCTCCCGAGAACCTCAGCGCGAGCGCGGTCGCCGCCTGGGGGCAGAGCGACCTGCCCACCGACGCCACCGCCGTCTTCCCCGCCGACCAGACGCCCGCGTCCAGCAACGGCTCCGACCTCCCCGCCGACGCCTACACTCGCGCCGGCATCCACTACCTCGACGCCTCAGGCCAGGAAGTCGACGAGGCCACCCCCGGCCATCACATCTCGGTGACCGAGTACGACCGGTTCGGCAACACGGTCCGCACCCTGACCGCGGGCAACCGCGAGCTCGCCCTGGGCGCCACCCAGGCCCAGAAGGACCGGCTCACCGACCTGGGCATCAACGCCCTGGCCTCCGCCGAACGCGCCCAACTGCTCTCCAGCACCTCGGTCTACAGTGCCGACGGCATCCGCGAACTGGAGACCTACGCACCCCTGCGCCAGGTCACCCTGGCAGGCGACCTGGCCAGCGGCACCACCACTGTGGCCGCGGCCGGCACCCAGGTCATGGCCCGCCAGCACACCGTGAAGGAGTACGACACCGGGCGTCCGACCGACGGCACCGCCACCGTCAAAAACCAGGTCACCAAGCAGACCGCCGACGCCCAGGTTCGCTCCTGGCCGGACCTGTCGGCCGATGCGCGGGTGACCTCCACCGTGTACGACTGGGTCAAGGGCGTGCCGACTTCCGCCACGGAGGACCCGGGCGGGTTGGCGATCACCACCACCACCGGCTACGACGACCAGGGCCGCGTGATCAAGAAGAGCCAGCCCGCCTCCAGCGGGACGGATGCCGGCACCACGGTCACCACCTATTACACCGGTGACGGAACCGGCACGTGCGGCGGGCGTCCGGAGTGGGCGGACGCGGTCTGCCAGACCGGGCCGGCTGCGGCCATCACCGGTGGCGGCTCCAACCCCAGCACCCTGCCCACGACGACCACTCAGTACGACCGGTGGGGCAACCCCACCACCGTCACGGAAACGTCGGGCAGCACCACCCGCACGACCACGACCGGCTACGACGGCGCGGGGCGGGCGACCACGGTCACCGTTTCCGGCGGCCTCGGTGCGGCCGTCCCGGCGGTGACCACTGGCTATGACAGCGCTACCGGTCAGGCGGTCACCCAGACGTCCAGCAGCGGCGGGACGATCACCAAGGCGTATGACCAGCTCGGCCGCCTGATGTCCTACACCGACGCGGACGGCGCGGTCACGACCACCGAGTACGACGCACTGGACCGGCCCACCAAGGTCAGCGACAGCGTGCCGTCGACCACCACCTACAACTACGACACCGCCATCGACCCGCGCGGTCTGACCACGTCGATGACCGACTCGGTCGCCGGCACCTTCACCGCCCGCTATGACGCCGACGGCGACCTGGCAACCGAAGGCCTGCCCGGCGGCTACACCATGACCGAGGAGCAGGATCCCACCGGCACCGCGACGAGCCGCACTTACACCCGCGACAGCGACGGCAGCGTGCTGGTCTCCGACAGCATCACCGAAACCGTCCAGGGTCAGTGGGCCACCCACGTCGGCACCCCCGGGGTGACCGCTTCCCAGTCCTATGCCTACGACAAGGCCGGACGCCTTTCCCAGGTGCAGGACACCACTCCCGACGCGGTCTGCACCACCCGCGCCTACACCTTCGACAAGAACACCAACCGCAAGACATTGGCAACCGCCACCGCAGGTGTCGGCCTGGACTGCACCACCAGCGGAGCGACCACCACCAGCTACAGCTACGACAGCGCCGATCGGCTGGTGAACAGCGGCTACACCTACGACGCCTTCGGCCGCACCACCGCACTGCCCGGCTCGACCATCAGCTACTACACCAACGACCTCGTCCAGCAGCAGACCGCCGGCAACCAGCGCCAGACCTGGACCCTGGACTCGGCTCTGCGCCGACGCGGCTTCACCACTGAGAGCAACGCCTCCGGCAGCTGGACGCAGACCGCTTCCAAACTCAACCACTACGACTCCGACAGCGACAGCCCCCGCTGGACTGTCGAGGACACCGCGACCGGAGCAGTGACCCGTAGCATCGACGGCCTGGACGGCAACCTGGCCGCCACCACCACCAAGACCGGTGGCACCGTCCTCACCCTGACCAACCTGCACGGCGACACCGCCCTGGAGCTGCCCACAGACAGCAGCATCGCCCCGACCGTCCTCGACTACGACGAGTACGGCAACCCCCGCACCGGGCAGGATGCTGTCCGCTACGGCTGGCTCGGCGGCAAGCAGCGCTCCAGCGAGACCCTCACCGGCCTCACCCTCATGGGCGTACGTCTCTACAACCCCGCCACCGGCCGCTTCCTGTCCATCGACCCGGTGCCCGGCGGCTCGGCGAACGCCTATGAGTACTGCGGCGGCGATCCCATCAACCGCTTCGACCTCGACGGCAGGTTCTGGGGCTTTCACTGGAGCATCGGAGCGAAGCTGGCCGGGCACTACCTCAGCCGCGGCTATGCCGGTTACAACCGGTGGAGGCACCGTCAACAGGCGCGGATCGTCGGAGTCGGCCTCGCGTACGTCGGGACCCGCTATCTGGGCTACCGGTGCCGGTACCGCTACGGTATGCGCGTCTGCACCGGGGGCTTCGGCCTCCATGCCCGCGGCGGCACCACGCTCGGCACCACCTACTTCACCAGTAGCAACCGCTACACATCCCGCAGCCGCATACGCCACGAACGCAGGCACAAGCAGCAGTGGATGCGCTACGGATACCGGTTCGCCTACATGTACCTCAGAGCAGGAAGCAACCCATGTCACAACCGTTGGGAACGCCGCGCCGGATGGAGGGACGGGGGGTACAACTGCTGAACCGGTCCCGGCAACGACCGAAGTGGATCCCTTTCGTGCTGCTCGGGTCGGTACTCGGCCTGGCTCTCCTCAGCGCTGTCGGTGTCTGGGTGTACGGCGTCTACAGCATGTCCGACCCTGAGTCGCCCCTCCTGGTCGGTATCCGCATCGACGGATCCCGCATCTCGGTCAAGGCACCCACCTGCCCCACGGACCAGGTCGGGACCGTCGAGGTGTACGACGGCGACTCCGACACGCTGCTGTGGCGAGCAAGCGGACCGAAGACACCCGAGGGGGAACAAGGAGCGGTCACGCTCTGGAAGGCAGACGATTTCTCGAAGGCGGGTCCGGAAACTCAGCCCAAAATCCTGCCGGCGAACCTCGACGTCTCCGTTACGTACACCGGCACCAAGGACGGGGCAGGAGACACATTCAACGTCCCCAAAGTCAAAAGCGCGCATATCCCCGAAGAGCAGTACTGGACGTACGACGGTCCCAAGACGGCAGCACAGCTCGATGCACAACTCAAGTGCGGCGACCGTACGTGACAAGGAGGCCGAGGCCGTAGATAACTTTCTTCAGACGGGAAGCGACTCCTTATCCGTCTGAACCGAGAGGGTGCCGCACGCGTGCGCGGCACCCTCTGCCGGCTCGTAGGCGCTTTTGATTCCCTTTGGGCGGCGATCCTGACGGCTGCGGACTGCTGGGGATGGACCCCCGTCTGGCACCACCCGCACTGCGATCGTGCCGCCGCTAGGTTCTGTCAACCGGATCAGTGACTGAGCGGGTTTGGTCTCGTGGCCGTTTTCGCGCTTTAAGGGACAAGGCGATCTGACGAACGCGGAGTGGCTCGTGTGAAGCCGCATCTGCCCTCGCCAGGACAGCGAGATGGGCGTTGGGTGAGCCATCGCAAGTGATCAACGGCATCCTCTTACGCCAGCAGACTCCACCTTGGCCGGTGTCACCACTCCGGCGGCGGGGGCGCCACCTTCGACACCTTGCGGTCTGCCGCCGCGTCGTCGTCGATGCCGCTGCACGCCGCGGCCAGGGCGAGGACGGCCAGGCTGCCAGCGAGCGCGGCGCCGCGCATCAGGCGGGCGGTGGACAGGGCACGCGATATGTTCTCGCGGTTGCTGCTGTGGCACGTCGCCTCTCCAAGTCGGCTCTTCCTGCCCACGCGGGCGGGCGGGGTGTACTGAAGGGGTACGAGTGAACGCGGGTGGCTGCTCACGACGTATGGCCGGTCGGGTCCGCGGGACGGCAGGACCCCGCCACACGGACCCGCGGCTCAGGTCGAGGCGGGTGCGCGCTCGGGCTGGCCGGTGTGCGCGTTGTGCTGGTCCGCCCAGTTCTGCAGGGCGCTCATGCGCCGTTCGGACCGAGGACCGGTCACTCCGCGGAGTGAAGACCGGCAACGACTCCACCCACGGCACCATCCGCGCCAACGCGCCGACAGGCCCAACCCCCCTGGGATTCGCGACGGGAAACCGGCCCGCCATGAGACCACTGCCGCCCCGCTTTGACGAGAACCTTATGTGCTCACTTGATTACTGTTCGCACTCATGAGGGTTGCTGCGATCTCCCGAAGCAGCCGCTCCGTGTCACGCACCGGAGCGGTACTGCTGGTGCTCGTTGCCGCCCTCATCCACATGCTGGCCTGCGCACACGGCCCGACGTCGGCACCGGCCGGTCGGGTCGACGCGATCCCGGCGGCCTCAACCGCCAGCGCAGAGCCCGCTCCGGAGACGACCGGCGAGAAGCAGACAGATTCCCGTCACGGTGGCGCGACGCACTGCTCGGGCCTGGACGAACCAACGATCCACTCCCCTCGGGACACCGCTCTGGTGGCACAGGGCATCCCGGATTCCCTGCCCGCCGAAGGTACCGGCGCTCTCACCCGGCCCCTACTGCGGGCCGCCCCCTTGTCGCTTCACATGCCCGGTGAGTCTTCCGCAGGGGAGACACGGGCTCAATTCGGCGTGTGGCGGACCTGATCGGCCCACTCCGTGCCTCCCGCCTGGAGGCCGGCCACCGATCACCCCGCCCTCCCTCCCACACACGGCCGACAGCAGATCATGCCGTCGGCCGCAGGAGAGACACGCCATGAACCATCCCGCCCGCACGTCTGCGCCCATTTCTCCGGCGCAGCTACTGGCCGACGCCAAACACCCCCTGCACACCCCTGCCGGTCTTGTCGGCGACACCCCGTCTGTGGATCGGCGAGCCGTTCACCGCCGCCGGGCGCGGCTTCTGGGCCAAGCTCGAAGGTCACAACCCCGGCGGCATCAAGGACCGCACCGCCCTGTACATGGTCCGCGCCGCCCGCGAGCGCGGGCGGCTGCTGCCCGGCGCCCGCATCATCGAGTCATCCTCCGGCACTCTCGGCCTCGGTCTGGCTCTGGCCGGTGCAACCTACGGCCACCCGGTCACCGTGGTCAGCGACCCCGGCATGGAACCGCTGATGACCGGCCTGCTCACCGCGTACGGGGCCGAGGTCGACATCGTCACCGCCCCCCATGCGGACGGCGGCTGGCAGCAGGCCCGCCGCCACCGCGTCGAGGAACTGCTCGCCGTCTACCCGGACGCCTGGTGCCCCGACCAGTACAACAACCCCGACAACGTCGCCGCCTACGCCCCGCTCGCCCACGAACTCCTCGCCCAGCTCGGCCGTATCGACACCCTCGTCGTCTCCGTCGGTACCGGCGGCCACTCCGCCGGCATCGCCTCCGTACTGCGCGGCTTCTTCCCTGGCCTCCGGGTCGTCGGCGTCGACACCACCGGCTCGACGATCTTCGGCCAGCCCGCCGCACCCCGTCTGATGCGCGGCCTCGGCTCCAGCATCCACCCCGGCAACGTCGCCTACGACCTGTTCGACGAGGTCCACTGGGTCGCCGCCCCGGAAGCGGTGTGGGCGGCGCGCCGCCTGGCCCGCGACCACTACGCCACCGGCGGCTGGAGCGTCGGCGCCGTCGCCCTCGTCTCCCGCTGGCTGGCCCGCACCCTGCCTCCGGAGGACCGGATCGTCGCCGTCTTCCCCGACGGCCCGCAGCGCTACGTCGGCACGGTGTTCGACGACACCTACTGCCGTCAGCACCATCTCCTCGGGCATCTGCCCGCCGACGACCCCGACGAGATCGCCCATCCCCGGGAGCGCACCGTCACCCGCTGGACCCGATGCACCCGCATCACCGACCCCCTCATCAGCACAGGCACGCACGAACCCGCCGAAGTCCCCGAAGTAGCCGCAGTCGCCGGAGCCCTCCGATGAAGCACCTGTGGCAGCAGACCCGCTCCTTTCCGCCCGTAGTGAGGCTGTTGATGGTGAACCAGTTCGCCACCAACCTGGCCTTCTTCATGCTGATGCCCTACCTGGCCGCCCACCTGTCCGACGGGCTCGGACTCGCCGCCTGGGCCGTCGGCCTCGTTCTCGGCGTACGCAACTTCTCCCAGCAGGGCATGTTCCTCATCGGCGGCACCATCGCCGACCGCCTCGGCTACAAGGTCCCGATCGTGGTGGGCTGCCTGCTGCGCGTCGTCGGTTTCGGCCTGCTCGGCTGGGTCGGCAACCTGCCGACCCTCATTGCGGCGTCCGCCGCCACCGGCTTCGCCGGAGCCCTGTTCAACCCTGCCGTGCGCGCCTACCTCGCCGTCGAGGCCGGGGAGCGCCGTGTGGACGCCTTCGCCACCTTCAACGTCTACTACCAGGCCGGCATGCTGCTCGGCCCGCTGGCCGGACTCGCGCTGCTGGCCGCCGACTTCCGCCTCGTGTGCACCGTCGCCGCCGCCATCTTCGCCGGACTCACCCTGCTGCAGCTGCGGGCACTGACGGCAGGCCACCACGGCACAGCCACCACCGGCCGGGACGGGGTACTGGCGCAGTGGCGCACGGTCGCGGCCAACAGGCCCTTCCTGCTCTTCTCCGCCGCGATGATCGGCTCCTACGTCCTGACGTTCCAGGTCTACCTCGCCCTGCCGCTCGCTGCGGGGGACGCCCTCGGCCCGCGGGGTACGACGGCCACCAGCGGACTGTTCGTCGTCTCGGCCGCGGTGGCCGTGGCCGGACAACTGCGCCTGACCGGCTGGGCGAAACAGCGGTGGCAGCCGGCCGAGGCACTGGTACGGGGACTGGCCGCCATGGGACTGGCGTTCCTGCCGCTCGCACTGACTACCAGAGGATCCTCCGCCACGGCGGTCGGCTGCCTGGTTGTGGCCGTGGTGCTCCTCGCGGCCGGATCCGCGGTGGTCTACCCGTTCGAGATGGACACGGTCGTCACCCTGTCCGGCGACCGCTTGGTCGCCACCCATTACGGCTTCTACAACACCCTCTCCGGCCTCGGTGTCACCCTCGGCAACCTCGCCACCGGCGCTCTCTGGGACTTCGCGCAGGGACACGACGCTCTCTGGCTGACCTGGTGCGCCCTGACCACTACAGGGCTGGGGTGCGCGGCATCGGTTGCCGCCCTGGCCCGCACGGGACGCCTGACGGTACGACAGCCGCAGCCCGTCGCGGCGTAAGACGAGCCAGGAGGCCCGGCCCGCCTGGTCCGGGCCTCCCGCAGGTTACCTACCGTATGCATTCTCACGACCAGTCATTTACCTTGCCTTTGTCAACACCTGGTGGTCTGGCTCCGTTGGTTCCCGCTCCGTACACCGGACGCTTCAAGGAGTCGTATCGATGGCCAGACCCTCCCGCCGTCACCTCACGGTCGCCACCGCGCTGCTCGCCGCCTCCACGGCCGCCGTGGCCGCCACCACCGCCGCCGGCGCCTTCGACAGCAAGGAGCAGGCGAAGAACGCGATCCAGGGCGGGAAGGCGAAGAACGTCATCCTGCTCATCGGTGACGGCATGGGCGATTCGGAGATCACCCTCGCCCGCGACTACACCGTCGGTGCAGGCGGCCGTCTGAACATGGACAAGTTCCCGCTGACCGGCGCCTACACCACCTACGCGGTCCACGCCGACGGCACCCCGGACTACGTCACCGACTCCGCCGCCAGCGGCACGGGCTGGGCCACCGGCGTAAAGACGGTCAACGGCCGCATCTCCAAGACACCTGGCACCGACAAGGCCGTCCCCACCCTGCTGGAATTGGCGCAGAAGAACGGCTACGCCACCGGCAGCGTCACCACCGCCGAACTCACCGACGCCACCCCGGCCGTGCTCGCCTCCCACGTCACCGACCGCTCCTGCCAGGGACCGGCCGACATGGCCAAGTGCCCGACCGACACCCTCGCGGCCGGCGGCCCCGGCTCGATCGCCGAGCAGTCCGTCAACCACAAGGTCGACGTCCTCTTCGGCGGCGGCAAGCAGCGATTCGACCAGAAGGTCACCAACGGCACGTACAAGGGCCTGACCGTCACCGAGCAGGCGCAGAAGCTCGGCTACCAGGTCGTCACCGACAACGTGGGCCTCACAAACGTGAAGGTGGGCAAGCCGGTGCTGGGCCTGTTCGCCACCGGCAACGTGCCGGTCGAGTGGACCGGCAAGCCGGCCGCGGTCGGCGGCACCGCCCCGCAACGCTGCATGACATCCAACCCGAACCGCCCGGCCACGACCCCCAGCCTCGCGGACTCCGCCACCAAGGCGATCCAGCTCCTGGAGGCCAAGCAGAAGCAGGCCCACTCCAAGCAGGGCTTCTTCCTGCAGATCGAGGGCGCCTCCATCGACAAGCAGGACCACGCCGCCGACCCCTGCGGCCAGATCGGCGAGACCGCCGCCTTCGACCGGGCGGTGAAGGTCGCCCGCGACTACGCGGCCAAGCACCCCGACACCCTCGTCGTCACCACCGCCGACCACGGCCACACAAGCCAGATCGTCCCGCTGGAGGCCACCCCGCCCGGCCAGTCCTCGACGCTGATCACCAACGAGGGCCAGCAGCTGAAGGTCAACTACTCGACCAACACCCCGGGCCAGTCCCAGGAGCACACCGGCACCCAGGTCCGCATCGCGGCCCAGGGCCCGCTGGCGTACCGCGTCCTCGGCGTCACCAACCAGACCGACCTGTTCACCACGATCCGCGAGGCCCTGCGCCTGCGCTGAGCCCAGCGAACCGATGGGCGGCCGAAGGCCCCGACCCGCGTGAGGGTCGGGGCCTTGGGCACCTTCTCAGCCTGCCTTCTTGACCCGTGGCGAACGGGCTGAGCCTGCCGAGGAGCATCGTCAGCGGGGAACCGGAGCCGCCCCCGCCCTCGCCCCCTGCACGGTCGCCTGTTCCGCGGCCTTCGGGGCCAGCACCCGCTCGGCGAGCAGCCCGAAGACGAGCCCGAAGGCAGTCCACAGGGTCAATTGGATGGCCAGGGCCGAAAGGCGGAACTGCCAGAGCAGGGTGGCCGAGAAGTCCTTCGGCACCTCGTTGACAGCCGGCAGGAACACGTACGCCAGCCCGATGGCCAGGATGAAGAACGCCCCTGCGGCCACCGTCGCGTTCCAGTTGCCCAGGCGCGGTCCCAGCCGCTTGCCGAGGATCACCGTGGCGATCGCCAGCAGCACACTGAGCAGCATCATCAGGAAGTACAGAGTGGTGCGCTTGCCGATGGTGTCGGGGTCGCCCACGGACGGCGGGTTGGCGGGGTACTTCAGGAACGGCACGACATACACGGCGATCAGTCCGGCCGCCGCGAGGAGCAGCGCGCTCGCGCGCGGCCCGAAGCGGCCGATCCGGCCGAGCGCGAAGCAGTACGCGAGGGCGGCGATACCGCCGAACGCGACGCCGTAGACGAGGACTCCGGTGGCCAGGCCACCGGTGGACTGCATCGTGCGGCTGACGACCTCCATGCCGTGCTCGTGAGAGTGCGCCTCCTCATAGGCGATGGCCGAGTCGACGCGCGGCTCACCGAGGAAGTAGGCGACGACGAGGGCGAGCAGGCCCGCGGCGAGTCCCGCGAGCATGCCACGCACCAGCAGATTTCGGACGGTTGCCGAGTTCATGGGGCGGGTTCCTCGCCGCCGTCAGTGGCAGGGGAAGCCGAGCAGGTGGCGGGCGTCGTGCACCCACTCGTGCACATCCTCGCCGGACATCACGGAGGTGGCGCCCTGCTCGGCGCCGACGAAGTAGAGCAGAACCAGCATCAGGACGCCGAAGAAGACCGCCCAGGGGACGATCGCGCCGATCGGCAGCTTGGCCGGTGCAGCGGTGGGGGTGGTGGTCGGCTGAGCGACGGACTGCGCCATGGCAGAACCTCCTGGGGAACTCGCGTCCCGTCTCGGTGGTGCACAGGACGACGGCGCGGGTCTGACTTGTCCACCACACAACGAAAGATGTGTCGTGGGGGCTTACAGTGGCGCGACCGTGCCGGAATCCCACCGGCTTCCGCGATCCGTCGTCGATATCGCCGAGAAGGTACCGCGAAGCGGAGGTGCGGCCAAGGGCGCACGGGCGCTGACGGGGGCGCGTCAGGCCGCCGTTTTCTGTGAACGCCCTGTGACAGCAGGGCTGTCGACCGCGAGAGTGAGCACGTGACGAGCCGAGTGATGTTGATCTCACCAGCTATGAACGCGTCCCTGCGCGCGGCTCGCTTCGACGACGGGTGCTCACTTGACGCGATCGGGGCGGCGCACGCCCGCTCGGCGGCAGGCGCCCTTTCTCGAGCCGGGCGAGCGCTTGCCTCCCCCACCGTCCGCTGCCGACAGACGGCCACCGCGCTCGGCCTCGACGCCGACGACGAACCCGTACTGGCCGGCCTAGACATGGGTCGATGGCGTGGCCGGACGCTCGACGAGGTGGGCGCCGCCGAGCCGGACGCGGTGGCCGTGTGGCTGTCCGACCCGGCAGCCGTCCCGCACGGCGGGGAGTCGGTGCACGAGTTGTGTGAGCGGGTCGCGGCCTGGCTGGACGAGGCCGCGCAGTTCTCCGGCCGGACAGTCGCCGTTGTCGAACCGGATGTCGTACGGGCCGTGACCGTCCGGGTGCTGTGGGCCCCGGAGCCGTCCTTTTGGCGGATTGATGTACCGCCGCTGACTGCAGCCGCGTTCAGTGGCCGCGCCGGGCGCTGGAACCTGACACTTGGCCGACCGCTCGGGCGAGCCGACGACGACTGACAGAGACCGGCGCGGCATACGCGGCCGTGTCAGCTGCCGCCCACTCCCAGCGCCGCCAGTAGCACCAGCAGCAGAGTGGCTGCGCCAAGAACACCGTGGGCGGCGACCACCGGGACCGGCAGGCGCCGTTCCGCGGGCGTCGTCTCATCCCCCGTGGCGGCGGTGGGGTAGAGGGGCAGCCAGCGGGCAAGCATGGTGAGGCCGAGGAGGGCGACGGCGACGAGGATGCAGGACGTCCACGCCAGGGCCGCCCGGTCGGCGACCAGGTAGATGATCCAGACGACCAGCCCGGCCGCCGCTATCAGCGTTCCGACCCGGTACTGCCGGTGGCCCGGGCCACCGACGCGGGCCGGGTGGGACAGCACTTGCTTGGAGTGAGGGAAAGAAACGGGCGGGATAGGCGGCACAGCCGCGGCTGGGGAACAGGGCGCGCGCTCAGCCGGTTGCGCGTCGGCACGGCCGCCGCGCCCGTGCCGCCGTCAGCGTGGCCGCGACGCCAGGCGGGGGACGTCGGCGGGAGAGAGGTCGGGGCGGGCACGGTGCAGGTGTGCGGGGTGGCGCCACCGGCCGGAGGCGTCGCGGGCGACGTCGACGCCGACTTCCACCACCAACTCCGGTTCCATCAGCGTGACGTCCAGCGTCTCCCGACTGCCCCACCCGGCGGAGAACGACCAGCCCGTCCACGGATGACCGCGCCGCGCCGGGGCGAGTAGCCCGGCGACCGTGCTGCTCGCCGTCCGGGCGAGAGTGGTGGTGCGGCCGACGTACTGAAGGCGGCCGCGGTCGTCGAACCTGCCGAGCAGCAGAGTGCGCGGAGAGGCGAGTGTGCCGGTGACTGCGCTGACGATCGCTTCGGTGGTCTCGCGCACCTTGTACTTCCGCCAACCGCGCACCGCGGGCTCGTACACGCTGTCCAACCGCTTGAACAGCACGCCCTCCATCCCGACCGACGCCCACGTCAGCCACTCACGCACGGTGTCCGGGTCGGTGGTCGACGGGCACAGCACCCACGGGGCCGACAGCCGGCGCGCGGCGAACACGGACTCCAGCGCGGCCCTGCGCCGCCGATACGGCCATCCGGTCGTGTCGGTCCCGGACAGCCGCAGCAGATCGAACGCGACAAAGTGGGCCGGCCACTCGCCCGCGGCCCGGGCCGCCGCGGCGCCGCGCCGCTGAAGCCGGTTCTGCAGCTGCTCGAAGGCGAGCCGTCCCGCGGTGTCCCATACGACCAGCTCGCCATCAAGCGCGGTCTCATCCGGCAACTGCGCGGCGCCGGCCCGAATCTCTGGAAACGCCGGAAGCATCTCGGTGCCGCGCCTGGAGCGCAGCACCACCCAGCCCGCGTCGACGGAGACCAGAGCCCGGAACCCATCCCACTTCGGCTCCGCCGCCCAGCCCGGCCGCAGCTCGGGCCCGGGCACGGGAGCGCTCAGCATGGGTTCCGGCGGCGTCCACGTCACACCAGATCCCTTCCACCGAGCGATCCGGTGCTGTCAGGGGTGAGGGCGGGAGAGCCCCGCCAGTGATTCAGGGGGGTACTGACCACGAGGCCGACCACGCCCGGCGCGACCCCGACCACGGTTCCGGTCGGGCGTGCCGAAGTGACACGCATTTCGAACATGCGATCTAATGCGGGGATGGACGTGACCGACTTCCCCGACGACCTGGTGCAGACGCAAGCAGCCTGGAACGACACCTACCAAGCGCTCGCCGCGCCCCGCCCCCGCGACACCACCGCTCTGCGCCGCCGCCTGCTGCTTTTGTCCGTACGGCTGTGGTGGCACCCGTACTGGGAGACCGTCCCCTCGGCGCCGGCGGCACGGTCCGAGCTGCGCCACCTCGCCCGCGCCCACGGAGCCGTCCTGGCCGCGTGACCGGTCGTCCCGTCGACCAGGAGCACGAGGTTGCGGCAAGGGTTGCGCCTATCTGTTGCGTTGGGGGTTGCGCCAGGTGTTGCGCGGCCCCGCAGGACCGTCCCCGTGCCCGCGCAGGTCACCACGCTGGTCCGGCCGTGGTCGGCGCCCGATCCCCTCTACGCCCCCGAGTCCACGCCCCACAGCAGGAAGAAAAGAGAAGTGGGTGGGACAGGCCCCGGGCGGCGGGCGAGGGGATCGGGCGCCGCTGGTGCTCCTGGCGCGCGAGGGCGGGGCCGCGCGCGAAGCCGGGCAGACAAGTTGCCCGGGCTGGCCTGCTACTGCCCGGCCTCCAGCTGTTTGCCCTTCGCCTGCAGCTTGGCTGCGCTCACGCGGTCTCCATCGATGAACGGGTTGACGGTGACATCCAGGCCGAAGAGCGCGTAGATGTAGCGCAGTGCTTCGTAGGCGTCGCGTTCCGGGTCTCCCAGGGCCCTCCAGCTGTGATTCCAGTCATCGCTCGTGGCCATCTCGGTGGAGCCCCAGAGCGGGAAGGCCGGGTCCTCACCGGATGCGAGCACGCGCCCAGGCGGTCGGGCGAAGTCCAGGGCGACGATCCGGTGCGTCCACGCACCGTCGACGAGGGGCAGGACGTGCCGGTCGACCAGCCGGAAATACTCCAGGGCGATCTCGGTCAGCACGAACACGTTGATCCTGCGCACGCCGCTGCCGTCGTTGTACCGCTCCATTGCCCAGCCGAGCATCTCCGCGGTCGCTGACACGGCCCCGGTGACCGCGCCGTCCGACTCGACCAGCAGTCCGCGGCGGGGAGCGTCGGCGAGCAGGAGACCGCCCTCACGAGGTGCCGGACGCGTGTAATCCGAGGACCAGTTGAAGGCATGGGCGCCCCGGAGTGTGTCCTGATTGCTCAGGACGTCGCGCAGGCCGCCGTCGGCGTACATGCCTGGGACAAGCCCGCGCGGGTGATCGGGCACACTCTGGAAGAAGAGCACGGGTGCCTCCTCCAGCTTCAGACCAGCGCGCAGGACTTCCCGGACTTTCACGCGGTCCGCGGCCGGTGCGGGCGCCGGCGCCGTGGCAGCGGCCGTGAACCGCGCACGCAGGCCGTCGTTCAGGAGGCGGTATACCTCGTCCTGTGGGAGGAAGGCCGTGGTGTCGCCGTTGCGGATCGGGATGGTCCAGCTGTTCTTGATGAACTGGCCGTTGTCGGTGATGCCCCGGGTGACAATCGCCCACCGGGCGGCCTCGGGCAGCGGCGGTACCTCGATCACGAAGTAGTGCCCGGATGCCTCCGGGTCGGCCTCGGGGTGGTCGTACCAGAAGAATTTGACCTTGATCAGCGGGCGCACGTACTCGGTGAGGACGTCCTTGTAGGAGTCGGTGTTCACCAGCCTCTTGTCGAAGGGCGTCGCTTTCTCCGCCACCTCGTAGAGCTCGTTCGGGCGCTTCTTCGCCTTGAACCCGCACACGAGCAGGCCACCGCCGGCGTTCGCGAAGGCGGCGACGTCCTTCGCCAGCTCGAACTTGCCCTTATCGGTGCTCAGGTCGTACGGCCCATTGGGTGAGATGCTCTTGAAGTCAACCCACTCGCTCTCCGGCGTGCCCTTGATCTCGTGCGGCTGCTGCGCGGTGAGGTAGGAGACGAGCTGAACCATGCTGTCGGCGGCCATGCCGTTGGAGCCTACGCGCACGTGGGCATTGCCTGTACGGCCGAGGGTCGGGGCGCGCTCAGCCCGCTTGCGCGTCGGCCGGGCCGCCGCGCCTCTGTCACCCGGCGGCGGAGCCGGGACGAAGTCGCCGACGGCCGGCCCGCCTCGGAAGGGCATCGTCCTGTGGCTCACGTACGGCGTGCTGGCGCTGTGTGGGAGTGCTTTGTACAGGTCCTGGGCGCGCTCGGGGGACTGGGCCGGTGCGTCGGTGTTCGAGGACTCTCCGCCTCGCGCGCCTTTCGCCAGCCAGGACACGGGGCGTTGTCAGTGCCCTGCGCTACGGTCGCGCCGTTCCCGCCTGGCCTCCTACTTAGGCCAGGCGGGAACGGCTTAGCGCGCACCCCTTTTGGTTTTCGGCGGCGGGGGGCGGCTCTTCCGGATGGAAGGGCGACACCGAGGTGTCCTGTCTCCATATGACGGGGTCGCGGTGGCGATTGCAAGGAAAACCGGGAACTTCACCCGCTCTGTCTCTGGTCCCGGCCTCTACATGGGCTGGAGCGGTCATAGGGCGGTCCCGACCTGACACCTTGTGAAACCTAATGTTCCGTGATTCCTTGATCACGTGGCGTAGCGCATGTGTGTCGGTCCATGCTGAGGCTCCTCAACAGCGGTTCGGCGGCCGTCTGTTGAGAGGTCCCTTTGACGTGGCTTCCGGATGGCTGCGGCATGACATCAAGGAGTGTGATGGACACCAGGACGATAGTGATCGCGCTCGTGCTGATCACGGTGGTGGTGTTCGGCTGGAGCACGGCGATGGTGATGACGGGCCATGAGGCCTTGATCGCCACGCTGGCCCCCGTCCTCGGCCTGACGGTGCAGCAGGTCGTGCGTACGACCCGCTCGCGCAACGCGACGACCTCCCGGAACCGCGTCACAGCGGCGGCCGACAAGGAGGACGGCGCCCCGTGACAACGCCCTTTGAATCACCGGCGCCGGCCTCCGGCCCGACGCCGGTACGTCCCGGACGCAAGCTCGGTCCGATCGCGGACAGCGTGGGCAGTTCCCACCGGGCCTGGCTGGAGCCGATCCGCTGCTACTACATCAGCAGCGGCCGCACACTCAGCGACCTGAGCGATCACGTGCTGCTGGCCAAGTCCAAGCTCTCCGAGCTGCTGCGCGGCATAGGCCACTACCCGCGGTGGGAGGTCGTCCACCGTCTGTCCACCGCACTGGGCATCCCTAACTGGCCCCTGTACCGGCTGTGGCGGCAGGCGGCCCTTGACATCGGCAAGACGAGGGAATGGATCGAGCGGTCCAGCGAGGGCGCCTCGGCTACCACCGACAGCGCACCACCTTTCGAACACCGTCCGTTCCGGCTCTTGATGGAAGACGACTACCGCCACTACGCCGAGGTCTTCCTCCCTCCCGAGGTGTGCGACGCCGCGGTCGAAGACACCTTCGCCATCCTCTGGCTGTCCTGGGACGACGCCCTGGCCAGCCCGGACACCCGCCGCTACGCCTGGAAGATCCTGCGGGCCACCGTCATGGCCAAGGCCACCTACCGCGACAACCTCCCCGAGATGGAGAACGCGGTCTTCGACACCGTCGCCCTGCGCGGCCACCGCTCCGCGGCCGGCCGTGCAGCACAGCTGACGGAAAGCCTGGAGCTGTTCAAAGCGATCAGCAGACTGCCCGACGCTCAACTCGACGTCATGGTGCTCCGCTACCTTTGCGGCGCCACCGACGAGAAGGCCTCCCACCTCCTCGGTGTGCCGCTGGCCACCGTACGGTCCGACGAGCGTCACGCCCACCGCTTCCTGAAGAGCGCCGTCACCCTGCCGCCCGAGACCGAAGGACCTGCCACGTGACACCACTTCAAGAAATCCTGTCCAGGGCACTGCTGGTCCGCGACCGTGCCGTACCACGCGACGTCGTCCCGCCCAGCCGCCCCGACCACTGCCCTCACACCGCTGTCCGGCCGGCCAAAGCCAGCCAGGAGGCGAACACGACCGCGGCGAAAGACCTTCGCGCACTCTGCGAAGCCCTGGTCACCCACACCCCCACCCCAGCGGTCGGCGCGTTCGTCACCGACCAGGTACCCGAGCCCCACAGCGCGATGGTCCTGGCCTGCGTCCTGCAGCTGACCGACACCGACGACGGCGCCCGCTTCTGGTGGCAGTACGCCGCCGGCGCCGGCCAGGCAGCCGCCGCATACTGCCTCTACCTCCACCACCTCTCACTGGGCGAGGACGACACAGCCCAGTGGTGGCACCGCCAGACCGATGACGTCCAACCCCCGCCCCCCACCGACAGTCCCTCCCCTCAAGGCCGCATCGACGAAGCCCCCACCAGCACACTTCTGCGCATTCTGCGACACCTGGCCGCGCAGACCTCCCGCCGGCCACGCTCCGCCGCAGTCACCGAACTCATGAAGTTCCTGCCCACCGCCGTCGCCGTCGGATACCTCCGCGAACCCGACATGGAGATGCCCCTGCCAGGCCCCGACTTCGCCCGCAAGATTCGCACACTGCTGACAACCGCCGCTGGTCGGCCCAGCGACTCCATCGAGCGACCCGCCCGCCTCGAGACGCGCCCGCGCAAGCGACGCGGTACAGCTCGTACCATGCCGCGGATTCCCGAGCAGATGGGGAAGACCGCCACACGATGAGCCTCTATGAGGGTCCCGAACCGTCACCGTCTGGGACCCTCAAGCGCGGCACGGACGCCTGTCTGGCGACGCGGCGGCCGAACGGATCGCCGACGCACTCGGCACCCCGAACCCGACCGCGTACGGCGAGCGGGCGAACGTGACGGCGTTCGTGGTGCGCCGGTTCGTCCACCATGGCCTGATGGTCGACCTGAGCAGAGTGACGATGAGGTCAGCCGTCCGCTTCGTTTTCGAGGCGACCGGCGTGGTCGGGACCGGGGTGGTCGACGCCGGGCACCATAGGGATGTCATAGTCGAACTCCGCCTTGCCGAAGGATTCGCTGGTGATGGGTGGGGGGTCGTTGTCGACGATGATCAGCTGCAGGCGTTCGCCGTACGCGTCGGCCATGGTCCTGAAGCGGCTGTAGATCTCGGCCGCGCGATCCAGCGCGTCGGCGGTCGGACGGTGAAACGGCGCAGACTGCCGCCGTCACACGGCTCGTGGGATGCTGCCCAGTGCGCCTCCCGTGGCCTGTCTGCAGTCGCGGCAGATGCCATCGGGGTGCGCTGGACCAACCATGGGCCTGCCGCAGTCGTAGCATTCAGGGCGTCGCTGTCTCTTGCTCTCTCGAGTGGTCGCACTGGGTTGGGCGGCGTTTCCGTTGCGGTGATCGCGCTGGTGTTCGGCGCAGCGGGGGCATGACTGATTGGTGTCGATGATGACCCCGTCTTCGCAGCGTGGGTCAGGGCATTCGCGGCCGCACTTGCTGATGGGACATCGGTGGGAGGCTATGAGCCGTACCGCAACGCCGACGGGGTGGGCCAGTCCTGTTCCGCCGGTGGAGGTGTCGGCGGTTGCGGCGAAGCCCCAGGCGTACCAGCGGCGGTCGGCTCGTGCGATCAGCTCTTCGGCAGTTCGGTGCTGGTGTTCGCGCAGGATGGTGTCCCGCAGTGTCATGGGGCGGAACGGGGGGAGCAGGGCGCGCAGTTCCTGTGGGAGGCCGGCTTCGACGGCCTCGACGATCTGGGTTTGGGCCGGGGTCATGCGTTGGCGGACACCGCTACGGGGTGGGCGTCCTTGCCGCGGTGCCGGCAGTTCAGGTCGTCCGTTGTCGGTGTCGTTGTGACGGGCGTTCCTACTACTTGCTGTATGAGGCCTTCGGCCGGGAGCGACGCTTCGCGCCGCAGGCGCGGGTTCTTGGTGTTGTTCTTTTTGGTCTACTTCAACCCCTTGCTGGGGGGGTGCGAAGCGCTTTGCTGTGGGGGTACGTACCCCCACAGCAGGGGGTACGGTCTGGCCTGCTGATTTCGCGGAATCCCCAGGTCGCCTCGTGCCCCCTGCTGTGGGGGTACGGAAGGTCGCTCCGAGGAAGGGTGTGGCCGGCGGCAGGGGAGTGCGGCTCTTGCGTGCCTGGGCTCGGGCGTGGGCGGTCTGCTGGCAGTGTTCCTTGAGTGTCTGGCGGGTGGCCGTGAGCCAGGAGTCGAAGGTCTCTTCGCGGGCGTCGCGCTCTTCGGGGGTCTCGTCGGGGGCAGCTCGGTTGAGGGCGTACCAGTCGGCCATGGACCGTGGTCCGCAGTAGTCGGCGGGTGGGGTTTGGTGGACGATGTAGCGGTTGCGGCGTACCAGGCCCGTGGTGGAGCGGATGACCTCGATGGCTCCGATCACTTCCAGCTGCAGCATGTACTTGGAGACGTTTTCGGGCTTCTTCAGTCCCAGGATGCGGGCGAGTGTGAGCAGGCCGGGCCAGACTTCGTTGTCGTCTCGCGAGGTGTTGAGGTGGGCGGACAGTGCCCAGTACAGGGTTCGGGCGTCGGAGTCTGCGCCGGAGAGCAGGACCCAGTCGCCGACCTGGGTGAAGGGGGCGCGTCGGCCGAGAGATACCTCCAGCGTGTGGTCGAGGGCTGTCGGATC
Organism: Streptomyces sp. NPDC107546; assembly: GCF_055639175.1. Taxonomy (NCBI): domain Bacteria; kingdom Bacillati; phylum Actinomycetota; class Actinomycetes; order Kitasatosporales; family Streptomycetaceae; genus Streptomyces; species Streptomyces sp. NPDC107546. The sequence continues at coordinate 8,484 of NZ_JBVKBA010000031.1, read as the reverse complement.
GTCGGGTACGTGTGTGCTCACTGCGCTGCACCTACTGGGTGGGGGGTGTGTGCTTGGTGCTGTGTCCGGTCCACGGGGGCAGGGGAGTCGCCTGCTGTTCCTCGCTGGTCAGTCGGGGTGAGCTGGGCGTGGCCGTACCGCTTCCGGTTGGTTTCCCACAGGATGGGCGCGTGCTGCCATCAGTCCCCCATTAACGTCAGTTCATGACTGTGGTTGATACTAGACACGAGATCGACTTCATGACCAGTAAACTTGCATGCCCTGAGCAATAGTTGAGGTTCACTCAGTACACTCAGAGCCGGGCGCCCATGAACTAGCAAGGAGTCGGGGGATGAGCAGCACGACCGAGCATGGTGCTGGCGGCGAGGTGGGCCGCACTCTTGCACAGAAACTCGATCATCTGTTCGAAACCGCGACACCGAGGGACCAGAAGGCGCCGTCTCACGAGGACGTCGCCACTGCCATCAACATCGCCGCGGGTGAACGGGCGATCAGCGGCACCTACATCTGGCAGCTGCGTACCGGCAGGAAGACCAACCCGACCATGAAGCACCTCGAAGCCCTGGCCCGCTACTTCGGTGTCAGCCCTGCCTACTTCCTCGACAACGAGCAGGCACAGCGCATCGACGAGCAACTCGCGTTGCTGCAGGCGCTGAAGGACAGCGATGTGCGCAACATCGCACTTCGGGCACATGGTCTTTCCGACTCAAGTCGTCAGACCCTGGCAGGAGTCGTGAGTCAGCTGCGGAAGCTGGAAGGACTGGGAGAAGACCCGGACTCACAGAACGGCGATGTCTGACCGTCGCATCCGCCCACCCGCAGCACGACCACACAGGGGCGCATCAGCGCCATCTCGATCGGGGCCGCACACGTCCACGGGCGGCTGCGGGCAGCCGCAGCCTGCTGCCCCGAACCCGTCTGCCGGGGGTCTTTGCCAACCCTTGTAAACCCTTCGCTAGTGTTCCCTCGCAGACGGTTTATGAACGAGTCGTGTCGTGCTCTGACCAGGCATGGCGCGACTCGGCCTGCGGTGGCCAACCAGCACGGATGCCCCCTACGGCATGAGCCGCCGCCGCACGAAGGAAGTTCGACCTTGATCTAGGGGGAACGGTTGAAGGAGCGACAACTTCGTCGCCGCTGCAAACGGGAGCTCCAGGCCCTGGACATTCAACCGCCTCTGCAGGTGGAGGCCCTGTGCCGCGCATTGGGCGAGCGCCGAGGCCGGCCGATTCATCTGGTGCCCTACTCCCTGCCCGTGCCAGGCCCCTTCGGGGTCTGGATTGCCACGGGTGCCAGCGACTTCATCGTCTACCAGCGCGAGACGACGAAAGCCCACCAGGACCACATCATCCTGCACGAGGTGGGCCACATCCTGGCCGACCACGACAGTGACGACGGCGACGAGCAGCTGTGGGGCCTGATGATGCCCGACATCGCGCCCGAAGCGATCCGCCGGGCACTGCGGCGCACGTCCTACGACCAGGAGCACGAGCGAGAGGCGGAACTCGTCGCCACCATCATCCTGGAGTGGGCCTCGGTGCTGAACAGGGTTACACCCCCACGGCCAGCGGACGCGTCGGTCCGGCGAGTCCAGACGGCGCTGGGCGACAGGCAGGGATGGCTTTGATCGTCTCCGTAATCATGTGGGCCATGAGCCTGGCGTTCGTCGCAGCGCTGGGATGGAAGATATTCCAGCTGGCCAAGGCCCCCCGTGATGCGGCCTTGCGCGCGGTCACGCTGTGCCTGATCAGTGCCGCCTGCTCCTTCGTGCTGGCCAGACAGCCCTTTGCCGGCTGGATCGCGTCTGTGTACGGTCCGGGCGCCCCCCGGCTGGTGCAGAACCTGTTCGTGCTCAGCATGGTGTACTGGCTGATGTGCTTCTATCTGTACTCGGCCGCCGCTGATACGGCTGAGGGCAACAGACGCGCCCGCCGGGAGGCACTCCTGCTGGCTCTCGCCGCCATCGGCCTCATCACGGCGACCGTCGCGGCAGGCGTTCATGACCACGGCGCGAACTTCCGGGGATCCGACCTGCGCGATCCGGCTCTTGTGAGTTTCTACCTCGTCGCGGATGTGTATCTCGTCTACGCCCTGGCCATGGCCCTGCGGTGGACTTGTTCCTACGCCCGGACCTCACAGCGACCGCTGGCAACCGGCCTCTGGCTGACCGCAGTGGCTATCGGTGCCATGGCCGCGTCCTGCACGATCCGTACCGTGCTGACCGTGGTTCGCTGGCAAGGGAAGACCGTGCCCCACGCTGTCACCTGGACCTCAAGCGTGATCATCGCGCTGGCGGTCCCGCTGTTCCTCATCGGAGTCAGCTACCCCGGAGTTGCCACCCGGATGGCTGCCGTGCGGGTACGCCGCCAGCACCGCCGCATGTATCGCCGACTGGGACCGCTGTGGCAGATGCTCAACGAGGCATACCCCGAGCACACCCTCTACCGGATGCCGGCCAAACCGTGGCGCGACCACCTGCTCCCGCTCGGCGTGCACCGGCGCTATTACCGCAGAGTCATCGAGTGCCGTGACGGCCTGGTACGGATCAGCCCCCACCTGACGCCGCTCGCAGGCCCGGTGGAGGACCAGCCGGGGTGGGCCGACGACCTGGCTGACCAGCTCTACGCGGCACTGCACAGCGAGCAGCCCCCAGCGGCGCCCGCCCAGGCCGTCGCCGTCGCGAGGCCGCTGACACAAAGCCTGGAAGACGACGTGCGGCAGCTGGCCCAGCTGTCGGACGCGGTGAGACGACGACGTGTCCTCGCCGGAACCAAGCACAGCGACTGAGAAAGCGAGACGTCGTGAACCAGATACTCATCACCGCAGGACGCATACTGCTCGGTCCCAGCAGCACACACATCGACGACGGCGCCGTCCTCGTCTCAGGCGACACCATCGTGGCAGCCGGGGCACGCAACGACGTGCTCGCTCACACAGAACCGGGCTGCCAGGTGATGGAGTTTCCCGATGCCACCGTGCTGCCCGGGCTGATCGACTGCCACGTCCACCTGGCTTTCGACGCAGGACCGGACCCAGTCACCACGCTGACCGACAGCGACGATGCGACGCTTCTCCTGGCCATGGCAGGCCGAGCCGGGCAACTGCTCGACGCCGGCATCACCACCGCCCGTGACTTGGGTGACCGTGGCGGCCTGTCCGTCCGGCTCCGGGATGCGATCAGCGAGGGCGCCGTCGCCGGGCCGCGGATTCTGGCCGCCACCGCGCCGCTGACAACCCCCAAGGGGCACTGCTGGTTCCTCGGCGGCGAGGTCGAGGGCGAGAAAGAGATCCGGCAGAAGGTGCGCCAAAACGCCGAGGAAGGCGCGGACGTCATCAAAGTGATGGCGACAGGCGGAGGTCTGACCCGCGGCGGCCCTTCGATCTGGCAGCCCCAGTTCACCACCGAAGAACTCGCCGTCGTGGTGGAGGAGGCGCACCGGCTCGGTCTGCCGGTAGCCGCCCACGCGCACGGCGTGCAGGGCATCGCCGCCGCGATCACCGCAGGGGTCGACACGATCGAGCACTGCAGCTGGATGACCGAAGACGGCACCGCCGACCTGCGTGAGGACCTCCTCGCGCAGCTCATCGACAAGCAGATTCACGTCTGCCTTGCCAACCATCCGAACTGGCAGGCCTTCGCCGACCGGGTCGGTCCCGAAAAGGCCGCTGAGTTGTTCGCCCCCACGCGCCGGATGGCAGAGAGCGGGGTCCGGCTCGTGGCAGGGACGGATGCCGGCATTCCACGAGCCTTCTTCGGCGGACTCATCGCCAGCCTGGAGTTCTTCGAGTACTTGGGCGTTCCAAGGCACCGCGTCATCGACATGGCCACCATCGACGCCGCCTCCGCACTCAGGCTGAGCGATCAGACCGGCCGCCTCGCCGCGGGTTGTCGCGCTGACATCCTGGTCGTCGACGGTGACCCTCTGGCCGACCTGAATGCCCTGCGCGCTGTGCGCCTCGTGCTGGCGGGTGGCCGTTTCCACATCCCGCATTCCGCAGCCATGTCGTGGGCCCAGCAGCGGCCCGCCTCAGCGCAGCAGGCTGACTCGTGATCTATGAGGGAACGATGGGCACGGATGAGGGCGCTCCGGCAACAGCGCGCCTCCGCGATGTACTGAACCGTGCTGGGCACGTCGTGATCGCCGAGGGATCTCCTGACGAGGCAGACTCCGCCGGCGTGGCGCGGATCGTGGTGACGGGTGCCGAGATCGCGGACTTGGCCCAACTGCTGGCCATTGTGGACGGCGGTAGGGGCGACCGGTGCCTGTGCAACGGCTGGCCGACGATCATGGTTCACGACGTCAAGGGCGAGCTGATCGCCTGCTGGACGCTTCACCATCAATCCGGTCTTCGAGGAATCGGTGACTGCGATGCCGACCTGCGGGATGGTCCGGCACTCACCGAGTGGCTGGCAGAGCGCGGCCTGACCGGATCTCGGGAGGTTCAGGCGGGGCTGGCGGTGCAAGAGGCCGAGGAAGACCGACGCCGGCTGCGTTGGCTCCAAGCCGCGCCCGCTGGGGTACGCGACGCCGCCAGGGAGGTCTCCAACCCGCCGGGGCGTGACCTGGAAGCCTGGTCAGGTCTCCTGCGCGACGCCAAGGCCCGGCTCGCCACGCTCGTCCAAGACGGCTATCCCGACGGGGTCGAGCGGATTCGCGCCCTGCTGGCTTGGGCTGGGGTTCCCGCCAGGGAGTCCACTGGCGGCCTGAAGTGGTACGACATGGCGGTCCAGCAGCTGCTGCTCGCCGAGGATGCTGACCTCATCCTCACCGCGCTCGCCACCGGCTCGCCGAGCCTGGCCCAGCTCGATGGCGCGGCCCAGCTCTTCGGATCCCTCGAATGGACCGGAGTGCACGGCAAGCAGCTATCCGAGCCGGTGCGGTCGATGCTGATCGGGCACATCCAAGCGGACGGCACCGATCCCATGAGGTTCCGGATGCGCCACGGCTACTACGGTGCCGAGCGATCTGCCTGAGTGGAGCGCCACCACAGACTCTCTTGAACGGCCGGCACACCTCTCACAACATTCCACGAGCGGGTGGCCCCGGCCGACAACACGCCCGGCGCTCGCTGAAACAACCCGCTTCGTTGAACGCCAGACCAAGTGGGGCGACGAGCGTATCTGGCCGTTTTCAAAACGGCTCTGTCCGCAGTTCCGTGAATGATGTTGGTGCTGCGGCAGGCTGCCGCCGAATCGGTCTCACCTCTCGATCGTGCTGCCGAAGTGGCAAGTCGTCTGCACAGCCCTCAGCCCGAGGTTTCCCTCGTGACGGTGCGGGTGCAGGGTGCTTGACGCCTTGTGTTTCCGGAGCGGCAGCGCGGGCGGGCGCCGGATTACCGATGAGGCGTTTGCCTTCGGCAGGATGGGCGCATGACCGAGATCCGCACACCCCGTCTCCTCCTCCGTAGCTGGCACGACGACGACCTCGTGCCAATGGCGGACATCAACGCGGACCCACGGGTCATGCGCTGGATCGACGACGGCTCGGTGCGCGACCTGGACCACACGGCCGAGTCCATCGAGCGATGGGAGGAGGAGTGGGACGAGGAGGGCTTCGGGCTCTTCGCCGTCGAGCTGCTGGCCTCGGGCGAACTGATCGGCTTCACGGGACTGTCCGTGCCCGAGTTCCTGCCGGAGGTGATGCCCGCCGTGGCGATCAGCTGGCGGCTGGGTTCACAGTTCTGGGACCAGGGGTACGCGTCCGAAGCCGCGCACGCCACGCTGGAGTTCGCGCTTCAGGACCGCGGCCTGGACCGCGTCATCAGCATCAACCGGGTGGGGGACAACGCCTCCGAGAACGTCATCCGCAAGCTCGGCATGGTGCCCGAGCGGGAGACGGTGCACCCGGTGTACGGCTACCCTCTGCTCGTTCACGCCATCGACCTCACTGAGTTCCAGGCGTAAATCGGCCGAACCATCGATCATCGCAAGACAGCCGACCAATGTTTTCAAAGGTCAGGCGCGCGATCCGCAGGGCGATGCCGCGTTCCCGCAGCCATTTCCGCAGGTGGTCGTAGTCATAGCCCTTGTCCCCGTACAGCTTGGCAGGCCGCCGACGACCCGGTCCCGGCGGGATCGGATGGGTGGGATGCCATCACCAGGGCTCGGCGTCGGGTTGAGCCGGTCTGCGTCGCTGACCTTTTGATTTCGGCGTAAATCGCCCGCTGCAGGCGGCCGAAGTCCGTCCGGCGCCTGCGTGTCGAGTGGTCATCCAGGTCGGCAGGCAGCGTACGCAGGCTCAACAAGCGGCAGCTCCCCGTACGGGGGCCGGGGAGCTGCCGGTATAGGGGTGCTCTGGCCTTGAGGCCGGCGGTGTCAGTCAGGCGCGACCGTTTTTCGCCTACGCGCGGGCGGCCTTCTCGGCGGTTGCAGAGCAGCGGTATGCGAAAGTGTCATCACGGGTCAGGTCAGGCGGCCCCGTAGCGCATTGCGTTGGCTTGTGTACGTCTGTCGGGGGACTCCAATGATGTGGCAGAACCTCGAAACGCTGAGCCCCCGCGCAGTCCGTATGGCCTCGAGGTCTGAGTAGGGACTGCCCGCGGGTCCAATGCGGCGCGTCCTGCCTTGAGCTGGAGGAATGCTTCGCCCAGCGCTGCCTTGAGTCTGTTGATCTCGTCGAGGAGTTGCTGCTCGCGCTGCGACTTCCCCGACCCGGCTTCGAGGCCGCGTTGTCCTGCGGCGATGAACTGGCGCCGCCAGTTGCCTATCGACTGCTCTGTGACATTGGCTTCCCGGGCTGCCTGGGAGACCGTGGTCTGTCCAGACAGTACGGCGAGAACCAGCTGAACCTTCTCGTCTGGCGGCACGGCCGGTGGACGAGGCATGGGCCTACTCCCCCTCAGTAGCTCTTGCGAACGGGGCGCTGATGCGGTGGGTGCAGCCGTGTGTCGAGCAAGGCCGCGAGGGGAGTACAGCGCGTCGCTGCGGTCCCACATGCTTAGCCCCCGTGTGCTCTCTGACCGGCCAACCGACCTGGTCTGCATCAGCAGCCCCTCTTAACAGATCCCACCACATTCGCACGCTAGTTGCACGCCTCATGAGTTCTACAGCGTGCAAATCTTGCCATGAGGCAGGCAGTTGCCTACCTGGAAACTATATGCCACTCTTGCAGCAACGCTTCTGATGGGGGATCAACGAGATGAACACGTACGACGACGCCCGTGCGTCGCTGGACACGGCAGCAACCATGCAAACGGCCGCCCGTGCGCGTCCTGTCGCGGCCTGGCACCCGCCCTTCGTTGGGCTCGGCTTTGCCGTTGGACTGTCCGCACTCGGCCTGGCCGATGACTTGCACCCCTGGCAGTGGGTGATCCGCGCGGTCGCTCTCCTTCTGGTCGTCGCGGCCGTCGCGGTGCCTTTTGTGGCCGCACGCCGTAGCGGGGTCATGGCCTGGTCGGGAGGCTCTAGCAAAGACCGCCGGAAGAATGGCGCTTCGATGTCCCTCGCCGTGGTTGTCGCGCTGCTCGTCGACGCGGCAGCCGGCGGGCCCTGGTTCTTCATCGTGCTGGGCTGTGGTCTCGGTGCTGCCGCTTGGATCCGCCTGGCCCGCGCACGCAAGGCGTGAGGACCGATGTCAGGCAAGCTGCATGAGCAGATCCACCACCCCACGCGTCTGGCCATCGTCGCCTTCCTCTCCGGCTGCATAGAGGCTGAATTCAAGGCGGTTCAGGAGTGCTGCGGTGCGTCAGCCGCTACGCTCTCAAAGCTGGTCACGGCGCTGGAGAGTGCCGGATACGTGCGGGTGCGCAAGGGGTACTTCGGTAAGCGACCGCGTACTTGGCTCTCTTTGACGCCTGATGGCAGGAAGGCTCTGGAGGAGCACCTCGCCGCACTGAACGCGCTGGTGGACACAAGTGTCGAACAGGGCCGACGGCACGAGACGACGACTGCCGCGCCCGACACCTAAAACGCCGGTAGGTGCCCGTCCTGTACACGGGCACCTACCGGTTCGCCCCGCTCGCCGGCGGGAGAGTCACATCGGGGGATATGTGACGGGCTTCGTTCCGTCACTTCGCGAAGATTTCCACGAAGTGACCAAAGCCGGCGTTACAGCTGTCAGCAGCCACCGTGGATGGTCTGGGAGATGCTGTAGCCGATGGTCGCGCCGCAGGCCGCGGACGAGGTGTCGATCGACACCAGGATCGACGGCGTGGTGGCCGGGGCGTCGCCCTCGGCGGTGACGCCGAACTCCTCGGCGGAGGTGTAGGCGGTGTAGCCGGCGATGAGCTGGTCGACAGCGTTCACGTGAACTCCTTCAAATCGGTCTGCCCGGTGACTGGGCAGAGTTGGCGGTAGTGAGGCAGGTCAGCAGTGGCCGGACAGCGTGGTGCCGACGACGGAGGCGGTGAGGGAGACGCACTCGGTCGACGAGACCGTGGTCACGGTGACCGGCGTGGTGGCCGGGGCGTCGCCCTCGGCGGTGACGCCGAACTCCTCGGCGGAGGTGTAGGCGGTGTAGCCGGCGATGAGCTGGTCGGCGCTGT
>NZ_JBVKBA010000030.1:0-71863 GCF_055639175.1 Streptomyces sp. NPDC107546 | reverse complement strand
GGGCACACCGCCAAGGAGAACCGGCCCGCACAGGAGAAGTTCCACTGCGTCGCCTGCGGCCACAACGCGCACGCGGACACGGTGGGCGCTGTCAATGTTTTACGGGCCGGGCTGGTCCGTCGCGAAGCCGCACCGGCATAGCGAGAAGCCCCCTCATTCATGAAGGGGAGGAGTCACGTGACATGGACGGATGCCACCTGCCTCTGCCCGCCGCCCCTGCATGGCATGGCGCACTGACCGGGCACCGGCATGACGCCCTTATGCCGAGGTGGGTGCGTTCGCGTCGCGATTCTGGTCGATGAGGGCGGCGAAGGCGTCCAGGGTGCGCCGCAGCCCGAAGGCGTAGGCGTGGTCGGGGTCGTAGGCGGTGCCGTGTGCCGTGCCTGCCGCCGTGCCGACGCGGACGGCGGTGGGATAGGTGTCCGGGTCGAGGACCCGGGCGAGGAGCGGGGCGTTGACCTGCCACCACTGTTCGTCGTTCATGGCACTGTCGTGCAGGGCGGCCCGGGCGTCGGCGGCGGCGCGGGCGGATGCCTGGACGAAGGTGAGCAGGTAGGTGAGGCAGTCGTCCATGTGGATGTCGCTCAGGCCGAGGCCTTCGAACGCGGACAGCTCGTGCTCGTACTTCCGCATCAGTCCCGGTCCCAGCGGGGGCCTGGAGGTGGAGACGGCCGCGGCCCAGGGGTGGCGTTCGAAGAGTGCCTTGTTCTCGTCGGCGATGGCGGTGACGCGTTCGCGCCAGGGCTGTCCGACTGTGTCTGTGCGGGGCATGCGGGCGTAGGCGGCGTCGAGCATGAGGTCGAGCAGCTCGGCCTTGCCGGGGACGTAGGTGTAGAGCGTCATCGGCACCACGCCGAGTTCCTGGGCGACGCGGCGCATGGTCACCGCGTCCAGGCCTTCGGCGTCGGCGATGACGGTGGCCGCCTCGACCACCGCGTCGATGCTCAGCCCGCGCCGCGGCCCTCGGCCGCGGTCGGGCGCGGCCTCACGCCACAGCAGTTGCAGGGTACGGGCCGGGTCGCCGGCGCTGGTTCGGTCGGAAGGCACGAGAGCAATCTTCTCGTATCCCATCTCTGTACGATGTACATTGTACGACGTACAGAGAACTGCGCACAGAGAACTCTGCATCAAGGAGCCCCCGTGAAGGTCACTTCCAGTGCCGTGTCACTCAACGTTGACGATGTCCAGGCCTCCAGCGCTTTCCTCTGCACGCACTTCGGGTTCCGGGAGGAGATGGCCGCCGACGGATTCGCTTCCCTGACGCGCGACGACGTGGGAATGAACGTCGTCTTCCTGCGGCGGGGGCTTCAGACCCTCCCGGCAGACCAGCGCGACGAGCACGCCGCCGGACTCATCCTCGCCTTCGTGGTCGACGACCTCGAGGGCGAGCTGGCGCGCCTGCACGCCGAAGGCGTCACGGTCACCATGCCGCTGACGGAAGAAGAGTGGGGTGAGCGCGCCTTCCAGGTACGGGACCCCAACGGCGTGATCGTCCAGTTGGTCGACTGGAACGCCGACGCCGCCACCGAGACGGCTGGGTGACGTACGTCACAAGTCGGCCTGGACTCCTCCGACCCGAACACGTGAGCGGGTGGCCGAGGGGTCTTCCGTTTCGGCGAGCGGAGGCGTATGTTCCGGTTACCCCGCGACGGCGCCTTTCGAAGCGTCGGCCCGCCGGTCCCGGGACGGCGGGCCACGCGGGGGCCAAGTGCCTGGTGTCCTTCATCGGGCGCCGCCCAGGCGCCCACCGGCAGCCGCCGCGTACGCGGGGCGTCTGTCGGCGTCAGCGGTGCAGGAGGCAGCGGGTCATTCGGAAGCGGGCTTGGCTGACGCTGACCCCGAGGGCTCTGCCGAACGTCTCCGACGACGATTCGTCGGGCCTGCGCCGCGCGGGCGGCCTTCCCGCCTGCCAAGGTGGCGAGGCAGCCATCGTGGACACCCATCGTGGACACCCCCACGCATTTCTGCGGTGCCGTCCCGGCTCGGAGGACGACCCGCAGTCCCCCCCAACCCTCGCCACCGAGATCGACCGTGACCGGGAGCCGGTCATCGCCGGTCTCATCCGTGGGCCGTCGGAGGCAAAGCAGCCCGCGCCCGCGCGTGCCTGCCGCCAGGCCACCCCCACCACGCTGAACAATCGGCCTGGTCTGCAGGCAGGCACGGATTCGAACGGCACAGAGGGGAACGACCGATGGGCACAGCAGCGCGTCCGAACCGCAGAGCTCTGCTCACGGGCTCACTCGCGGGCGCCACGGTGGCGCTTGCGGGGTGTTCGTCGAAGAGCATCGCCACGTCGGGGAGCAGCGCTTCGCCCGGAGCACGGCCGACCACGCCTGCCACCGCGTTCGCGAGACTGATGGACGGCAACGGACGCTGGGTGAGCGGCAACCTTCAGCATCCCGACCGGGATCCGGACCGGCGTCAGTTCGTGGCTCAGGAACAGGAGCCCTTCGGGGCGGTTCTGTCGTGCATCGACTCCCGAGTGCCGCCCGAACTTCTCTTCGACACCGGGTTGGGTGACCTCTACGTGATGCGTACGGGCGGGCAGGCGGTCGGCCCGGTGGTCACCGGGTCCGTCGAGTACGGACCCATGACGAGCGGCACCCCGCTCATCGTCGTCCTCGGTCATCAACGCTGTGGCGCCGTCAAAGCGGCGTACCAGTCCATGCGTGACGGCAAACCTCTGCCCGGCAACCTCCAGGCGATCGTCAAAGCTCTGCGGCCTGCGTACGCGCAGGCAGTGAGGGAGGGTGGCGCCGACCCGGTCGAGACGATGGCACGAGCCCAGGTCAAGTTGACTACCACCGCCCTTCGCTCCAACCAGGACCTCGCCCCACTGGTGCGCAAGGGCTCCCTGGCGATCGTCGGCGCCTACTACTCACTCGACACCGGCAAGGTGCAAGTCCTGGTCGGCGCGCCTTCCTGAACCGGCCCGCAGAGAAGACGGACGGGCGTCACCAGGCGGTGGCCGGCCTCCAGCACCTCAGAGTCATCCGATCAATGGCTGAACTCCCTTTCCGCTCCCCGTCATTGACAGCCCCTCAACTCGGCTGAATCATCAGACATCCGATGAATGAGGAGCCGCTCATGAGGATGTATCCAAGACGTCAGGTCCTGGGCACCGCGGCGGGCGTCGCCGCCGCGGCCGCCCTTCCGCTCACCGCGGCGACGGACGCACGAGCTGCCGACCCCGACGGCGACCGGGCGGCGACCTGGGTTCCCGTCCCGGACCCGGTACCTGTTCCGCTCGACGTCCTGTACGACAACGACGGCATAGACACCGCCGCGGGTCGCGGCGGTGACTTCGACGGCTCGGGGTACACCTTCCCCGGCGAGGAACTGCCCACCGGCCGTGTCGAGGTCGACGGCGTCCCGTTCCTCTTCCCTTCCGGGACCGCTGGTGCGAAGAACAACGTCGTCGCCCTCGGCCAGCGCATCGAACTGCCCAAGGGCCGCTACCTGTCGGCCTTCTTCCTCACCGCCGGCAGCTACGGCAGCGCCTCGGTGCACTACGCGGACGGCTCCGCCACGACCGCCGGTCTCGGCGGCTCCGACTGGTACGCGGCGGGCGGCACCCTGTCGGCGCCCTACCGCTACCAGCCCGACGGCACCAGGGACGAGCACCGTGTCGGCATCGGCACCGCCGAGGTGTGGATCGACCCGCAGCGCGAGGCGGTCGGGCTCACCCTGCCGGTCACCAACCCGGCCGAGGCGGGCAAAGCCTCGTTGCACGTGTTCGCCCTCACCCTGCAACCCGTCGCCCAAGGGCGTGCGCTGGCCCTGCGGGACGCACACTCCACCGCCTCCCTGCTGTCCTCCAGCGGCGCCCAGAGCGTCGAGGTCACCGTCGTCAACGCGGGCACCATCGCCGTTCTGGCGGACGACGCGGTGTCCGTGCGTGTCGACGTGCCGGGCGCCCGCACCGTCGAACCCGCCCGCGTCCGCCGTCTCGACCCGGGTGAACAGGCCCGCGTCCGCATCGGCATCCGCAACAGCCCCGGCACCGTGCCCGGCACGGCCCGGGTCGGCTCGATCACCGTCACCGGCCGTGGCACCCAAGCCACCAGCGCTAACAGCCCGTTGACCCTAGGGGTCGCCGACTACCGGCCCACCGGCGACTCCCTGTCAGCGCACCAGGCGCCGTACTGGTTCCAGGCCGCCAAGTTCGGCATCTTCATCCACTGGGGCGTCTACTCGGTCCCGGCCTGGTCACCGGTGGGCAAGCAGTACGCCGAGTGGTACTGGAACCACATGCAGGACCCGGCCAACGCCGTCCATGCGTACCACCGGGAGACCTACGGCGAGGACTTCGCCTACGACGACTTCATCCCGCGCTTCACCGCGGAGCGGTTCGACCCGCGGGCCTGGGTTGAGCTGTTCCGGGACGCCGGTGCCCAGTACCACGTCCTCACCTCCAAGCACCACGAGGGCTTCGCGCTGTGGGACACCAAGGTCTGCGACCGCAACGCCGTGAAGATGGGCCCCCGACGGGACCTGGTGAGGGAGCTGTTCGAGGCCTCCCGGCGGTACGCCCCCGAACTCCACCGCGGCCTGTACTTCTCGATGCCCGAGTGGTTCAACCCCGACAATCCCTGGACGGGCCACGCCCCGCGCAACCCGTACACGCAGCAGCCGGTGCCGTACACCGGTTACACCGCCGGCAAGGACTATGTGAAGGACTACCAGGCCCCGCAGATGCTGGAACTGATCCACGGCTACGACCCGGAGATCATCTGGTGCGACATCGGCGGCGCCAACGACAGCCTCCACGTGCTGGCCGAGTACTTCAACCATGCCAAGAACCGCGCCCGGCCCATCGACGTCACCGTCAACGACCGCTCAGGCATCGCCTTCCACGACTTCACGACCCCCGAGTACACGACGTACGACAACACGGTCGTCGCCAAATGGGAGTCCAGCCGCGGCCTCGACCCCTTCAGCTACGGCTACAACCGGGCCACGCCCGACGACGCCTACATGACCGCCGAGGATGTCGTGCACAGCCTCGTCGACATCGTCTCCAAGAACGGCAACTTCCTCCTCGACATCGGCCCCCGCGCCGACGGCACGATCCCGGAGATCATGCAGACCCGTCTGCGCGAGACCGGCCGCTGGCTGCGCACCAACGGCGAGGCGATCTACGACACGACGTACTGGTCGCGGATGGCGCAGCTGGGCGAGGACCTCAGGTTCACCGTCCGCCCGGGCGAGGCGTTCTACATCCACTCGCTCGCCGAGCCCGGCGCCACGCTCACCGTCGAGGCCCCCGTGCCGGTCCGCAGCGGCGACAAAGTGACCATGCTCGGCCACGACCGGCCCCTCAACTGGACCTTCCGCAATGGAGCCCTGGTCGTCGACGTACCGGCGGCGGCCCGCAGTGCGGGCCGGTACGCGTGGGTGTTCAAGGTGGAGTGGCACGACTGAGCCTGCCGGGAACGGGCGGTTTCAGCGGTGGGGCCGAGCGGATTCGCGCGGCCCTGCGCGGACTTCAGGAGGTGCGCCGGTTCACTGGAGGCCGTGGTGGGTGCGGCGGAACTCGCCGGACGTGGTGCCGGAGTGCCGGTCACATGTGTCTCCGACGGCCGTACGAGCAACCGTCGTCAGTCCCTTGAGCGCGGCGCGATCGTCGATGGCGTCGGGCCTGGCGTCCTGCTCGGGCGTGCCGCCGTCCGGCGGTGGCGGAACCTCCGCCACCGGCTCGACGCGCCGGGAGGCGCGCAGCAGAGTACGGCAGCTGTTGCGGACGACCATGGGCAGCCACGGTCCCACGGCCTCGGGATCGCGGATGTCCACGATCCGCCGCAGCGCCACCAGTGCCGCGTCCTGCATGACGTCGTGCACGTCCGCGCCCGGTCCGAGCAGGCTGACCGCCACCGCGCGCATCCCGGGCCGGTGCCGCTCCAGCAGCAGGGCCGGCGCCGACACATCGCCCGCCTGACGCGTCCCGCGTCAGGACCGCGTCCTGAACCGGACCGGCGTCCTACGGCATTCCGTTCATACGTCGTCCCTCGGGCCCCGACACATGTTTCCTTCGACCCTACGCCCCCGACTCGAAGTGTGTTCGCGCGAGCGGGACATGTGCGGGCTTGACCGCCGGCCGCCGATTCGGGCCCGAAGGATCTCAGTACCAGTGGTTGACCTGCCAGAACGACCAGGCCTTGCAGGGGCTGCCGTAGCTGGTGTTCATGTAGTTGAGGCCCCACTTGATCTGGGTGGCCGGGTTGGTCTGCCAGTCGGCGCCGGCCGAGGCGTACTTGCCGGCGGGCAAGGCCTGGAAGAGACCGTAGGCACCGGAGGAGGCGTTGACCGCGTGGTAGTTCCAGCCGGACTCGTGGTCCACGATGTTGCTGAAGCACTGGAACTGGTCCGCGGCGACCATGTGACTCGCCATCGCCTGGATCTGCGCAACCGTGTAGCTGCTCTGGACCGGGAAGCTGGAGGAGCCGCCCGCGTCGGCGCTGCTGGCCGCGGCCTTCGCCTCGGCGCGCTCCTTGGCCGCCTTCTCGGCCGCCGCCTTCTTCGCGACCGCGGTCCGGGCGGCCACCTTGCGGGCCGACTCCTCGGCGTCCTTCTTGGCGCTCGCGTCCGCGGCGACGGCCTGGGCGTCGGCCTGCTGCGTCAGCGACGCGGACTGGACCTGCGCCTGCTGACCGGCGGGTATGTCCGCGAGGAGCGTGGTGCCGGCCGACGCCGCTTCGGCGCCGTTCGGCTGCTCGGTGTCGGCCGAGGCGACTCCGACAACGCTTCCGACGGCGGTGACCGCCGTGGCCGAGACCACCGCGACTCCCCGGACCGATATCCGACTCACGCGCTTCCCTTCCGGTACGTCCCGTGACGTCATGACGTGACGGTGTGAGGGTATCTCCCTTGCCGGTTCCGGCAGTTGGAACACTCTGCCGTGCCGGGGCGGTGGGCGCAATCGTGACGGGGAGAAGGCGGAGTTGGTCACATTTGCCGCCCATTGTCACCCATGTGCCCGCGATGTGAAGGTCCGTTGGGAGGACGTGGGCCTGACCGGCCCTGCACGCGTTACCTGGAACACGCTGCCACGGCCCGGCTCGGCTTCCCGGCCCCGAAGTCCTGAGCCCGCACACCTGCTCCCGGTCCGCACCCCCGGCGAGCCCGGTGCCCGGCTCGGGCGTGTCCGGTCGGCTGCCGTGGGTGGAGCAGTCGCGCCCGCATCGGGGAAGAGCGCGGACGACCGCTTTGGTCCTGCGGCGGGGCCAGCCAGCCGATGAACCCCACGACCGCAGAAATTCCTCTCTGGAGGAACGGGACGGGAACCGGGACGGGTTCACCGGCCGGCCGGAAAAGAATCGCGTCGGCATCGCGGTACGGCCGCCCGGTGACCGTCGTACCAGGATCGCCGGCCGTCGTCACCCGGGAGGCGAAAGCACCGGGGGCGAGAGTATCGGCGCGTGTCAGTGGGCCTGGGCCCTGGGGCCTTGCAGCAGATCCGCTGTGGCGACGTCCCAGTCGACTCCGGCGAGCTCGTCACCGGCAGGAACGAGTTCGGGTCAGGTGTGGGCCGGGTCCGGGAGTCCGGGAGCAGCGCGGGAGCGTGTCGGTCCGCCCGGTGGATCCGGATCCGTCACCTCGCGGCGCGCGCCTCCACCCGCTCACGGGTGACCGGGCCGCAGACCGGCCTGCCTCGACCTGTTCGTCGAGCACGACCAGGCCCGGCCCGCGATACCGGGCCAGACGCGCGCCGAGACAAGCGCCGAACGGCGTTCACGCCGTGACCGGCGCGCGGCGAGGGACCGTCCGAGGACGACCCTGGGTTCGGGCTCGTTCCCGCAGGCCCCTTGGGCAGGTCCGGCGCCCCCCGGCTGCCTTCTCGCCCGGCGCGCGGGAGCGCGGGACGTGCTGATGCACAGCTTCCGCGAGGCCCTGGCAGCGCTTAGGGGCGCTGATCCCTGTAAGCGCCGCGACCGCACGATGCCCGCGACCGCACGATGCCCGCGACCGACGGGTCAGCGGGCGGTCACGGCGGACGCGGTCTTCTTGCGTGCGCGGTAGGCGGCGGCCTTGTACTTGTTGCCGCAGGACTCCATGCCGCACCACTGCCGCCGCATGCCCCGTGACCGGTCGATGTAGACGCGCGTGCACTCGGGGTTGCCGCACTCCTTCATCAGGGGCACGTCCGGACCGCTGAGCAGTTCGACGGCCTGCCGTGCGACGGTGGCCAGGACCTGCTCGGGGGTCGCCTCGGTGTGTCGGCCCGTGAGGGTGAGCTGCGGTGTCGCGGGGGTCTTGCGCGCGGCGCCGTTGACCACGGCGAGTGCCTGGCGATCGAACTCCTCGCCGAGCCGGCGGTTGGTGACGAGCCGGTAGATCGCTTCGCGCACGGCGATCGCCTCCCGGACGTCGGCCTCCTCGCCAGGGGTGATCGTGTCCACGAGTCCCGACTCCAGGTACCAGGCGTTGAGCCTCTCCGGAGTCACGAACATCTCGAACCGGGTCGAGCGCCGGGCGCGGAGGGTGGCCGCGAAGTCGAGCGCCGGGTGCCCGCATACGAAGACATGGTCAAGATTCACATCACCATCTTGACAGGTGACGCCCATGGGGGGCAAGCGCCGTCACCAGAGCCGTCACCCTTTTGCCCGCCCCGTTGCCGCCCGTGATCAGCAGCCGGTCGGTCGCCGACACCTCCAGGCCGTCCAGTGCGAGACGGCCGGGCACTCGCACGTTGTGCAGGGACACCAGCGGCTGCGGTCCCTCCTCCGCCCGCGCGGCCAGTTCCCCGGCCGCGAACCGCAGCGGGCGCGGCGGCTCGGCGACCCGGGTGCCGACCCTGATCTCGGGCGGGCTGTCGTTCGTCGTCGGCGTCTTCTACAACATCCAGGCCGCCGACGACAATCCCTCGCTCGACGTGTTGTCGGTGTACGCCACCGGCGGCGGGGTGTGGTTCATCCTCCAGGCCTTGCTGCTGGGCTGGAAGTCCCGGCAGCTCCGCACCCGGACCGTCTGACCCCGGATCCCCTTCCGGTGCCGTCCCGGCCCCCGCCCCGAGGCGCGGGCCGGGACTTTCGTGTCGTACGGACGGGACTTGGACCGCCAGGCGACGCGGTAACGCACCGGAAGGAACGTCACAGTTCCAGTTCGGGGACGCGGGAGAGCAGGGCGCGCAAGGCGATGGCGGTCTCCGGCCGGGCGAGGGGAGGCGCCCAGACAGTGGTGGATGCCATGTCCGAAGGCCAGGTGGCGGGCGTTCGGCCGGGAAACGTCGAGAACGGTGGGGGCGGGGTCCTCGGCCTGCGGGGCCCGGCCGATCCGAGGGCGACGACGATGCCGCCCTGTGGGATGCGCACCCCGCCCAGTTGGAGATCCTCCGCCGCGTCGCGGTTCGTCGCACGCTCGATGGAGGTGTCGTAACGCAGGAACTTATGGGTCCGAGCTTCCGCAGCCGGCGTCCGGCCCGAGACGTCCGACTTGAAGGCCGGACCCCAGGTCCACTCTGCCGCAATGCCGTTGCTTTAGGCGGGCGGTGGGAGGCGAGGGCGTCCGCAATGGCTAACCGGCGGCGACTGTGAAAATCGCTGTCCGATCACCGGAGCACGGTGATAGACATCCGGCGTGGAAAAGAATCTTGGGTTTACCGACCTGCTGCGACAGATCGATGAACGGTCGACCGCCTTCCGCGCCGCGGTCGCCGCCGCGCCCAGTCTCGATGCACAGGTGCCGACCTGCCCCGGGTGGACGCTGTTCGATCTGGTGAAGCACCTGGGTGGGGGAGACCGTTTCTGGGCCGCCATCGTCGGCGCGGGGCCTGCCGACGCTCCCCCGGCCGAGGCCACCGCTGCGCGTGCCGCTCTGGAAGTGCCGCGGGAGCGTGAGGCCCTGCTGGCCTGGCTGGCCGCGTCGACGCAGCTCCTGCTGGGCGCCCTGCGCGAGGCAGGCCCGGAGAGCGGTTGCTGGACGTGGTGGCCCGCGTCGCAGTCACCGCAAACCTCCGGCGGTGTCGCCCGGCACCGGGCCCAGGAGACCGCGGTGCACACGTACGACGCCCAGCTCGCCGGGGGCGCTGCGCAGCCGCTGCCGGTCGAGGTGGCACTCGACGGTGTGGAGGAGTTCCTGTTCACCGTCTGCGGCACGCCGAGTGCCTGGCCGCACAAGCCCACGGCCTTCGACTTCCACTCCGCCGAGGGCCGCTCCTGGCGCCTCACGGTCGACGGCGACGGCGCACGCTCCGCCCGCATCCTGGCGCCCACCGCCGCGACCGGCGAGGAGTCGGAGGCAGCCGGCGCCTCCGTCCATGGCACGGCCAGTGAGTTGGTCCTCTACTTGTACGACCGCATCCAGGCCGAGTCCTTGCGCGTGGACGGGGACGCAGGACTGCTCGACCTGCTCCGCGCCTGGGAGCCGGAGGAGAAGTAGGACGTAGCGGGGGCGTTCGGCCGCGCCTCCACCGGCTCGGCCGTCTTGCAGGCGCAGTCCACCCCGGTCCACGTTCGCGGCCCCCCTGGTGCGCGCAAGGGCAGGACGTAGGCCCCGTCGGGGCGTCCGGCACTGACGCAGGCCGCGTCCCGGCAGTGCTGCGGGAGCCCGTACCGTCGCCGGCGGCGGCACGGCCGGCCTTGGCCAGCCGCCCCGCGGCGAAACCGGCCAGCAAGGCTCCGCCCGGGAACACCCCAGGGCGTCTGCGAGCGAAGTCCTGCACGTCGCTCACCAAGCCCTCGCACCGCGCCGGTCGAGATGGTCCGCCGCACGGCGACCGCGTTCCCCAGCTTGCGCCACCACGTTCTTGGCCGGCGATTCCTCCTCGGCGCTGTCGGCGAGAGCGGACAGCTCATCCGTCCACTGCCGCACGGCCCCGGCCCCGGCCCCGCGCCGTGCCTGTGTCTCTGCCTGCTCCACGACGCGGTCCCGAAGATCACGCGCCATGCCTCCGGCCTGTTCTTCGGCCTGTGCGGCAACCGTCCTGGCCTGCTCACCGGCTGTGGTGACGACCTCTCCCGCGGCCTGCCTCACCTGGCCTGCCGTCTCCACCGCTTCCTGCTGAGCGGGCTGCGCCATCTGTCTCGTCCCTGCATTCGCTGGCTGCCTCACCGTTCCTCCCTCACGACCGACCCTCGCTCAGCGCCGGGTCCTTCGGCGGTCTCCGCGGGCTGGTGTACACCGACGGGTCGCGTCGGCGACTTGACCCACGGCGATGGCGTTCATGTGCGCCCGGCGAGTGGCGGAGGCGAGGTAATTGCGTTAGCCCATAAGGGGCGTTTGAAATAACCAGCGTGCGCAATTAATGTGAGCGCGAAGGGCGGCCGGTCCGCACCGCTGCGGAATGCAGCGAGGGCACGGCCACCTGTCGCGATCCGTTCAACGTCCCTGCGGGCCGTGGGCCCGTCCAGCAACATCTGGAGACCGTTCCTCATGACCATCCCTGCCATCGCCGTCACTCCGCTCACGGTCGGCGACGCCGAGTTCCTGATCAACACGGCGCGCTCGGCCGCCGAAGCTGCCGGTGTCCCGGTCGCCGTCACCGTCCTCGACGCAGGCGGCCACATGCTCGCCTTCCGACGGGACGACCGGGCCGTTCTCATCGCAGGCGAGACCAGCACGCGCAAGGCGTACACCGCTCTGCAGCTGAACGCCCCCACGGCCGACCTGGTCGACGCCGTCCAACCCGGCGGCCTCTTCCACACCCTGCCGACCGCCCTGGACCGCCCGTTGCTGTTCATCGCCGGCGGAGTGCCCGTCCACCGTGACGGCCGGCTGATCGGAGCTCTCGGCGTCGGCGGCGGAGCTCCGGAACAAGACCACTCCTTCGCCGATGCGGCCGTCCAGGCGCTGAAGGCCTGAACTTCTCACGTCGAGGTGCCGGTACGGGTACCTGTATGGGACTACACATGAAAGGGCTGGAATGATGCAGATCGATCTGAAAGGCCGCACGGCACTGGTCACCGGCTCCACACAGGGCATCGGCGCGGCGATCGCCGCCGGTCTGGCTCGTGCCGGGGCCCGCGTGGGCGTCAACGGCCGTACCCCGCAGCGCGTGGACGACAGCATCGCCCAACTGGCACGGGAGGTCCCGGGGCGGAGCTGGTCCCGGTCGCGGCGGATGTGACGAGCGAGGAGGGCGCTCGCCAGGCCGCGGAAGTCCTGCCGCAGGTGGACATCCTCGTCAACAACCTGGGCATCTTCGGCGCCGAGGATCCTCTGAGGATCACCGACGAACAGTGGCGGCGCTACTTCGAGGTGAACGTGCTGGCCGCCGTACGGCTGACTCGCCTGTACCTCCCGGGCATGACCGAGCGGGGGTGGGGGCGCATCCAGTACATCGCCAGCGACTCGGCGGTCGTCATCCCCGCGGAGATGATCCACTACGGCATGTCGAAGACCGCGCTGCTCGCGGTGGGCCGGGGCTTCGCCAAACAGGCCGCCGGCACGGGCGTCACGGTGAACTCCGTGATCGCGGGCCCCACCCACACCGGAGGCGTCGAGGACTTCGTCTACGAACTCGTCGACCGCGACCTGCCTTGGGAGGAAGCCCAGCGTGTCTTCATGCGCCAGCACCGACCGCAGTCGCTGCTGCAGCGCCTGATCGAGCCGGAGGAGATCGCCAACATGGTGGTCTACCTCAGCTCCGACCAGGCCTCGGCCACCACCGGTGGCGCACTTCGGGTGGACGGCGGATACGTAGACTCCATCCTGCCGTGAGCGAACCTGACGGAGGTACGGGAAAACGGCGTCCGGCGCCGTCTCCGGGCCGAGGGGTGCGTACGCTGACGGAGGCGGTCAAGCGCCCCTCATCGGCCGACGCCTCCGCTGTGAAGCCGGTCCGCACGGCGGACAACGCTTGGCGGTTTGCCGGCCGGGGCGCAGCCGCTGCGCCCCGGCCGCCCCTGGCTTGCCGCCCCCGGCATCCGGCAGTGCCCTCTCCTGCAGACGCTGGGCGGGCGATGTCCTTCACCGTCGTCGGCCGTTACCGCGGGGTCAATGCGCCTCGACCCGGAGCGTGGCAGAGGCGGCGGAGGAGGGGCTGAGCAGTCGCCGTTCCCGCGAGAGCAGTGTGGCGCCCAGCATGACCTGCCCCTCATGGACGGGGTTGGGCTGGGTCTTCGGCGCCGACACCCTGGTCCCAGGCGCGACGCCATGACGGGCGCTCTCGCCGGTACGGTGTCGCCCCCGCTGCCCACCGTCCGACTCGCCGCCGACAAGCCGCAGACACCCAAGCCGGGCGCCACCTCCACCCCGGCAGCAGCGGCACCACACCCGAACCCCGTGCGAGCCTTCGTCCTCCCCGGCTTCACGGTCCGAACGGCGGGAAGGGAGGCAGTGGGTGCCGCCAGTGTTCCTCGCACACGTCAAGCCGGTCGGCGCACACCCCGTGCCCGGTTCCCCTCTGTAACCGATGGCACCCCTCACGAAGGAGTCGGGGTCGTCGCGTGCGCCACCGGCCGCGTCGGAACGCCTGGTTCCCCGAGGTACTCGGCGACGAACCGATGACAGGGCTGCTGCCGCCCTCAGGCTGACGGAGTCGATGGCGCACCGCGACCGTTCTACTGTCCTGCTTCGGTCTCGAAGTGCAGGGAGATCGACTGCAGAACGTCCGCCGCACAGACGTCGGTGCGCCCGCCGTCGTGGATCTCGGCGAGCTGGACGAAGGCGAGCGCGAACGCCGATGCGATCTGCACGATGGCCGGCCCCAGCTGCTCGCTCACGGCAGTCGCCACCTCCTGGGCGGTCGCATCGGCGCGCAGCTCGATGCGCGGCAGCATCTCCTCGAGCAACGCGGAGACCGTTTCGCTCTGTGTGACGTCACTGTCGCGGTTCTCCCGGGCTTGGCGTCGCATCTCCAGCGCCTCGGTCAGGATGCCTACGACCCGCTGCATGATTTCTCGCTGCTCCATGCGGGCACGGTACGCCGCAGAGTCGTCAGAAGCTGCTTACCCGGGCCCTGGATGTTCGTCCTCAGCGCTTCGGGGCGCCAAGACCAAGACCGCTGCGGAGTGGATCGTGCAGGTGGCATCCGGGAGCCGAGGTGAGGAGCGGCGCCAGCCGAGGGCCGACCCAAGATCCATCCGGCGCCGGCCGTCGATGCGACTTGCGCCCCGGATGAGACGGCGCGTGACGCTTGGGGCGATGAGCGCTGCTGGTCGTCGGGTTCAGGCGTCGGTTCGGGGGACTGAAGGCAGAGGGGGACGGTGGCCGCGGAAGAACTCGGTGATGTCGTGGGCCAGCAGGTCGGGTGCTTCGTGCGCGGCGAAGTGTCCGCCGCGGGGCATGTGCGTGTAGCGCGTGATGTTGTAGGTGCGCTCGGCCCAGCTTCGTGGCGGCCGGCTCAGGTCGGCGGGGAACAGGGCTACGGCTGTGGGAACGCTCACGCGCTCCACGCGTCGGGTCAAGCCGCGGGCGTGTTCGTAGTAGGGCCGGAAGGAGGTTGAGATCGTGCGGGTGAACCAGTAGAGGGAGGCCTGTGTCAGAACGAAGTCGTCGCTGAAGCG
Source organism: Streptomyces sp. NPDC107546 (assembly GCF_055639175.1). Lineage (NCBI taxonomy): Bacteria > Bacillati > Actinomycetota > Actinomycetes > Kitasatosporales > Streptomycetaceae > Streptomyces > Streptomyces sp. NPDC107546. The sequence continues at coordinate 57,419 of NZ_JBVKBA010000030.1, read as the reverse complement.
CGAGGACAGGTCGCCGCCGCAGTCGCTCCACGCACGGTATTTCTCGACGAGCCAGGCGAGCAGGCCGGCGGGCGAGTCGGTCAGGCCCGGGCTCAGGGTGAGGGGCCGTGTGCTCTGCTGGTGCTGGTAGCCGCCCTCGTGCGTCTGCCAGGCCGCCATGGATTCGAGGTGGTCCTGTTCCTGTGGGGTGAGGGTGGCAGGGTCGTAGGCGGCCGGGGCGGCCACGGCCAGCAGGTGGATGCCGACGAGTGCCTCCGGGTGGGCCTCGGCGAGCCGGGAGGTGACGCCGGCACCCAGGTCTCCGCCATGGGCGGCGTAGTGCTCGAAGCCGAGTTCGTCGTGCATCAGCCGGTGCCAGAGGTGGTGGGTCTGCTGTGTGTCGGCGAGGGTGGGCCGCTGGGGTGAGAAGGCGAATCCGGGCAGCGAGGGGACGATCACGGTGAAGGCGTCCTCGGCTGCTCTTCCGTACCGGGACGGGGTGGCCAGCCGGTCGGCGAGAGCGGTGAGTTCGAGGAAGGAGCTGGGCCAGCCATGTGTGAGGACGATCGGCAGCGCGGCCGGGTGCTCGCCGTCGAAGCGGAGGTAGTGCACGGGTGTTCCGTCTAGGTCGGCGAGGTGTGAGGGGAGGGCGTTGATGACGGCCTCGTGGGCTCGCCAGTCGTAGCCGTCGGCCCAGTAGGCGGTGAGGCGGCGGAGTTCCGCCGTGTCGGTACCGGCCTCCCAGCCGTTGACCGGCCAGGGCTCCGCCCATCGCGTGCCCTTCAGCCGGGCGCGGAGCTCAGCCAGTTCGGCGTCACTGACCGCGATCATGGGCGGGTTGCTCGGCATGGGGATTCTCCTTGGTGTGCTGAGGGTCTCGGTGTGACGGGAGTGGCAGTCCGGGTGGGCGCGCATGACACCAGCGGGGCCGGGCGGGCGGCGCCGGCGAGGGGAACAGGCCCTGAGCTGCGCGCAGAACGCCCGTCCGTCCAGCCGGTCGACGATCGCCGACCCGAGCCGGCGGCCCGGCGTGACTGCGGCGAGGAACGTGGCATAGCCCGGCCGAGATCTCTCGCGGCCGGGGCTCGAGGGCGGCGACCGCGTTCACGTTCCCCATGCGGTGACCGGGGAGAGGGCCTGCTCGACCGCCGCCCGTGTCGCCTCCCGCGGCTCCGGCTCCGTCGTGAGGAGCGCATGCATGATCAGCCCTTCGAGCAAGGCGTCCAGACGGCCGGCGATCTCCGGCCCGGTGAAGCGGGCCAGCACGGCCCGGCTGTCGCTGGTCCACTCCTGTGTCAGCGCCCGCAAGGCGGGATCGCGCAGAGCCGCCAGGTGCAGCTCGAAGCCCAGGACGGCACTGCGGCGCCGGGACGGTCCCCCTTGCACGAGTTCCACCAGGACCTCGACCAGGTCCTCGCGTGTCTCCACCTCCGTGAAGAGGCCCTCGAACTCCGCGGTCCGTTGTTCCACATACCAGGCGAACGCCTGTGCCTGAAGCTCGGCCAGGCTCGAAAAGTGGTAGGTGACCGACCCCAGCGGCACGTCCGCACGCGCGGCGACCTTTCGGTGCGTCATGCCGGCCGCCCCGTCCGTGACGAGCACGTCGAGAGCGGCGTCCAGGATGCGTGTCCTGCGCTCCGGATCATGCCGGCGAACCCGTCGCCCCTCGCCCGTCCCAGTACCGACTGACCGGTGCTCGGGCTCGCCATCGTCCGCTCCACTTCCTGCGAAGCGGCCGGAGACTCCCCTCCCGGGAGGTTCCACCTTCTCCATAAGAACAAACGTACACTAATTAAGAACAGATGTACGCATCTGCTTGGCGACGTCGATCTCGCGGAGGGCCCGGCGCGGCGGGAACAGGGGCGCAGGGTTCGTCAATCAAGCCGTCGCCCGGCCGACTCGGGCGACGCGCTCGGGATGTGGGGGCGCCGGCAGGCGCGGGCCGGGCCGCTGGACCGTAGGAATCCATGGTCGTGATACGGAAGCACGCGTTCCGTGGGCGGTTCCCGCGGCCGGCTCGGCGCGGGGGATCGGCACGGCCCCTGGCGTCGGAGCGCCACACCGGTCCAGGATGAGGGCACACGTCAACTGGCAACGGGAAGGCGCTATTTGATGACTGAAAGCGGCCGTACGGGCAAGCTGGACGGGCACATTCGTGAGCGACTGCTCGCCCCCAACTTCTGGCACCTGGCGACCGTGGATGCCGACGGGGCGCCCCAGGTGTCGCCGATGTGGGCCGACATCGAAGGGGAGTACGTCATGGTGAACACGTCCGTGGGTCGCGTGAAGGAGGAGAACCTCCGGCGGAATCCGCATGTCTCGTTGTCCCACCATGACGCTGAAAACCCGTACGACCGGGCGGAGATACGGGGACGGGTCGTGCGATTCGTGGAGGGAGAGGCGGCGGAGCGCGCCATGGACCGGCTCGCCAGGAAGTACATCAACGAGGAGCGGTATCCGTGGCTTCTCCCCGGAGAACGGCGCCTGATGATTTTGATCGAACCGACACGGGTGCGCAGGGTGGTGGGGGTGGAGCCGTTCCGGGCGGGAGTGTTGCCGGAGGGGACGTCCTGACGCACGCCGGCTGAGAGGTCTGACACCGAAGTGCGGGCCTGGATCGGCGGCGGTGAGCGCGACGGCTCCCTGACCGGTGGGCGTGGTTCGGTGTCAGAGGGTTCGGGCCGCAGCGGCGTCGCGGAGGAGTCCGGCGAAGGCCAGGGCGGCGGGGGTGAGCGAGTGGTCGGCCATGCGAACCAGGAGGATGCGGCGGATGGGGGCCGGCGGCTGGAGGGGCAGGATGCTGACGCCGGGTCGGATGCCCTCCAGGGCCAGGGTGGGAGCAAGGGCGACGCCGATGCCGGCGGCGACCATGGCCTGGGCTTCCTGGTAGTCGTGGGCCTCGTAGACGATGCGGGGGTCGAAGTTGACGGCGCGGCAGCCGCGGACGAGGGCTTCGGCCACCGGGTGATGGTCGGCGCGGGTGATCCAGGGGTCGTCGGCGAAGTCGGCGAGTGAGGCGGCGTCACGGCCGGCGAGTGGATGGTGGTCGCTGACGAGAAGGGCCGGCGGGTCATCGAGGAGTGGGGTGACGACGATGTCCTCCCGGTCGATTCGGTTCCAGTCGTAGTCCCACATCAGCGACATCTCGATCTCCCGGTTCTCCAGCATGGCCCAGAGTCCGGCGATGCGGGCGCTGCGGACGGTCAGCCGTACGTCGGGGTGGGCGTCCCGGAAGGCGATCACGGCCTGCGGGAGGAGCGAGGCGCCGACGGTGGGGAAGGTGCCGATGCGCAGTGTGCCCGCGCGCAGACCGGCGTAGTCGGCGAGTTCGTTTTCCGCGGCCTGCAGTTCGCGTTCGATCCGGTGCCCTCGTTCGGCCAGCGCCCGTCCGGCGTCGGTGAGGGTGACACCCCGGGCGTGGCGTTCCAGCAGGGGCTGTCCTGCCTCCGTTTCCAGGCGGCTGATCTGCTGCGATACCGCTGACGGGGTGTAGTTGAGGGCGCGGGCGGTCGCTGTCACCGAGCCGCGCCGGGCGACCTCGGTGAACAGCAGGATGCGCCGGACGTCGAGCATGCCGCTACCTCCAGCGTTCACTTCACCTTAATAGCCATGCAGATTTCCGAGATTGTACTTCACGCTGCTGTAACCCACCGTGGAGGACACCACGCGCGGCGAGACCGTCGGTGGGCTTCCCCTTCCATGCCTGTGAGGAGTCAGTTGTGCTGCGTCTGCAGGGTGAGATGATCCGCGGAGGAACCAGCAAGTGCTGGATCTTCGACCACCGCGACGTGGCCGCCACGGGCGTGGACGTCGATGCCCTGCTGCTCGCCGCCTTCAACGCCGCCGACCCCCGGCAGATCGACGGCGTGGGCGGCGCTTCCTCCACCACTTCCAAGGCCGCCGTCGTACAGGCGTCGACCCAGGCCGGTGTGGATGTGGAGTACGCCTTCGCACAGGTCGGAATCGGCGACGAGCGCGTGGAGTGGGCCAGCAACTGCGGCAACTGCGCCACCGCCGTGGCCCTGTACGCCGTCCACCACGCTCTCGTGCCGATCGCGTCGGACACCACCACGGTCCGCATGCTCAACGTCAACACCGGGGCCCGCCTCACCGGCACGATCCCCACCCCCGCGGGCGTGGCCCCGGAGGAGGGCACGGCCGTGGTGCCGGGTACCTCGGCGCCGGGCGTGCCGGTCCTGCTCGGGTTTCAGGACCCGGCGGGCTCGACGACCGGCCGCGCTCTGCCGACCGGCCGGACGCTGGACGAGTTGACCGGCCCGGACGGTCCCGTCGAGGCATCCCTGGTGGACGCCGGCGCGCCGGCCGCGCTGTTCGAGGCCAAGGCGTTCGGCCTCGACGGCACGGAATCCCTCGCCGCGTTCGCCACCGCAGTGCCCGCGCTGACACTGCTGCGCCGCCCGGCAGCGCTGGCCATGGGCCTGGCCCGCGAGGGCGATCCGGTCAGCCACGCGGTCCCGAAGGTGGGCGTCGTCGCCCGACCTGCCCCCTATCGCACCACACAGGGCACGCTCGTCAACCAGGACGAATACGACCTGGCCGTGCGCATGGTCTCCATGCACGCCCCGCACCCGGCGATCGGCCTGACCTCCGCCGTGGCCCTGGCCGCGGCCGCCGCCACCCCCGGCACCCTCGCCCACCGCGCCGCCCGGCAGACCGCCGACGGCACGCTGCGCCTGGGCACCCCCGCCGGCGTGATCGCCACCCAAGCCGTCCCCGCACCGGACGGCGCGTCCCCCACGGTGCTCCTGCACCGCGCCGCCCGGCGTATCGCCCGAGCCGAACTCCTTGTTCCCGTCCTGGAAGGACGCCCCGCATGAGCCGCAACGACGCCGCCCCGGGTACCGTCACCGCACCACCGGGCCGCATCCGCCGGATGCTGTCCCCCCTCTACGTCCAGTGCCTGATCGCCGTCCTCCTCGGCGCCGCCGTGGGCGGGCTGTGGCCGTCCGTCGGCGCTGACCTCAAGCCGCTCGGCGACGGCTTCATCGCGCTGGTGAAGATGTTCATCGCGCCGATCATCTTCTGCACGGTCGTCCACGGCATCGCCTCCATGGGCAACGCCCGCGCGGTCGGCCGCGTGAGCCTGAAGGCTCTGGTCTACTTCGAGGTACACCGTGGCCATGGTGATCGGCCTGGTCGTCGTCAACGTCGTCAAGCCGGGCAGCGGACTGCACGTCGATGTCTCGATCCTGTCCGCCAAGGGCCTGCCACCGGAGGCGACCACGGCCCACGAGGGCTTCACCGAGTTCGCCCTCGCCATCATCCCGGCCACCCTGGTGAGCGCCCTGACCGGCAACGAGATCCTGCCGGTGCTGCTGGTGTCCGTGCTGTTCGGCTTCGGCCTGCACGCCGGCGGAGAGGCCGGCCTGAGCATCGCCCGGGGCGTCGAGAAGCTCTCCACGGTCCTGTTCACGCTCATCCGCTGGATCATGCGGCTCGCCCCCATCGGCGCGTTCGGCTCGATGGCCTTCACCATCGGCAACTACGGTCTGGGCACCCTGCGCCATCTGGCCCTGCTGGTCGGCTCGTTCTGGCTGACCGCCCTCTTCTTCGTCCTGGTCGTGCTCGGGACCGTGATGCGCCTGAACGGACTGCGGCTGCTGCCCTTCCTGCGCTACATCAAGGAAGAACTGCTGATCGTCCTGGGCACCTCCTCCACCGAGCCCGTCCTGCCGCGCATGATGGCCAAGCTTCAGCACGTTGGCGCCTCGCAACCGGTCGTCGGCATCACGCTGCCCGCCGGGTACTCCTTCAACCTCGACGGCACCGCCATCTACCTGACCATGGGCTCGGTCTTCCTCGCCCAGGCCCTGGGTATCGACCTCGGCTTCACCCAGCAGCTGGCCATGCTCGCCGTCATGCTGCTCACCTCCAAGGGCGCTGCAGGCGTCACCGGCTCCGGCTTCATCGCCCTGGCCGCCACCCTCAGCGCCGTCCCGCACGTTCCCGTCGCCGCCCTCGCGCTGATCTTCGGCATCGACCGCTTCATGTCCGAAGCCCGCGCCCTGACCAGCCTGGTCGGCAACGGCGTCGCCACCCTGGCCGTCGCCCGGTGGGAGGGCGAGCTGGACGAGGACCGCGCCAAGGCCGTCCTGCGCGGAGAGATCCCCTACGCCCCCACCCCCGCTCCCTCCGCGGTGACAGCCGAGCCCGATCCGAAGCAGAGGCCCGCACCCGAGGCGATGCCCGAACCAACCCGCGACCCGGCCCCCGCCGCAAGCTGATATCGCGTGGGTGGGCCGCCCCGGAGCAGATGTTCCGGGCCGGCCCGCCCACGTCTCAACAGGACGTCGTACTCGCCGTCCGGGCTCAGGTACGTCCCTTCGGTACGCCCAGTCTTCCAACCGCTGATCAAGTCCGGCGAACACCGCGCACAACTCCCGCCTCGTCTGCCGTTTCGGTGATCAGGGATCCGCGGATTTCCCGGCGTGAGCGAGGCACCCGTCCCTACGATCCGGGCGGGAGGCGCGTCAGGTGGCCGGGGATGCGGAACCGGACCTTCATGGACTGATCATGGCCCGCAGGGCCGAAGCGGAGCTGTAGGCAGGGAAGTTGAGCCAGCAGCTTCAAGAGGTGCGCGGCGAACTCGAGGAACTCACCGTCGTCGAGCGGGTCACGCGTCGGCCGGCCGAGCAGCGGCACGCCGAGACGAGGACGACGCCCGGGGTGCCGGCCAGGTCGCGGGCCGCGCGGTGCAGGGTGTGGCTGTCCGCGGCCCGCCCAGGACGCAGCAGCACAAGGTCTGAAACTTCGTCCTGACCCACGCTCTCTGGTCAGGTCCAACGGCTCTGTGGCGATGGTTAGTTCCTGATGACGATGTGACGTTCCGCCCAGCCCGTCGACCTGTCGCGGCACACCGTGACGGCCCCATACTCCAGGACCCGACGAACCCACGGGCGAAGGAGCACGGTGAGCGCAGCGGCCGCAGCAGGGACCTGGAAGCCCTTTCCGGCCACAGCACTAGGCTTTGCTGGCGAGTAGTTGAACCTCCTGGAACTGTCGTCGGTCGGTGGGCTGAGGCTCGCGAACCATCCGGGCCACCTCGACCAACCCGGCCTTGCGCAGCAGCGCGGCGAGGTGATCAGGCGACCACCGATAGGCCGGCGCGACTGTGTGATCGAAGACCTGTGTCGGGTGAGACGGATCTTCGCTCGCGGAGAATCCGACCAGAAGGTGGCCGCCAGGTGCCAGCACACGATGGAACTCCGCCAAGATGACGGGGAGTTCTTGCGGCGGAGTATGGATGATGGACCAACGTGAGAGTACGCCGCCCAGCACGCCGTCAGCGATGTTCAACGCGGCCATCGAGCCCACGTCGAACCGCAGGCTCGGATAGGCCTGTCGAGCCAACTCGATCATCGCAGCAGAGACGTCAACGCCGAACGCCGCCAGCCCCAACTCGTCCAGATACGCAGTGATATGGCCAGGCCCGCACCCCAGGTCCGCGACCTGACCGCCACCACTTGCACCGACGACCTCGGCGAAGGCACTCAAGATCGCGCGGTCCAGGGGCCTGTCACGCAGCGTGTCGCGGAACAGCTGCGCATACGTGGGGGCGGCGGCGTCATAGGCCTCGCGGGTGGCACTGAGGGCATCAAGTTCGACCATGCTCGCGACAGTAGTTCCTGGCGCTGAGGCGAGCCGAGAGAACCACGATCTCCCCTCCTGACTGTTCGCCCGGCGCTGTCGCCAGTGGGCCTGTCACTTGCCCTCGCTCGCCTGTACGGGACCCGGCCGTCGCCGCCGCTCTCAGCAGCCGACCCGACCTCCTCGCCGGCGTCGTCGCCCCCTCCCGGACCCGCACCGCCTCACCTTGCCTCCGTGCCGCGCTCGCCGACGTGACGGGCGGTGGGTGAGCTGCACGGCTCGGCCGAGGGCGCCCCCGCTGCGATGAGTTCCGGCCGGGTCGGGAGTCTGTTCTGGTGACCGTCGTAGAAGGTCGTACGACGCTGCCCGGCACGAGACACCACGGAGGACACCATGACGACCACGCCGGACGAACCGACCACCGCGCTGCCCGGCCGCCCGCACGTCGTCGACCTCGCCACCTGGCAGACCGCCCGTGACGAGCTCCTGGTCCGCGAGAAGGCCCACACCCGCGAGGGCGACGCCCTCGCCGCGGCCCGCCGTCGGCTGCCGATGGTGGAGCTCGACGGGACGGTCGAGGTCGTGGGGCCCGACGGCCCGGTCCCGTTCCTGGACCTGTTCCAGGGCCGCGACGAGCTCGTGGTGTACAAGCACATGTGGTACGACGGCGCGCCGCACCAGGGACAGTGCGAGGGCTGCACCACCACGGCCTGGCACCTGAAGGACGCCGTCTACCTGGGCGCCCGCGGCGTCTCGTTCGCCATCCTGACCACGGGCCGTTGGGACGAGGTGGCCTCCTACCTCGAGTTCATGGGCTACACCCAGCCCTGGTACTCGGTGCGCGACGTGGAAGCGCCGGTCGGCGGCAGCATGGGTTACCTCACCTGCTTCCTGCGCGACGGCGACCGCGTGTTCCTCAGCTACTCCACGACGGGCCGTGGCAACGAGCGGGTCAACAGCTCCCTCGGCCTGCTCGACATGACGCCCTACGGCCGCGGCGAGGCGTGGGAGGACAACCCCGAGGATTGGCCCGAGGGACGCAGCCCGTGCTGGTCCTGGCGCTCGGACGCGGACGGGAACGCCACCTGGGGCCCGACCAGCCGCCCCGTGCCGCAGTGGACCCGCCCCGGCGCGACCCCCGTTCGGAGCCTCGGCCGGCACGGCCACCACCACTGACGCGCCTTCGTGGACGGCGTCCGCAAGAGGTGCCAGGTGCCGGGCAGCACCTCCGAACGATGCCAACGGCCCCCAGTGCCGACCGCGGCCCCTGCATCGCCCAGGCCCGACATCGGGCTGCCGCCTTCCTCACCGAGGACGCAGGCGGCCTTTGCGTGAGGCGGGCTGGCGGTCGGAGTTGCGGCCGCCCGCTCCGGCGGTACCGCCCGTGGCCGCGCCGGGTTGCGCCCGGCGGGCGGAACCGCGCCCGCCCGTTGCGGAGGTGCCACCGGACGCTCTCCTCTCGGGCGTAGCCCGGCGGTCGGAGTCCCGGCTCCCCGTCCTGGTTGCAGCACCTGTCGCCGCTTGGGCCCCGCCGCCATTGCGGGGCTGGCGGCGGCCGGATGGCCTGCCGGGCTTGGTCCCGGTCTTGCGGGCCGGACGGGACGCCGTCGGCGCCGCCGGCTGGGGGACCTCGATGGTGACGGGCACGCCGGAAGGCTCCCGGGCGCCGGTGATGGTGGCCAGTTCCGCGTCGCTCGATGTGATGCGGGCCGTCCGGGGGCGGATGCCCGCGTCCGACATGAGCCGGGTGACGTCCCGTTTCTGGTCGGGCAGGACCAGCGTGACCACGCTGCCGGAGCCGCCGGCGCGGGCCGTGCGGCCGCCCCGGTGGAGGTAGTCCTTGTGGTCGGTCGGGGGATCGACGTTCACGACGAGGTCCAGGTCGTCGATGTGTATGCCCCGGGCCGCGACGTTCGTCGCCACCAGCGCGGTGACCTGGCCGCTCTTGAACTGTTCCAGGGTGCGGTTGCGCTGCGGCTGGGAGCGGCCTCCGTGCAGTGCCGCCGCGCGGACACCGACGGCCAGGAGTCGCTTGGCGAGCCGGTCGGCGGACCTCTTGGTGTCGAGGAAGAGGATGACCCGGCCGTCACGGGCCGCGATGCGCGTGGTGACGGCCTTCTTGTCGGTCTCGTCCAGGACATGGAGCACGTGGTGCTCCATGGTGGTGACCGCCCCTGCGGACGGGTCCACGGAGTGCACCACGGGGTCGGTCAGGAACCGCTGCACCAGGCGGTCGATGTTGCGGTCCAGGGTGGCCGAGAAAAGCATGCGCTGTCCGTCGGGCCGTACTTGCTGGATCAGCTTCGTGATCTGCGGCAGAAAGCCCATGTCGGTCATCTGGTCGGCTTCGTCCAGCACCGTGATGCGTACGTGGTCGAGCACGCAGTCCCCGCGTTCCACGAGGTCGTTGAGCCTGCCGGGGGTCGCCACGAGTACCTCGGCGCCGCGCCGGAGCGCACCGGCCTGCTTGGTGATGGACAGCCCGCCGACCACGGTGGCCAGCCGGAGGTTCACCGCCGTCGCGTAGGGGGTCAGCGCGTCCGTCACCTGCTGGGCGAGTTCACGGGTGGGCACCAGGACGAGGGCGAGGGGTGCCTTGGGCTCCGCGCGCAGTCCGGCCGTGCGGGCCAGGAGCGCCAGCCCGAACGCGAGGGTCTTGCCGGAGCCGGTGCGTCCCCGTCCCAGCAGGTCACGGCCGGCCAGTGAGTTGGGCAGCGTGGCGGCCTGGATGGGGAAGGGGGTGGTCACGCCTTGTGCGGTGAGGGTCTTCAGCAGCCCCGCGGGCATGTCCAGACCGGCGAAGTCCTCGACGGCGGGAAGTGCGGGTGTCGTGCTTTCCGGTAGCCGGAATTCGCTCGGCGACGACGCGGACGGGGTTGAGGAGGTACGCCGGTTCGGCTTCTGGGGCCTGCGGGACATGCAGTTATCTGCCTTCCTGGAAAACAGCACAAACCGGGGTCCGCACCATGACGGTGCGGACCCCGGTGAGCGGATACGCGTCCGGCGATCAGGCGGGGACGATGTTCTCCGCCTGCGGGCCCTTCTGGCCCTGCGTGACGTCGAAGGAGACCCGCTGACCCTCCTGGAGCTCACGGAAGCCCTGGGTCTGGATGTTCGAGTAGTGCGCGAAGACGTCGGGGCCGCCGCCGTCCTGCTGGATGAAGCCGAAACCCTTTTCGGCGTTGAACCACTTAACGGTTCCCTGTGCCATGACCTTTTCCTTCTGTAGGCAGAGGCCCCATCCGGCGATCCCGGAAAACAAATAATGCGCCTGAAGGAGGAACATTCCGTCAGGCGCACATGGGTTCATGGGTACCACAACTGCAACAGCGAGACTGTAGCACGGCTCGGCGGCCCGTGGTGGTTGACCGGGGCGCGCCGGGGTCCCTCGAAGCCCTCGATGATCGTGACGTTCGCCTGGCCGCCGCCTGCTCTTCCCCTCGGGGGGTGACGCCCCACCACCGTCACGACTTCTCCGAGGCCGCCGCCTGGTCGTCGACGGGGATGCGCAGCCGGCCGGCCACGGTGGTGAGGGCCGCTCCCAGCGGGAGCGCGACGCGGGTCAGGGCGTGCCGGTCGCCCCGGGTCGGATCCTGGTTGACGATCAGCACCGGCTTCCCGGCCTCGGCCGCCTGGCGGACGAACCGGAGGCCGGACATCACTGTGAGTGAGGAGCCCAGGACCAGCAGGGACGACGCTTCACGGACCAGCTTGCGGCAGTGCTCGACCCGCTGCGTCGGAACCGCCTCGCCGAAGAACACCACGTCCGGTTTGAGGATGCCGCTGCAGATCGTGCAGGGCAGCATGCGGAAGTCCCCGACCTGTTCGTCGGTGAGGTCGGCGTCACCGTCCGGGTTGATTCCCGCGGCCACCGGCTCGAAGTCCGGATTTGCCTCCTCAAGCCTCCGGGCGAGTTCGCGGCGCGGGCTGAGGGCGCCGCAGGAAAGGCAGACGACCTGGTCCAGGCTTCCGTGGAGTTCCACGACGCCCTCACTGCCGGCGGCCTGGTGCAGGCCGTCGACGTTCTGGGTGATCACACCCGAGAGCAGGCCGTGCCGCCCGAACGCGGCCACGGCCCGGTGCCCGGCGTTGGGGCGGGCGCGGCCGAAGGTGCGCCAGCCGAGGTGGCTGCGCGCCCAGTACCTGCGCCGGGCCTGGGCGCCGGCGGTGAAGTCCTGGTAGGTCATCGGGGTGTGTCGGCTCAGGCTCCCACCCTTGCCCCGGTAGTCCGGGATGCCCGACTCCGTGGAGATGCCCGCCCCGCTGAGCACCAGCACACCGCCGGTGCTCAGTGCATCGGCGACCGGCTCGAGATCCGTGGTGCCCGGCGGCAAATCCTCGGCCGGGGTCCAGCTCAGGGTGGGGCGCATGCGCATGTCACCAGGGTACGGAACAGGCCGCATTCAGTCGTTCGCACGATCAGCAGGACGGCGCACCGTGCAGGTGTGGTTCCCGGCCCTCCAGGCCCGCCCGTTCCGGATCTCCCGTACGCGGGCAGCCAGACAGTCGGCATGCTGTGATGCTCAGCTTTGAGCTCGGGCGACGAGCAGGGCGACGTCGTCCTCGCCGCCGGGTGGCCGGAGGATGCCCAGGAGGCGGTCGCAGACTTCTCCCAGATCCGAGCCGCGCACCTCCGTGAGAGCGTCCAGAAGGGCGTCCAGACGGGCGTCGATGGCTTCGCTTCGGGTTTCCACCAGGCCGTCGGTGTAGAGGACGAGCTGATCACCGGGGCGGAAGGCGATGGTGGTGGTCTCGAAGGGAACGCCTCCGACGCCCAGCGGCACACCGGTGGGCAGTTCGATGAGCTCCGCCGGTCGGCCGGGACGGAGCAGGGCCGGCGGCAGGTGGCCGGCGAGGCTGATGTGGCACTGGCCCTGGTCAGGGTCGTAGACGCAGTAGACGCAGGTGGCAATGGTCTGCTGGACGCTCTCGGTCAGGTGATCGAGGTGGCGGAGGGCTTCGGCGGGGGCGAGGTCGAGTTCGGCGAAGACGCGGGTGGCGCTGCGGAGCTGGCCCATGGTGGCGGCGGCGTTGATGCCGCTGCCCATGACATCGCCGACGACCAGGGCGGTCTTGCCCGCGTGCAGGGGAATTGCGTCGTACCAGTCGCCGCCGACCTCACTCGTGGCGCCGGCGGGCTGGTAGCGGCAGGCGATCCGAAGGCCCGGCAGGTATGACGGGGGCTCGGGGAGCAGGCTGCGCTGAAGGGTGAGGCCCGCGTGACGCTGGGCCTGGTATCCGCGGGCGTTGTCGATGCACACCGCAGCGCGGGAGGCCACCTCGCAGGCGAGGAAGACGTCGTCGTCATCGAAGGGCGCGGGGTTGTGCGTGCGATTGAGGGCGATGGCGCCGAGGAGCTCGCCGCGGGCCACGAGCGGTACGGCGAGGTAGGAGTGCACACCGGCCGCCGCCAGGAGGGAGGCGGCCTCACTGTCGCGGGCGATGCGCCGCAGGTCGCCAAGGGTCGTGTGGGGCACCAGAACGGGCTTGCGGGTGCGTACGCACTGGGTGATGAGGCGGTCGCTGCCGTAGGTGGCGAGTCCCCCGGGTGGGCCGACCGCGCGGACCGCATCCGTCGGGTGGGCCGCACCGATGGCGAGGACGCGGAAACGCGTCGGACCCGCGTCCGGCACGCTCCCTCCGTGGAGCAGGCTCTGGAGGACGTCGACGGTGGCCATGTCGGCCAGATCCGGTACGACGGCCTCCGCCAGCTCATGCGCTGTCGTTTCCAGATCGAGGGTGGTGCCCACGGAGGCGGAGACCTTGGCGATCAGTGCGAGGCGCTGCCGTGCCTGCGCCGCATCGATGGCGGCTCGGTGGCGCTCGGTGATGTCGATGACGAAATAGGCCATGCCCAGCACCCGCCCGGCGGAATCCTCCAGCCGGTAGTAGGAGACGGACCAGGCATGATCATGCTCGGGATCGCCGGGGGGACGACAGACGATGTGCCGGTCCACGACCGGTACCCCCGTATCGAGGACGCGACGGAAACGTGCCTCGACATCCCCCGTGTCCAGGAAGGTCAGCACCTCGCCGGCCGACCGCCCCACCCGCTCGGCGGCGGGCAGGCCGGTGATGCGTTCCAGAGCCGGATTCACGGTCACGTAACGCAGCTCCGTATCGAGGATGGCCAGTCCGATCGGGGACTGGGACACCAGACGTGCGGTCAGGGCGACGTCCCGCTCGACCCGCCGCACCGTCGCCTGGTCCGCGGCCAGGCCGAGGGCGTACGTCTCACCGCGGTCGTCCAGCAGCCGCATGTTGCGGAACTCCACCAGGCGGGTGCTGCCGTCCTTGTGCCGGATCGGGAACGCCCCGGCCCAGTCGGTGCCCGATTCCATGACCTCGGCGAAAAGCTTGATCACCTCGTCCCAGTGCTCCTCATGGACCATCAGCCGCGCGGCGAACCGGCCCAGCGCCTCCGCCGCGGTGTAGCCGAACAGTTCCTCGGCCTGAGGGCTCCAGAACACCACCTGCCCGTTCGCATCCAGCACCACAGCAGCGACGTTCAGGAGGTCGAGCAGGCCACTCGGTGGAGCGGCAGCACCGGCCACCGGCTGATCTCGGCCTCGGCCTGCTCTGGAGGAGTCCGCTGTGGCCATGCGCCGACCTCCTGCCCCACTCGGTACCCCGGATCGCGCCGAAGCGCGGCCGCTGCCTCCCTTCATAGTCGCCCCAGGCCGAGGCGGCACGTCCTGGCTGGGCAGGCGGGCCGGGACCGGACGGGATGCGGCGACGGGGGAGAGCTGTGGCTCACGATGCGCGTGTGCCTCGTCGACCCTGCAGCAACGGCTGCCCATCCCACTCGGTGAGGCCTTGAAGCCGCCGGCAGCGGACCGCTCGTCGGCCGGCTGGGCGTACCGTACGGTCTCCCCGCGGGTGGCCGACGCCGACGACGGCTTGATCGTCTGGATGCCGGGTCGGTGAGTTCGTGCCATCGAAGTTTGAGGTGGCACCGAGTGCTGGGCGTCACGAACGGCGGGTCACCGTCCGGCTATCGTGGCTCCGCGTGACCCATACCGAGATCGAGATCACCGCGGAGCTGGTCCGGGATCTGCTGCACGACCAGCACCCGGACCTGGCCGGTCTTCCTTTGAAGCTCGGCGCGCGTGGCTGGGACAACCAGCTGTGGCGGCTCGGCGACGACCTCGCCGTCCGGCTGCCCTGGGCGACGCTGTCCGCGGACGCGCTGCTGCGCAAAGAGCACGCCTGGCTTCCCGCTCTCGCCCCGCATCTTCCCTTGCCGGTCCCCGTCCCGCAGCGTCTCGGCGAGCCCTCCAAGCGGTTTCCGCGGCCGTGGATCGTCACCACCTGGGTGCCGGGAACACCCGCCGACCGTGCCCCCGCCACGCGCGCAGCGGAGGCGGCCGACACCTTGGCCACCTTCCTCACGGCTCTTCACCGACCTGCCCCTGAAGGGGCGCCGATCGGCCGCGACCGTGGGGGCCCGCTGGCCGAACGTGCCGAGGGGTTCGCCCAGCAGCTGGCCTCCGCCACCGAACTGGGGCTGATCCCCGACCCGGACGCCGTCCGCGCGGTCTGGGAAGACGCCGTCACCGCGCCCGACTGGACGGGGCCGGCACTGTGGCTTCACGGCGATCTGCATCCCGCCAACGTCCTCACCGCGGATGGCACCTTCTGCGGCGTCATCGACTTCGGCGACCTCTTTGCGGGCGATCCGGCCTGCGATCTCGCCGCCGCGTGGATACTGCTGCCGGACGGCGCCGTCGACCGCTTCTACGATGCCTATCGGCCGACCCCGGACCCGGCGACCCGACGCCGCGCCCGTGGCTGGGCGGTGTTGAAAGCCCTCGCCTGCATCTGCATCGGAGAGGCAGGCGTCCACGGCCGCCCAGGTGGCAAGCGCACCTGGGGCCCGCCCGCACAGGCCGCGCTGCGACGCCTCACCGCGACTATTGTCCCGTCTCATTAGATCTTGCCGGGACTGGGCAGTTGACCTGCTGTGTGACAGGTTGAGCGACCGGCTCATGGAATGACAAGGCGTCGCGGAACCCCGTGGGCGGTGTCGATGGCGCGTGTCACGGATCACGGCGAGGGGGATGCCGTCTGAGCAGGGCCTTGCCAGGGCGGCGAGACGCTTGAAGGCCTGTTTCGCAATGGAGTCGGCAGTCCTCCTCGTCAGTAGAGGCTCAGGAAGGATGCTGCCCCTGACGATCCTGAGGCTCCCGACGGGCGGTCGACCACACGATCTCGAACTCATCGGCCGACAACCACTGCGGGTCGTGCCCCTCCCACTCAGAGATAGGTGGTTCCGCGGTCAGACCGTAGACATTCTCATATTCAGCCAGCCGACCGTCTCCTTGGGCTTCTTGCCACTCCGCCGGTGAGGCAGCGGCCAGAGCCTTGCTTCCGGGCTCCTGCAACTCGACTTGCCGGATCACGTACCCATCGGTGTCCAGCTCGAAGTAGAACCAGACGGCTTCCTCGTCCCAGAAGCAGCGAAGCCAGCGCGTGGAAGCTGGTGGGGTGCGATGTCGACCTGAGTCACTCAACTTCGATGACACCGAGACGCCGGCCTCACATTCCGGTGCGCTGTCTCGTCGATGAGATGAGTGCAGATCCGACCGACGCAGGGCAAGGGGAGGACCGTGACCACCGGAGACGATCAGAGCCTGAGCGCGATCACGAGCGAGCGGCGTCAGCTGATCAATCTCGCCTACCGACTGCTGGGTTCCCTGGCCGAGGCCGAGGACGCCGTCCAGGAGACCTACGCCCGCTGGTACGCCATGTCCCGCCGGCAGCAGGACGCCATCGAGTCCCCCGGCGCCTGGCTGACGAAGGTCGCGGGCCGCATCTGCCTGGACCTGCTCGGCTCGGCACGGGCCCGGCGCGAGCGATACGTGGGTGAATGGATCCCCGAGCCGCTGCCCGAACCCACCCAATGGACCACCGGGCCGGCAGGCGGTGCCACGGCCGACCCGGCCGACCGGGTGACCCTCGACGAGTCGGTCAACATGGCCTTTCTCGTCGTACTCGAATCGATGACCCCGGCCGAACGCGTCGCGTTCATCCTGCACGACGTCTTCCGCTACCCCTTCGCCGAAGTCGCCGAGATCGTCGGCCGCACACCCGCGGCCTGCCGTCAGCTGGCCTCCTCGGCCCGCCGCCGCATCCGCGCCTCCCGGACGCCTGCGACCCCGGCGGCCCGCCAGGCCGACATCGTCAGGGGCTTCAAAGAGGCATGGCAGGCCAAGGACATCAGTGCCCTCATCGGCCTCCTCGACCCCGACGCCACAGTGATCGCCGACGGCGGCGGCCTCACCAGGGCCTCACTCCACCCCATCGAAGGCGGCGAGCGGATCGCGCACTACCTGACCGACCTCTTCGCGAGGGCGTCCGACACCCTGACCGTCGTGGAGCGCACGGTCAACGGCCAGCCCGGCTTGGTCGCTCAGCAGGACGGCCGCACCGTGGCGGTGTACGCGTTCGACATCGCAGGCGATCAGATCACCCACATCTGGGCAGTGCTCAACCCGGAAAAGCTCCGCCCCTGGACGTCGGGCTGAGACTCGTCTCGCGGCGACGGCGTCCGAAGCGCGCCCGGGGTCTCCCGGGCGCGCTTCCTCGGTGCTCAGGTCCGGTACCGGTAAAGGATCCGGCCGCGGGTCAGGTCGTACGGGCTGAGCTCCACGATCACGCGGTCGAACGGGAGGATCTTGATGTAGTTCTTCCGGATCTTCCCGCTGATGTGCGCGAGCACGTGGTGCCCGTTCTGCAGCTCGACCTTGAAGGTGGCGTTGCGCAGGCATTCGAGGACGGTGCCCTCGACTTCCAAGCCCTTTGCTGTTCTTGCCAAGGTGTCTCGCTTCTCGATTCGGTGAGTTGGATGGGGTCGGTCGGGTCGTTTCGGTGCGTGAGCAGGCGTCAGCGGCGCACCAGTTCCAGGTAGCTGCTCGATCGGCGGGCACCGACGCCCTCGACCAGTGCAATCGCCGCGGCGTTGGATTCGTCCACCTCGGCCCAGGCGGAGTCGATCCCGTCCCGGTGCAGCGTGCCCAACGCGTGGGCCAGCAGCGCCCGTCCGATGCCGTGCCGGCGCTGATCGGCCCGTGTCGCGAGCAGCCCGATTCGTGCCCGGCGGCGCACCGGCACCACCCGGACCAGACCGACGTACTCACCGTTGCGGACCGCGGCCGCGTACTTCGACGGGTCCACCAGCGTGGACCCGGCCGGGCGGGGCAGCACCTCGGCCGGCATGGTGCGCCAGCCGACGGTGGCTTCGACTTCCGCGCGAATCGTGCGGTCCAACGTGCGCAGCAGGCTCTCGTCCGCCTCGCCGGCGGGCAGGATCGTCACACCTGTCGGGAGTTCCAGCGCGCCGAGCCCGGTTTCGCGCGGGTCGGTGGGCAGGACGTACTCCCACTCACGGCGTCCGACGGTGAAGCCGAGCCGCTCCCAGCTCGACTTCAGGTCGTGGTCGGCCTCGCCGACCAAGGTGTAGAGCGGCTCAGGCAGGTCCGCCAGCATCGCGGCGGCGAGCTGGTCGAAGACCGCGTCCTGCCACACGTCGATGCTGATGAAGAGCCGCCCGTCGGGCCGGTGGGAGACATCGCCCTGACCGACGATCCGATCGTCGGTCACGGCCTCCCACTGCGCCTCCGCCACCCGAGTGATCACCACAGTGTTCATAGGTGTTCGCCTTTCAGGAGTGCCTTGTCGGACAGGCGCTCCCGACGACACCTAGATCAGTCGCATACCGTGACGGAAGGAGGGAGCACCCACTTCGATACAGCGTTCACGGGTCTCACCTCCTCTGGCGAAGTCACGCTCGAGTGCAAGTTACCAGCTGGATCATCATCCCGCCCAACCCTTTTCCCGGCCACGTGGTCGGAGCTGCGGACAGGCCCCAGCTCCGAGCAAGTAATGGCCGACCAGCGTTGCACACCGGCCGCTTACCAGCGAACCTCTCACCGTCTCCGGCCAACTGTCGCTGGTGGACACCGGCGCGGGCACCGTGTCCGCCAGGAGGGGCGTCTTCCTCGCAGAGGGGCCGGGTATCACGAATCGGATGCAGAGCGCCGCCGCGCCGCGATTCGCCGGCTGTGGTCCGCCGATGCGGGCCATGTGCTGCAGCCGTTCATGGCAATACTGCCGACGAACGCGAAACGCTGCCGGCGTCGCGCCGATGGGACGTCCGTGTTCCGTAAGAGTTCGATGGTTCCGTGACGGCCAGGCGCCGAGTGGGATGGAGGGCATGAAACTGTGTCTCTTTCCGCCGGTGTTCAGGGGCAGACTGCACGATGCCCGCACGGCGACCTCCGTCGGCCGGTGGCTGGGGGTGGCGTTCGCCGTCTGCTTCGTCACCGGACTGGTCAGTCACTTCATGCAACACCCGCCGGGCTGGCTGGCCGACAGACTCCCGAGCCGCCCGGTGTGGGGCTATCGGCTCACTCAGGGACTTCATGTCGCCTCTGGCATCGCGGCGATCCCGTTGCTGCTGGCGAAGCTGTGGACGGTATATCCGCGGTTGTATGCATGGCCGCTGGTGCGGTCGGTCAAGCACGCCCTGGAGCGGCTGTCCGTCGGGGTGCTGGTGGCCGGCGCCGTCTTCGAGCTGGCGACCGGGCTGTTGAACACGGCGCAGTGGTACCCGTGGCCGTTCTCGTTCGTGCCCGTGCACTACGCGGTGGCGTGGCTGGTCATCGGGGCGCTGCTGCTGCACATCGCGGTCAAGGCGCCCGAGATCAAGGCGTACTGGGGTCGTCGGTCGCCCGGGACGCTCGCGCTGCCCGCGCAGGACGGCCCCGACCGGCGCTCGCTGCTGGCAGCGGTGGGCGCTGCTGTCGGTGCCGTCACACTGACCACCGTGGGCCAGTCCTTCACCCCGCTGAAGGGCTTCCTTCTGTTCGCGCCCCGCCACCCGGACAAAGGCCCGCAGGCGCTGCCGGTCAACAGGACTGCCGACGCTGCGGGGGTCGGCCGGATCACTGCCCTGGAGTACCGCCTGGTGGTGGCCGGCCCGCGGTCGTACACCCTGACCCTGGACGAGCTGCGCGCCCTGCCGCAGCACGAGGTCGAGCTGCCGATCGCCTGTGTGGAGGGCTGGAGCAAGTCGGCGCGCTGGACCGGCGTACGGGTCAGGGATCTGCTGGAGCGTGCGGGGGCGCCGGAGCATGCGCGGGTGCGGGTGGTGTCGCTGCAGTCGAGGGGCAGTTACCGGGTGTCGGAGATGGGGCACGAGCACGCCCGCGACCCGCTGACCCTGTTGGCCCTGCGCCTGAACGGCGAGGAACTCGACCCGGACCACGGTTACCCGGCGCGGCTCATCGCTCCCGATCGGCCGGGCGTTCTGCAGACCAAGTGGGTCGGCCGACTGGAGGTGCCGGCATGAAGGCGCTGCGCGCGCTGGCGGGTACGGCGGGTATCGCACTCATGGGAGTCGGGGCGTTCTCGCTGAGGGACGTCCGCGACCTGGCGGATGTGCTGGTGTGGCTGGGTGGGGCGGTGGTCCTGCACGATGTGGTGATCGCCCCGGCCGTGCTGCTGGTCGGGCTGCTGCTGGTGCGCGGTGCTGCGCGCGGACCGGTCCGCGGGGCCCTACTGGTCGCGGGTGCGCTGACGGCGGTGGCGTTGCCGGTGCTGCTACGGCCGGGCAGGACGGCCAACTCGTCGGTGCTGCCGTTGGACTATCCGCGCAACTGGCTGATCGCACTGGGGGCCGTGGTCACAGTGACGGCGCTCCGGCTGGCCGTGCGCGGGTTGAGGCGCGGTCGCCGGCGGCCTGGTGGGTGACTTCCCTGGTCCGGCCGACGGACGAGCGGTGTTACGGGTGTCTTACGCGTTGCGGGCGGGCGGGGCGGAGCGCCGGGCGGCCGCCTAGCGTGACCGGATGCGCTTCCTCCGTACATGTCGTGTGACGGCCCTGGTGACCGCGGCTCCGCTGTCGTTGGCCGTCGCCGGACTGATGCATCCCCGGCATCTGACGGCGGCGACGGCAGGTCACTGGGCCGCGATGCACATCGCCCTGCTGCCGGTCTTCCCCTTCCTCGTGCTCGGACTGGTGGTCCCCTTGGGGGGCAGGCCGCGCCGTGACGCAGAGGGGGCCTTGACGGTGGTCTCCTGGGCCGGATGCCTCTGTTTCGCCGCGTACTACTCGGGACTGGACGCGGTGGCCGGCATTGCCGCCGGCACTGTGGTGGACCACGGCGTCCGCGGCGCCACCGGACGACTGTTCGCCACCGGGGACGATTTGGGCCGGACCGGGGTGTACGGGCTGGCCGTCGCCTCGCTCGCTACCTGCGTGGTGCTCTGGAGGCGCCATGGTGTGCGGGCACTGCCGGGTGCCGTGGTCCTCTTCGCCGCCTGCTGGTCGTTCGTCGACAGCCACATCTTCTGGCCCAAGGGCGTGCTGACCATGCTCGGCTTCGCTGTGGCCTTCGCCCTCCTGACGGTGGCGGCGTCCCGGCCCGCCGAGAACGCGCGGGAGCCGGGAAGGCTTACGAACCCCTGACATCCTCGCACCGAGCGACCCGCCGCCAGGTGCACCGCACTACGGTCGGTGGCATGTTGATCCTGGTCACCGGCGGTGCGGGTTTCATCGGCTCGCACATCGTCACCGCCCTCATCGATGGGGGGCATGAGGTGCGTGTCCTCGACGCGCTGCTGCCCGCCGCCCACCGCACGGTCCCGCCGATCCCCGACGGGGTGGACTGGCGGCATGCCGACGTCCGTGACGGGGAGGCGGTGGCCGACGCCCTGAGGGGCGTCGACGCGGTCTGTCACCAGGCCGCGATGGTCGGTCTCGGCAAGGACTTCACCGACGCCCCGGACTACGTGGGCTGCAACGACCTCGGCACCGCCGTGCTCCTTGCCGGTATGGCCGAAGCCGGCGTGCGGCGCCTCGTCCTGGCGAGTTCGATGGTGGTCTACGGCGAGGGGCGGTACGAGTGCTCGCGGCACGGCGCCGTGCGGCCCGGGCCGCGCCTCGTGGCGGATCTGGAAGCAGGCGGCTTCGAGCCTCCGTGCCCGTACTGCGGTGAGCCACTGGCCGCGGGCCTGGTGGGCGAGGAGGCCCCGGCCGACCCACGCAACGTGTACGCGGCCACCAAGCTGGCGCAGGAGCACCTGGCCGCCGCGTGGGCGCGGGCGACCGGCGGCCGCGTCGCCGCCCTTCGCTACCACAACGTGTACGGCCCGGGCATGCCGCGGGACACCCCCTACGCGGGTGTCGCCTCCCTGTTCCGGTCAGCGCTCGCGCGCGGCGAGGCACCGCGCGTCTTCGAGGACGGCGGGCAACGGCGGGACTTCGTCCATGTTCGGGACGTCGCCGGCGCCAACCTCGCGGCGCTGGACGGTCTGCCGGCGGGCGGTTTGCAGGCGTACAACGTCGGCAGCGGAGAGCCGCACACCGTGGGCGAGATGGCCGCAGCGCTGGCCGAGGCGCACGGCGGACCGGCACCGGTCGTCACGGGGGAGTACCGGCTCGGCGACGTCCGCCACATCACCGCCTCCTCTCAGCGGCTGCGCGAGGAGCTGGGCTGGAAGCCGCAGGTCGTCTTCGCGGAAGGCATGGCGGAGTTCGCGGCGGCGCCCCTGCGGGCCGGGTGAGCTCGTCCGGCCCTCGGGCGACCGTGCCAGGACCGGCCCGGCTCCTCCCGCCGGGCCGGTCCTGCTTCCTCGTCGTTCTCAGACCGCTGCGGGCAGGTGCACCTCGAACCGGCAGCCGCCCGGTACGTTGCACACCGCCGCGCGCCCCTGGTGGGCCTCCACGATGCCGCGCACGATGGCCAGGCCGAGCCCCGCGCCGGCCGGCGGGGTGCGGGCGTCGGTGCCGCGCCAGCCGGTGTCGAAGACGCGGGGCAGGTCCTCCGGCGGAATGCCGCCGCAGCCGTCCGTCACCGCCAGTACGACCCTGTCGGCCTCACGGCGGGCCGAGACGGCGACCGTACCGTCGGCGGGCGTCCGGCGGATCGCGTTGACCAGCAGGTTGGCAAGGACGCGGGACATCTCGCGGCCGTCGACTTCCACCGGCACGGGCTCGACTCCGTCGCCCACGAGCCGTACTCCGTGTTCCTTGGCCAGCGCGTCGACGCCGGCGATGGCGTCGCCGACGAGGTCGTAGACCGACATCCGGGCGGGGGACAGAGCCAGCACACCCGCCTGGATACGGGAGAGCTCGAACAGGTCGCTGACCATGGCGCTCATACGGCCGACCTCCGCGCGGATGCGGGTGTGGTAGTCGCGGGGATCGTCGACCATGCCGTCTTCGAGGGCCTCGGTCATCGCCTGCAGGCCGGCCAGCGGGGTGCGCAGGTCGTGGGAGATCCAGGCGACGAGTTCGCGTCGGGAGGCTTCCAGGGTCCGTTCCCGTTCCCGGGAGGCGGCGAGCTTGGCGCTGGTGGCAGCCAACTGTCGACTGAGGTGGGCGAGTTCGGCGGTGGGCGCGAGAGCGGGTGGGGTGAAACTGCCGTCGTCTCCGAGGGCGCGGGTGGCCTCGGCCAGCTCCCGACTGCCCTTCACGACGCTGCGGCCCAGGATGAGCGTCACGACGAGCGAGACGACCGCTGCCATGGCGCACACCATCGTCACCACCCACAGGTCGTGGTCGGACAGGAACATCGCCCAGGACACCAGCATGGTTCCGGCGAGCATCGCCGCCACGGTGACGGCGGCGACCACGGCCAGGGAGACGGCGACGGACCGGTTGCGCAGCGCCCGCAGGGCCGCCGCTCCCAGCAGTCCGGAGCCCCCCGCGCCGATCGCCGCGTACAGCGCGATGAGGAGCGTGTCACCGACCATGGCCGGCCTCGGCTTCCTGTGACCGGGGAGGGTCGAAGCGGTAGCCGACACCCCACACCGTGCTGATGAGGCGAGGGTGGGCCGGGTCGTCCTCGATCTTCTCGCGCAGTCGCCGCACGTGCACGGTGACGGTCGACAGGTCCCCGAACTCCCAGCCCCAGACCCGCTGCATCAGCTGCTCCCGGCTCGTGGCCTGCCCGGGGTGCCGGATGAAGAACTCCAGCAGGTCGAACTCGCGGATGGTCAGGGCAAGTTCGGAGCCGTTACGGGTGGCGCGCCGGGCCGCCGGGTCCAGGGCGAGCGGGCCGGCCCGCAGCCAGGGCTCTGCCGTCTCGGACCGGACGGCCGTCGACGCGCCGGCCCGGCGGAGCACGGACTCCACCCGCAACACCAGTTCCCGGGGACTGAACGGTTTGGTCACGTAGTCGTCCGCGCCGACCTCCAGGCCCAGGATGCGGTCCTCCTCGTCGCCGCGCGCGGTCAGCATGATCACAGGGAGAGGGCCGGCCGCACGGATGCGGCGGCAGACCTCCAGCCCGTCCATGCCGGGCAGCATCAGGTCCAGCACCACCAGGTCGGGCTCCTGGGAGGCGGCCTGGGCCACGGCGGTGGGTCCGTCGGCGGCGACGTCGACGGCGAAGCCCGCCCGGGCCAGATATCCGGCGACGACCTCGGAGACGGTCGGGTCGTCGTCCACGACAAGTACGCGTTTCACCCCACCGAGTCTCGCACCAGGGTTCCGCCGCGAACCGACGCACCGAACGACGTCAGCGATCCGTAAGGAGGCGACATCCCTTATGTCTGTTTTGCATCCGTACTGTGAGTGAGGTGATCGATACATCCCCCTCCTCTGTGGACGTCGTGCTGCCCTGCCTCGATGAAGCCGAGGCCCTGCCGTGGGTGCTGGAGCGGATTCCGCCCGGCTGGCGCGCGATCGTCGTCGACAACGGCTCCACCGACGGTTCCCCGGACATCGCCCACGACCTGGGTGCGTACGTGGTCAGCGAGCCCCGGCGCGGCTTCGGCGCCGCCTGCCACGCGGGCCTCACCGCCGCCACGGCCGACGTGGTCTGCTTCTGCGACTGCGACGCCTCCCTCGACCCCGGCCTGCTGCCGACCGTCGCCGGCCCCGTTCTCGACGGCGCAGCGGAACTGGTCCTGGGCCGTCGCCGCCCCACCGCCCGCGGTGCCTGGCCCGTACACGCCCGCCTGGCCAACCTGGAGCTGGCCCGTCTCGTCCGCCGCCGCACCGGCGTACGCCTGCACGACCTCGGCCCGATGCGCGCCGCCCGCCGGGAGGCGCTGCTGACCCTCGGTCTGACCGACCGGCGCTCCGGCTATCCGTTGCAGATGGTCGTCCGCGCCGCCGACGCCGGCTGGCGGGTGGCGGAGACCGACGTGCCCTACCGACCTCGTACCGGCCGTTCGAAGGTCACCGGCACCTGGCGCGGCACCTGGCAGGCCGTGCGCGACATGCGTGCCGTCCTGGCCGAGCGGCCATCTGCGGCCCCGGCCGCCGGCGCCGGCATTGCGGGAGGCGTCCGGTGAACGCTCGCACCACGACCTCCACGACCTCAACGTCGACCATGACCACCAGGACCACCGCGACCACCACGACCGCGGGTTCGCAGACCCTGCTGGTCATTGCGAAGGAGCCGGTGCCCGGGCGCGTCAAGACCCGCCTCACCCCGCCCTACACCCCGCAGGAGGCGGCTGCCCTGGCCGAGGCCGCTCTGACCGACACGCTCAACACGATGCTCCAGGTCCCCGCCCGCCGCCGGGTGCTGGTTCTCGAGGGAGCCCCTGGTCCGTGGCTGCCACCCGGCTTCGAGGTTCTGCCCCAGGCGCCCGGCGGCCTCGACCAGCGGATCGCCGCCGCCTTCGCCCTCTGCGACGGTCCCTCGCTGCTGGTCGGCATGGACACTCCCCAACTCACCCCGCACCTGCTGACTCACGTCGGCCGCGACGGGCACGACGCCTGGTTCGGCCCGGCCGCCGACGGCGGATTCTGGGCTCTGGGCTTCGCCGATCCCGTCCGCGACTCAGTCCTCGTGCGGGGCGTCCCGATGTCCACCGACCGCACCGGGGCCATCCAGCGTCGCAGGCTCACCGAGGCGGGACTGACGGTCGGTGAACTCCCGCTGCTGCGGGACGTGGACACCGCCGCCGACGCCGCTTCGGTGGCCACCTGCTGCCCGCCCGGATCCCGGTTCGCCGCCACCCTGGCCTCGCTCGCGGAGACCGTCCGGTGACCGGCACCTCCCACGGGACGCGCACCGCTGGCACCGGAGGAACGGAACTGGTGGAGCGAATCGCGTCAGAAGAGGACCTCCTGCACGTCACGCTGCCTTCCCAGCCCAAAGCCCCCCTGCAGCGCGCTGATCGGCCGGCGTCCGTCGAGCCGGGGGAGCCCTGGACGGACGACCCCTACGGCCGTGCCGTGCGCGTCGGCCGCGGCCCCCTGTATCTGCGCCGCATAACACCGCTCACCGAGGGGGTGGCCGAGCTGCTGCCTCTGGACGTGGAGCGCTTCTGCGCCGCTCCCGACGCCGCTGACACGGGCGTACTGCACCGTTGCACCGGACCCGTCCTGGACGTCGGCTGCGGGCCGGGACGTCTGGTGGCCGCCCTGACCGCCCGGCGCATACCGGTGCTCGGAGTGGACGTCAGTCCGGCCGCCGTCGCCCGGACCCGCCACCTGGGCGGAACCGCCCTGCAGCGGTCCGTCTTCGACCCGCTACCGAGAGAGGGCCGCTGGGGGACCGCCTTGTTGATGGACGGCAACGTCGGCATCGGCGGCGACCCGGCGGCGCTGCTCGCCCGCCTGCGCCGACTGCTTCGCCCCGGCGGGCGTCTGCTGGCCGAAGTCGCCCCGCAGGACGTGGACGAACGTCTCACCGTCCGCATCGAGGACGCCCACGGCCGACACGGCCGCCCCTTTCCCTGGGCCCGCCTCGGCGCCACCGCCCTGCTGCACGCCGCCGACACCACCGCGTGGATCCTCACCAGCCGGTGGACAACCGGCAACCGCACCTTCCTGGAACTCCATCGCCCGAATCCGGGGCCCGACGCGCCACGCGCCCTTCCCCATGGAGGGTCGGCCCGCCCATGACCGACACGGCCGCTCAACACCGGCACGACCCCCGGCGTTCCGTTGCGCCTCCGCTCTCCCGTCCTCGCGCACGGGCGACCCCACCAAGGACCCGGGTCCGAATCGCTGCGAACGCGATCCTGCTTGCCGCCCTCACCGCCATCGTCGTCAACACCCTCCGTGCAGGCGACAGTCAAAGCGTCCCTGGCCGCCTGCTCGGCGGATACGCCGTCGCCTGGATGCTGTTCGCCGCGGCCGTATGGACCGTGCGCAAGGTCCCGGCCCGCGCCGCGACCGTCCTCGTCCTGACAGGTTCGGCCGCACTCGCCCTGGCCGGGCTCACCGCCCAGCCGCGCACCAGCGACGACATGTACCGCTACGCCTGGGACGGTCGCGTCCAGGCAGCCGGAATCTCCCCGTACACCTACCCGCCCGCCGCACCTGAACTCGCCCGCCTCCGCGACCACTGGCTGTTCCCCACACAAGAATCCTGCAAGGGATGGGGGCTCACCCACACCAGCAGTGGCCTCTGTGTCCGCATCAACCGGCCCACAGTGCCCACCATCTACCCGCCCGTCGCCGAGGGCTGGTACCTCGCCGTGCACACGCTGTCCCCGCCGGACAGCCGCCACAAGCCGCTGCAGGCGTCGGGCGCCGTCCTGGCCTTCGGCACGACCCTCGCCCTGCTCCGAGTTCTACGCCGCCGCGCCGACCCGCAGCGGGCTCCGGCCCGGGCCGCGCTGTGGGCCTGGTGTCCGGCTGTCGCCCTGGAAGCGGTCAACAACGCCCACATCGACACCCTGGGTGTTCTCTTCGTCGTGCTCGCGCTCGGCACCGCCACGACCGGAATCCGCCGTGGCGCGCTGCTCGGCGCGGCGATCGCCGTCAAACTCCTTCCCGTCCTGGCCCTGCCCGGCGCCTTGTCCGGGCAACGCAGCCCCGCCCGGGTCCTGCGCGTCGTCACGGCCACCGTCGCAGCCGTCGGCCTCGCCTACCTGCCCTACGCCATGGCCTCCGGCGCGGACGTCCTGGGCTACCTGCCCGGCTACCTCCACGAGGAGGGCTACGAGCCTGGTGACGTACGCCGTTTCGCCCTGCTGCGACTGCTGCTGCCGGGCGCTGCCGCCGGCGTGACCGCCGTCGCGCTGCTCACACTGATCGGGCTGCACGTGTGGTGGCGCGGGGACCCTGGCCGCCCCTGGCGCGGCGCGCTGCTGCTCACCGGCACCGCCCTGCTCCTCTTCTCCCCGAGCTATCCCTGGTACTCCCTGCTCGTGATCGCTCTCGTGGCCATGGACGGCCGCTGGGAGTGGCTGACGGTGACCCTCGCCGGCACCGCCCTCTACCTCGCAGGCCGACTGCTACCCGGATTCCCCCTCCAGGGGTGGGCGTACGGCACCGCAGCAGTCGTGATCGCCGCCGGCGCGTGCCTGCGCTCCGGCCGGGCAAGCCGAATCCTGCAGCACCGTGCCCGCAACCGGCGGTTCGGCGGCGAGCGGATCTGACGGTGCCACGACGGCCGACGCGCTCATCCGGGCGCTCCCGACCGGCTACCGGTGCCGAGCAGGACGTATGGCGCTGATCCTCATGGCGCGCCAGCGCCTCGGAGCCAGTGTGAACGCGCTGCGCCGCGTCGAGCGGGGCGCCCTCCGCCTGAGCGGCGGGTGAGGCGGCCGGAGAAGGCATCCGAGCAGGACGACCTCGCCGTTCAGGAGTCGTCCGACTCCCGGGCGGAAACCGGCGGGCGGAAGCAGGCATGGACGATCTTGCCATCGGGGCAGGGCCGAGCCTGCCACTCGTCGGCGAGGGCGTCCACCAGCAGCATGCCCCGCCCGCCGAGCTGCTGGGTGCTCGGTGGACGAGGGGTGGGCAGGTCGGTGGAGTTGTCGTGCACGGCGACGTGGAGACAGCGCGTGTCCCAGGTCAGCATCAGCTGTGCTGAGCTGTGTGCGTGCAGGTGCGCGTTGGTCACCAGCTCCGAGACGGTCAGGAGTACGGCGTCCACCGTCTGCGGTGCGCTGTCCGTCCACCCCAGCGACTCCAGATGCGTGCGCGCCCAGTCCCGGGCCGTCTTCACCTCGCTGTTCAACGGCAGGGAGCGTGCCCACCCCACCGCCTTCACCGACGAACCGCTCACGGTGTTCCTCCCTGTGGTCTTCCTCCCTGTGGTCAATGTGCCGACCCGAGTACCCGTTCGGCACGCCTTGACGCAGGCCGGCCGTGCCTCGGCGCCACGTCACCTCGGCTCGCTGCGGGATCGTCGGCCCCAGCCGCCTCTAGGGTGTTCATCGCTAATTCCACCGATCGGCCCGGCGATGCCATGCCAGCTCGCGCTGTGGGCGGCGGAGGTTCCGGCGCCGCCGGAGCGGGTGCGGGAGCGTGCCGCCGCGGGCATGCCCCGCGGCGGAGGCGGGTACGACCCCTCCCGTACGGGGGCGTCGTGGACGCGTCCGAAGAGCGAGGGGTGTGGGAAGTGATTCGAAAGCTGCAGGCGGTCGCGCTGGACTGCGCTGATCCGGTACGGCTCGCGGAGTTCTACGCGGAGCTCCTCGGCGGCCGGGTGGTCGCGGACGGTGAGGATGCCGACTGGGTCGAGGTGCACGGGTTCGAGGGGATACCCCTGGCCTGCCAGCGGGTGGACGGCTACCAACCGCCCGAATGGCCGAGCCAGGAGCGCCCGCAGCAGCTCCACCTGGACTTCGACGTGGACGACCTCGACGGAGAGGAGAAGCGGGCGCTCGCCCTCGGTGCGACCGTGCTGGAGCGGACGGACCAGCTCCGCCCGGGGGCCAACTGGCGCATCTACGCGGACCCGGCCGGCCATCCGTTCTGCCTCTGCTTCCACTGAGTCCGTCAGGCCCACTGTCCTGGCTCGATGGCTGCCGCCCGCCTGCACAGGCGCTACGAGGGCAAAGACGAGCACCTTCCTGGCCTTCATGGGCATCGCCGGCGTCCTCGTCTGCTACCGCCGCTGCACCGACTGAGCCGGCCTCCTATTCGTTTGCCGCAGGCCGGCCCGAGTTGTACCAGTCCAGCCAGTCGGGGAACGCCGCCTGGCGTTCCGCTTCTGAGGTGCGGGGCCGGTGGTAGGCCCACTCGTCGAGCAGGGTGCGGTTGATCGATACACCTGGAGCTTGTCCGACGGGTCGTGGTGCCGGTGATGGGCCGCGGGTCAGTGCAGGTTCACCTGGAAGGCGTGACGGTGGTCGGCGCCCCCCCCGAGCACAGCTGGACGTCCGAAAGACTCAGCGGCCCCGGTCGGCTCACCAGACCCGAGCCGGCCGTGGTCCAGGAGTCGTTGGGGAGGGCTTCCGCGCCTGCGCCGTAGGTACTTCGCGACCTCTACAGCAGGGGTGAGCTGCCGTCGTGTCGGTACATGTGACACGCTCGGCCAGGGCCGGTCGCTCCAGGCGCCGGTCGACACCTTGATCGTCGGCGTGGAGAGGCAACGGCATGCGCATTGGGCTGCTCGGCACCGGCCCGTGGGCTCAGACAGCCTACGCACCCGCTCTGAGCGGGCACGAACGACTGGACTTCGTGGGCGTGTGGGGACGCCGGGAGAGCGCGGCCAGGAAGCTGGCCGACCGCCATGGCACGCGGGCGTACGACGACGTGGACGCGTTGCTCGCCGACGTGGACGCCGTTGCCGTTGCCCTGCCGCCCGACGTGCAGGCCGAGCTCGCGCCGCGAGCCGCGCGGGCGGGCCGTCACCTGCTGCTCGACAAGCCCCTGGCCGCGACGGTGGCGCAGGGACAGGCAGTGGTCGACGCCGTGCGGGAGGCGGGCGTGGCCTCGGTGGTCTTCTTCACGACCCGCTTCCAGACCGAGCCGGATGCCTGGATCGCAGAACAGGCGAACGTCGGGGGCTGGTTCACCGCACAGGCGCAGTGGCTGGGTGCGGTGTTCACCGGTGACAGTGCCTTCGCGGCATCGCCTTGGCGGCGGGAGAAGGGCGCCCTGTGGGACGTCGGGCCGCACGCGCTGTCCGTGCTGCTGCCGGTGCTGGGCGACGTAAGGCGGGTGGCAGCCGCTGCGCACGGTCCCGCGGACACCGTCCATGTGGTCCTCGACCATGTCGGCGGCGCATCCAGCACCATGACGCTGAGCCTCACGGCGCCGCCCGCGGCGGCGGGAGCGGTCGTCGAGCTGCGCGGAGAGGCCGGGGTGGCGTTGCTTCCGGAGAGTTCGTGCGGCGCGGTTCCGGCCCTCGACCGGGCGGTGGACGCCCTGTGCGCCGCCGCCGGCTCCGGCCGGCCACATCCCTGCGACGCCGCGTTCGGTCTGCGGGTGACCGAGGTACTCGCGGCGGCCGAGCACCTTCTGCGCCCGTCCGCACAAGGCGCTCCCAGGGACGGGCGGCTGGTGCACGAACGGGCGGCGCAGCGCTGAACTTCGTTGTGTCCCTTCGCGCCGGCCCGCGAGCGGTGAGCAGTTGCGGGGCCGGCGAGGTGGCCTTCGAGAGAAGGCGCACCAACCGTCAGGGCCGAGCCACTTCACCCCGGTTGTGGTCGACGACCAGCCCCGCTTGCTCACTCAGCGTCCGGACGGATCCAGCCCCGTACGGGAACCGGACCCACAGAGTGATCGTGACATCACCCAGAGCGTAGTAGCCCGTCAGTAGCCCGTCACCCGGCTCACGCCCTGCAGGCGGCTACCCCAGGCTCTGCAGCCGTGTCATGGCCTCGGTGAGAGTGCCGCGGCAGAATGCGAGGTGATCGGGACCGTAACCGCGCGGCCCGCATTCGACGACGAGCAGCAGGCCCAGGTAGAGGTGGTAGAGGGCCAGTCGGTGCCGGAAGGCGGGACTGAATTCGAGGCTGCCTCCGGCCGCGATGTAGCCGGCGACAAGGTCGCTGTCGGGGTCGGTGTCGCCACCGAAGGCCAGGGAGACCAGCTCAGCGGCGGGGTCGCCCCAGAACGCCCGTTCGTGGTCGATGAGTCCGGTGATCCGGGCGTGCTTTCCGTCGGCGCCGAGGTCGACGAAGATGTTGCCCGGCCACAGGTCGAAGTGGACGAGCCGGGGCTCGACGACTTCGTCGAGGGCGTACCGGCCCTCGGCCACCAGCGTGCGAATGTCGGCCGGTGGCACGTCCAGCGGGGACTGCCATCGATCGGCGTCGTCGAGGAGCGCGTCCACCATCGCGGTGAACGCCGTCCGCCAGTCGGGGGCGGAGAGCCCGGATTCACCGGCTGGATAGCCGAACCGCCCGTCCGATGGGGCCAGGGTGTGCAGACGCGCGGTGATCGCACCCAGCTCGCGGCGAAGCACCGCCCCGGTGGAGGGGTGGATGCGGTCGGCCACCTTGTCCCACGGGATGCCCTCCAGGACCGAAGGGCGAGGAACTCCTCCCCGGCATAGAGCAGTTCCGGCGTCGGCACGCCCCCGGCGGGGAGGGCCGCGAGCCGCCGGTAGACCATGGCCTCCGTGGCGAGGATGCCGCGCTCGTACCGGAGGATCGCCGCGCCGGCCGGAGGGGCGAGCTTGACGACGGCTGGTCGGCCGTCGTCGAGCAGGACGCGGTACGCGCTGTTGAACCAGCCGTCGGTCAGCTCGCTCTCAAGGCGGCATCCGATGCCCACAGTGCTGCGCAGCAGAGCATCGAGCTGGGTGGGGCACATGTGGCGCTTGGTCTGGCTCTGCACGGAGGCACCCTTTCGGTTGCGGTCGGGGCATGGACTGGGGCGGTGAACTTCATCGGGCAGGTCCCTCCGTGCGAGCACGGTGTGCGGCGATCAGGTCCCGGTACCACTGGTAGCTGTCCTTGGGAGTGCGGGTCAGGGTGTCGTAATCGACGTGGACGAGGCCGAAACGCTGGTCGTAACCGCGTGCCCACTCGAAGTTGTCCAGCAGCGACCAGGCGTAGTAGCCGCGCACGTCCACACCGGCGGCGATGGCGTCGGCCACGGCGGTGAGGTGGTCGGCGAGGTAGGCGATACGGTCGGGGTCGTGAACGCGGCCGTCGGGTGCGACGGTGTCGGCCTCCGCCGAGCCGTTCTCGGTGATCCAGATCGGCGGCGCCTGCGGGTAGCGGGCGTGGAGGTCGCAGAGCAGCTCGGTGAACGCGGACGGGACGACCGGCCAGCCCATGGTGGTGTGCCGGGTGCCGTACGGGTCCAGCTCGGCCACGCCGATGTCCACGGCGGTGCGCTGCCCGGGGGCGGCCACGCGGTGCGGTGCGGCGGCCACGGTGAGGGGCCGGTAGAAGTTGACGCCGAGGAAGTCCAGCGGGGCACCGATCACGTCCAGGTCGCCCGGCAGCCGCCAGGGGCCGTCGGCGAGACCGGCCCAGGTCTCCGTCTCGTACCGGGGACAGCGTCCGGCGAGGAGCGGTTCCGTCCAGATGTCGTTGTGCAGGGTCTCGGCACGATGCAGGGCGGCGCGGTCCTCGGGCCGGTCGGAGGCGGCGTGAATGCGGTCGAGGTTGAGGGTGATCCCGACTTCCCGTGCGCCTGCGGCACGCAGCTCCCGCACCGCGAGGCCGTGACCGACCAACAGGTGGTGTGCGGCCGCCAGTGCGCCGCGGCCCTCCTCGACCCCAGGTGCGTGCCGCCCCTCGGCGTAGCCCACGAAGGCCGAGCAGTAGGGCTCGTTGAGCGTGATCCAGCGGTCCACCCGGTCGCCGTAGCGCTCGGCGGCGAGGGCCGCGTACCGCGCGAACGCCTCGGCGGTCTCTCGTGCGCGCCAGCCTCCTCGGTCCTCCAGGGCTTGAGGCAGGTCCCAGTGGTAGAGGGTGACCGCGGGTGAGACCCCGGCGGCCAGCAACTCGTCGATCAGGCGGTCGTAGAAGTCCAGGCCCTTGTGGTTGACCGGTCCGGTGCCTTGGGGCAGCAGGCGGGGCCAGGCGATGGAGAAGCGGTAGCCGTCCACGCCGAGCTCGCGCAGCAGGGCGACGTCCTCGCGGAAGCGGTGGTAGTGGTCGCAGGCGGTGTCGCCCGTGGCACCCCTGAGCGTACGCCCGGGGCTGTGGCTGAAGGTGTCCCAGATGGACGGGCCACGCCCGTCCTCGTCGTGGGCACCCTCGATCTGGTAGGCCGCGGTGGCGGCGCCGAAACGGAACCTGGCGGGCAGTACCGGGAAGGGCGGGGAGCTCACGTGGCGATACCTCATGTGTCTCTTCGAAGTCGTGGCGGGCTGGCAGCAGGTCGTGGGCGGCCGGCGAACATGCCACCGGCGCACGGCGCACGGCGGCGGAGGCGGCACGGGCGGAGTGCTGCTTCGTGTGTGCGCGGTGGGGCAGCTCGTGTCACGCCCTGGCGGCGGCCGCGTCAGCAGCCGCTCGTGACCGGGCGAGACGGTCGTTCCCCGAACGCAGACGGGGGCTGCGGTGCAAGGGTCACTGCTCGGGTGCGAGCCCGCGGTCGCGGAGCCAGGCCAGTTGGACGGGTGGGTTGGACCCGTAGCCGCCGCCGTGGTCGGCGAACGGCCAGACGGTCATGGAGCGGTCCTGGCCCGCGTAGTGGTTGAAGGCGGCGTAGACGGTGGAGGTCGGGCAGAGGGGGTCCATCAGGCCGACGCTGAACAGTGCGGGAGCAGTGGCCCTCTGGGCGAAGTGGATGCCGTCGAAGTAGGCGAGGGTGGCGAAGGCGTCCGCGACGCGGTGCCGGCTGTGCCAGCGCAGGTACGCGGCGATCTCCTGGTACGGCCCGTCCCCGGTGGCCTCGACGGCCCGGCGGTAGTGGCACAGGAAGGGGACGTCCGGCAGGACGGCCGCCACCCGGTCCGGCGCCAGCCCCGCGACGGCGAGGGAAAGGCCGCCGCCCTGGCTCGCGCCGGTGACGATCACGCGCTCGGGGCCGAGGCCGGGCAGCTCGGCCACCGCGTCCACCGCGCGGGACGCAATCTCGTGGTTTCCGGCCGGTGGTCGCCTCGGGCGCGGCCACCGTGGCATGGAGGGGCTGTTCACGTGGGACCCCTTGTGTGGGCGAGGAATCGAAAGAGTGTGGAGGCAGCACGATCGTCGAAGCGCTTCGAAAGTGCCATGGAGACAGCTGGCTGTCAATCGGCCGGTAATCGTTTCGACGTCTCGTCGGCCCGCCTCGACCGCCTGAACGGCGGATAAGTGTGATGACCCGGCAGATCGGGACCTTGTGCCGGGGGAGAAGGAAAAGAGTCGCGTCCGACCGCTTGTCGGGTGTAAAGCCCAGAGTTGACGTTAACGCCCGTCGAAGCGCATCGACTCGGCTGTCGACCTTCCGTCC
Organism: Streptomyces sp. NPDC107546; assembly: GCF_055639175.1. Lineage (NCBI taxonomy): Bacteria > Bacillati > Actinomycetota > Actinomycetes > Kitasatosporales > Streptomycetaceae > Streptomyces > Streptomyces sp. NPDC107546. The sequence goes on along the minus strand of NZ_JBVKBA010000030.1, from coordinate 22,783 downwards.
GCCAGCCTGTCCTCTCGCCCGGAACCCAAGGGAGGCCGCTCGACGTCCGGCAATGTGCCGCATCCCCGCCGGCCAGTTCGACGGTGAGAGGGCCTCGGGCTACGGGGCGAGCGCCAGGCGGCAACTGTGTTGCGCGTGCGGTGGCGTGGTCGCCGCACGCTGTCCGCATGGTCATGCGGACATGTCCCCGGGCCGTACAGGCTCGCGAACCGGGTACAGCAAAGGCGGGCGCTCCAGGGCTCTACTAGGTGTCGGCGGTGTGGTCCTCCTCGCTCGCCCTTACGAATCCTGGTTCTGACCGATGACGTGCTCAACTACTCTCGACCTGGGCCCGTCACGAGCCCGGAAGTGGGGGAGGACGGTATGGAGCCATGGGAACTGCGTCGCGCAGTTGAGGCAGGACGGGCCACCGTTTCGGGGCTGGGCCTCCAGGTCGACGATGTGGTCGTCATCAACGACTCGGACCGCGTCGTACTGCGCCTGCTCCCGTGCGATGTTCTGGCTCGGGTCGCACCTGAGGGGCATCTGGCTGGTTCCGAGTTCGAAGTAGAGGCTGCCCGCCGTCTCGCCGACGTCGACGCTCCGGTGGCTGAGCTCGAGCCTCGGGTCGACCCCCGAGTCCATGTGCGTGATTCCTTCGCCGTCTCGCTCTGGGTCTACTACGAACCTGTGGGATCGGAGATCGCCCCGGCCGTCTACGCGGACGTGCTCATGCGGCACCATGCCGCCCTGCGCCGGATCGATCTGGACGCACCGCATTTCACCGATCGAGTAGCTGGGGCGCTGAGAAAGGTGAACGACCGGGAGCAGTCCCCCGAGCTGCTCGATTCCGACCGGGAACTCATCCGCAACGCACTCAGTGGACTGAGCGCCGCGATCAGCATGGAGCAAGCCGGCGGCCAGATGTTGCACGGCGAGCCGCATCCGGGCAACCTCCTCAACACGAGGAGAGGGCCTCTCTTCGTGGATCTCGCCACGTGCTGCCGCGGGCCGATCGAGTTCGACCTCGCCCATGCGCCCGAAGAAGTGGGAAGGCACTATGCGGGAGCTGACCACGGCCTGATTCTCCGGTGCCGCGCCCTGGGCTGGGCGATGTTCTCGGCCTGGCGCTGGCGCCGAGACGACCAGATGCCGGACCGGGACCACTGGAGAGTGGAGGGGCTCAACCAGGTTCGTGCTGCACTCGATCGCTGCGGACCGGGCTGAACTCTGTAGCAGCGGCGCTACGCAACCACAGCCGCGCGATGGCTTCCGAACTCCTCGCCCATGACTCCCCTCTGGCCGCGCTGACCCCTGAGCAGCAACGCGCCCTTCAGGACCTGCTGGAGAAAACCGTCGCCCATCCATAGGGCGACACCACTGCGACCGCGCCACAGCCCTCGCCGCCGCCGTCGTCGTCCCCGTCCGGTTCCGGCGCGTCCGGGTCGCGCAGGGGGCCGCAGGGCGCCGGCGGCCGGGGTGGAGGGAAGACCGCCAGGCCCGCCACAGGCGGGCTTCGCTCGGCGGCTCGATGGCGACACGAAGTTCCGCCGGCTCAACCGTGAGCGAGGTGGACGGACTTGTCCTCTGGTGCGAGGGGTGCCCCACGACGGTCGCGGTGTGCCTGCCGCCGACCGGGGCGACGGCATTGAGTCACCACGCCTCCAGTGCGCATCCCGTCACCGCTGAGTTTCCCCGCCGGCAACGCCTTGTGCAGCTGGTCTTGATCCGCCCACTCACTGTGAGGCGACCGCTCCGCCCACGGGGGCGTGCCCAGTGCCGGGGGACAGTCCGTGTGCGACCGGTCAGCGACATCGGCGGGCGTTGAGCCGGGCCGCCTGGCGCGTCAGGTGGTCGCGCTCGGCGAGGTTGGGTGCCTTGTGGGCCGCCTCGGCGTACAGCCGTGCCGCCGTCGCCAGGTCGCCGTCGCGCTCGTGGAGGTACGCCGCCACCGCGGCGTGGCGGGGCAGGGAGGCGTCCAGCTTCGCGAGCGCGGCCAGCCCGGCGCGCGGTCCGTCGGCCTCCCCGACGGCGACCGCGCGGTTGAGCCGAACGACCGGGCTGTCGGTCAGGCGGGTGAGCTCGTCGTACCACTCGACGATCTGCACCCAGTCGGTCTCCTCGGCGGTGGGCGCGTCAGCGTGGAGTGCCGCGATGGCCGCCTGGGCCTGGAACTCGCCCAGCCGGTCGCGGGCGAGGGCCGCCTGCAGGATCCCGACGCCCTCGGCGATCAACGCAGTGTCCCACCGGCCGCGGTCCTGCTCGGCGAGCGGCACCAGGCTGCCGTCGGACGCGGTCCTGGCGGCGCGCCGGGCGTGGTGGAGCAGCATGAGGGCGAGCAGCCCGGCCACCTCGGGGTGGTCGACGGCGGCCATGAGCTGCCGGGTGAGCCGGATGGCCTCGGCGGCGAGGTCGACGTCGCCGGAGTAGCCCTCGTTGAAGACGAGGTAGAGGACGCGCAGCACCGTGGCGACGTCGCCGGGCCGGTCGAAGCGCACGCCGACGACGGTGCGCTTGGCCCGGCTGATGCGCTGCGCCATGGTCGCCTCGGGCACCAGGTAGGCCTCGGCGATCTGGCGGGTGGTCAGCCCCCCGACGGCGCGCAGCGTGAGCGCGACCGCCGATGCCGGGGTCAGCGACGGGTGGGCGCACAGGAAATAGAGCTGGAGCGTGTCGTCCACCGCGGGCGTCGGCCCGGGCGCCGGCTCCTCCTCGACGCGGTCCTCACGCCGGCGGCGGGCGGCGTCCGAGCGGGCCGCGTCGAGAAACCTGCGCCAGGCCACGGTGACCAGCCAGCCCTTGGCATCCCGCGGCCGGTCTGCGGGCCAGACGCGGACCGCCTCGAGAAGCGCCTCCTGCACGGCGTCCTCGGCCGCCGCGAAGTCGGCTCCGCGGCGGACGAGGACGGTGAGCACGCTTGGCGTGAGGCTCCTGAGCAGGACCTCGTCCATCGGTGACGTCACTCCGTGATGGTGGGCGGCGCGGCCAGGAACGGGCGCACCTCCAGCCACTCGTGGATCGGCTTGCCGCCCGCCCCAGGGGCGGCGGACAGCTCCCCGGCCAGCTCGACGGCGCGCTCGTGGCTGTCGACGTCGATGATCATCCAGCCGGCGATGAGGTCCTTGGTCTCCGCGAACGGTCCGTCGGTGACCGGCGGGCGTCCCTCACCGTCGTAGCGGACCCACGCTCCCTCGGGGGCGAGCGCCTGACCGTCGACGAACTCGCCGGTCTTCTCCAGCCGGGCCGCGAAGTCGTGCATGTACTGCATGTGTGCCGAGATCTCCTCCGGGGTCCACTGGTCCATGGGCACGTTGTTGACCGGGGCCGGAGCGCCGCGGTAGTGCTTCAGCAGCAGGTACTTGGCCATCGTGGTTCTCCTCGGTGCTCGTGCGACCCATTGTGGTCGCGTTCACCCCGGGGACGGAGCCGGACCCGGGTTCTCGACATCGCCGTCCGATTTTTTTTTGGGCTCTCGTGGATGAGCCTCGGTGAGCCGTTTCGTGGTGTCCGGGTCCACAGCGTGGCGCGAGGGCGAGAGATTCGAAGATCGGCACCGACCAGACAACTGAATCAAGTGGCGGGGTGTGTGTCGGTCGGTGGACACGGCTCGGCGTCGCGCGAGGGGTTTTCCGTGTCCAACGGACGGCGCCAGGAGCGCACGAGGCGTCCTGCATGCCGAGGTGCCCGGCCAGGCGCTCGGGAACAGTGAACCCGGCCCGTCCGGAGTGACGGTCAACTCCGTCGCCCCGGGACTGATCGACACCGACATCACGCAGGGCAACCTGGACGAGGAGCGCAAAGCGGCCGTGATCGCTGACGTTCCGGTACGCCGCATCGGCGGTGCCGAGGACGTGGCCGACGTCATCGCCTTCCTCGCACGGCCCGAGTCGGGCTACCTCACCGGCGCCACGTACGACGTCAACGGTGGTTCCCACCTCCACTGACCCGAACTGGGTCAGCGAGGGGAACGCGCCCTTCCGGGCGAAGGGCGCGAAGGCCAGTGCGCGGGGCGGGACGGACGCCGACGCGAAGACCGTCAGCTCCAATGGCGCCGTAGCCAGGGGGTGCGCGCAGTGGCCGACGAGCGCGGCTACTCCGCCCGACGCAGCCGGGCAGGGTGTCGCGCCATGCGGCGGCGGTCTTGCCGGGCGTGGGCGGCTGTCTCAGATCGTCGCCCGGATGATCTCCACGGTGCGCGCCAGATGCGGTTCGGAGCGGTCGGCGCGGTGTGCGACGGCCAGCTCCACGCGTGCGTCGGCCCCGGCCAGCGGCAGGTAGGCGACGCCGTCGAGCGTCAACGCGGTCACGGGCTCGGGCACGACCGCGACACCGAGGCCGCCGGCCACGAGCGTGACCAGCGTGGAGGTCTCGCCGACCTCGTGGCGGATGTGCGGCTCCACGCCGGCCTCGCGCAGGAGGCCCAGCACGACGTCGTACATCACCGAGCGGCGGTCGGCGGAGTGCACGATGAGGTCGGCGCCGGCGAGGTCTGCGGCACGCAGCCGTGACCGGCGGGCGAGGGGGTGGTCGACCGGTACGGCGACCACGAGCCGGTCCCGGCGCAGGGTGTGCACGGTGAGGGAGAGGTCGGCCGCCGGAGGACGCAGCAGCGCGACGTCGATCGCGCCGGTGCGCAGCGCCTCGACCTGGTCGGGCGCCAGCATCTCGCCGCGGAAGGAGAAGTCGACGCCGGGGAGTTCCTCCGTGAGCCGCCGCGAGAGCGCGGGCAGGAGGCTGTACGTCGCCGAGCCCACGCACCCGATGGCGAGGTGGCCCACCGAGCCGGCGGCGACGCGCCGTGCATGGTGGGCTGCCTCGTCGACGTCGGCGAGGATCGCACGCGCCCGCTCGAGGTAGGCCCGGCCGGCCTCGGTGAGGTCGACCCGGCGCGTGGTGCGGTGGAGCAGCTCGACGCCGAGCTCGGCCTCGAGCTGCCGGATCTGCTGGGAGAGCGGCGGCTGCGCCATGTGGAGCCGCTCGGCGGCGCGGCCGAAGTGGCGTTCCTCGGCCACCGCCACGAAGTACCGAAGATGACGCAGATCCATATGTCGTCCATATCAATTGGCTGCGATATTTGTACTTCAGTATATCGCGGCCTGGGATTAGCGTGGCTGCCATGAGTGCTTTCCTGTACGCCGCGACGCGGACACCGTTCGGCCGCTTCAACGGCGCGCTGGCCGGCGTCCGCCCCGACGACCTTGCCGCTGCCGCGATCACCTCGACGCTCGCGAAGGTGCCGGGCCTCGAACCCGCCGCGATCGACGACGTGGTGTGGGGCAACGCCAACGGCGCCGGCGAGGAGAACCGCAACGTCGGCCGCATGGCGGCGCTGCTCGCCGGCCTCCCGGTGAGCGTGCCCGGCACCACGGTCAACCGGCTGTGCGGATCGAGCCTCGATGCGGCGATGACGGCCAGCCGGGCGATCGAGACCGGCGACGCCGCGGTGGTGCTGACCGGCGGCGTCGAGTCGATGACACGCGCGCCGTGGGTGCTGCCCAAGTCGGCGAAACCGTTTCCGGCCGGCGACGTCACCGCGGTCTCGACCACGCTCGGCTGGCGGCTGGTCAACCCGCGGATGCCGAAGGAGTGGACGGTCAGCCTCGGCGAGGCCAACGAGCAGCTCCGGGAGCGCTTCGGGATCTCCCGCGAGCGGCAGGACGAGTTCGCCGCCCGCTCCCACCAGCTCGCCCACGCAGCGTGGGAGTCGGGCTTCTACGACGACCTCGTGGTGCCGGTCGAAGGCGTCGACCTGACCCGCGACGAGGGCATCCGAGCCGGATCCACACCGGAGGTCCTGGCGGGGCTCAAGCCCGTCTTCCGCACACCGGAGCAGGGCGGCACCATCACCGCGGGCAACGCCAGCCCGCTCAACGACGGTGCCTCCGCGGTGCTGCTGGGCAGCGAGAAGGCCGCGGCCACGATCGGGGCCGACCCGATCGCCCGCATCGCCGGCCGCGGCGTGATGGCGCTGGAGCCACAGGCCTTCGGCTACGCCCCGGTCGAGGCCGCGAACCGTGCGCTGTCCCGGGCCGGGATCGGCTGGGACCAGGTGGGCGCGGTCGAGCTCAACGAGGCCTTCGCGGTGCAGTCGCTCGCCTGCATGGACGCCTGGAAGGTCGACCCCGCCATCGTCAACCAGAAGGGGGGCGCCATCGCGATCGGGCACCCGCTGGGCGCCTCGGGCGGTCGTGTCCTCGCCACGCTGGCCAAGGTGCTGCGCGAGACGAGGCAGCGCTACGGCGTCGCCGCGATCTGCATCGGCGTCGGCCAGGGCCTGGCCGTCGTACTCGAGAACTGCGACGTCACGGAGGCGGCCCAGTGAGCCGGGCGCAGATCGTCGAGAGCGCCGACGCGGCGGTCGCCGGGATCGAGGACGGATCCACCATCCTGGTCGGCGGCTTCGGCCTGGCCGGCATGCCGTTCGATCTGATCGACGCGCTCATCCGGCAGGGTGCGAAGGACCTCACGATCGTGTCCAACAACGCCGGCAACGGCGACGTCGGACTGGCCGCACTGCTGGCCGCCGGCCGGGTGCGCAAGGTGCTCTGCTCCTTTCCGCGCCAGGCCGACTCCTGGGTCTTCGACGGGCTCTACCGCGCGGGGAAGATCGAGCTCGAGGTCGTGCCGCAGGGCAACCTCGCCGAGCGGATGCGTGCGGCGGGCGCCGGCATCGGCGCCTTCTACTGCCCGACCGCGGTCGGCACACCACTGGCCGAGGGCAAGGAGGAACGCGAGATCGACGGCCGGAAGTACCTGCTGGAATACCCCATCAAGGGCGACTACGCACTGATCGGCGCGCATGTCGCGGACACGCTGGGCAACCTTGTCTACCGCAAGACCGCCCGCAACTTCGGGCCGGTCATGGCCACGGCCGCGACGACGACCATCGTCCAGGTCGATCACGTCGTCGAGCCCGGCAAGCTCGACCCCGAGGCCATCGTCACCCCGTCCATCTACGTCGACCGGGTCGTCCAGGTGGAGGCCCGTCACTACACCGTGCAGGGGGCACGATGACCACCACGTCACATGACCAGGTGAGCGCTGACCAGCGGCTCTCGATGGACGAGCTGGCCGCCGTCATCGCACGCGACATCCCGGCCGGCGCCTTCGTCAACCTGGGCATCGGACAGCCCACCAAGATCGCCGACCACCTGCCGGCCGACTCCGGGGTGGTGCTGCACACCGAGAACGGCATGCTCAACATGGGGCCGAAGGCCGTGGGCGACGCGGTCGACCCCGACCTGACCAACGCCGGCAAGGTCCCGGTGACCGAACTGCCGGGGGCGGCGTACTTCCACCACGCCGACTCCTTCGCCATGATGCGCGGCGGGCACCTCGATGTCTGCGTCCTCGGTGCCTACCAGGTCGCCTTCAACGGCGACCTCGCCAACTGGCACACCGGCAGGCCCGACGACATCCCCGCCGTCGGCGGCGCCATGGACCTCGCCATCGGCGCCAAGGACGTCTACGTGATGATGACGCTCTTCACCCGCTCCGGTGAGCCGAAGCTCGTACCGCAGTGCACCTACCCGCTCACCGGCATCGGCTGCGTCAGCCGCGTCTACACGGACCACGGCGTCTTCGACGTCGGCCCCGACGGCGTACGGATCCGGGAGACGTACGGCGTCAGCGCCCACGAGCTGGCGGAGCGACTCGGCATCACGCTGCGGTTCACCGCCTGATCACATGTCCGAGCGACCGCGTGAACGCACCACCGCGCCGCCCCGAGTCGTGATGCCGTTGGCACGGCTCGGGGAGGTGAGGCGAGTGGCCGGGGGACTGCCAGGTCGGCGCCGCGGGCCAACCACGGCCCCGTCAGCAAGGGACTGGCCACCTTCGCCCCAGCCGCGGGTGAGAACCCGCCCTTGACGTCACGGCGTCGTCGCTGGTCACGCGCTGGGCCGGGGTCCAGCGGCGCGGCGGAGCCGGTTGGCGATCGCCAGTCCCAGCCCCTCCTCCACGGGCAAGGAGGCGACGATGAGGTCACACCCTCGCTGGTCGAACTCGCGCAGGAACCCGTACAGCCCGCGCGCGTAGGCGGCCATCGAACCGGGGACCGTCACCACGGCGTGCGCCTGCACCGGAACATCGGCGAAGGAGGGCGGAAGGAGGACGCCCACCTGGTGCCCCACCTCCTGCGCAGTCTCCGCTTCGGCGATGACCTTCTCCGGCTCGACGAGGACGACCCGTGCACGCGGTGCGTAGTGAGATGGATGCCGGCCCGGCACCCGAATGTGGCTGGTCGCGGGGACCGCAAGCGGGCGCCCCAGCACCGCTTCGAGGTCCTCGCGCGTCACCCCGCCGGGCCGAAGGATGCTCGGGGCATCGCCCGTGGCGTCGACGATGGTCGACTCGACGCCGACCTCGCAAGGGCCGCCGTCCAGCACGAAGTCGACAGCATCGCCGAGCTCGGCACGGACATGGTCCGCCGTGGTGGGGCTGACCGAGCCGAAGCGGTTGGCGGACGGGGCCGTGACACCGCCGCCGAAGGCTGACAGCAGCGCGAGTGCGACGGGGTGGTCGGGCACGCGCACGGCCACCGTCTCAAGGCCACCGGTCGCTGCGAGGGGCACGCGGGGACCGCGCCTCAGGACCAGCGTGAGCGGCCCCGGCCAGAAGTGTTCGGCCAGCAGGCGCGCCGCTCGGGGCACCTCCTGGACCCAGTCGTCCAGATGCTTCGCGCCGCCGATGTGGACGATCAGTGGGTGGGAGGTCGGACGCCCCTTGACCTGGAAGATGCGCGCGACGGCGGCGGGGTCCTCGGCGTTGGCGCCCAGTCCGTAGACAGTTTCGGTCGGAAGGGCCACCAGACCGCCGGCGTGCAGCACACCGGCCGCCATCTCGATGTCATTGGTTCTTGCCGTCACCCTTGCAATCCTAGGTGCCTCGACGACCGGCGACGGTCATGATCAATCTCAGCCCCCACTGCGGTTCCATTGATCTCCAGGGCCATCCAAGATCAACTCAATGCGTGATGTCGTCATGGTGGAGCGGGCACGAGTCCGGTGCCGGTGAGGCAGCCGTCGAGGACGTCGTGGCGGTACTGGACCGGCGTAAGCCCCGCCGGACGGCGGTGATCAGGTGCTGCGGGTCGGTGACGCGGTACTTTCCCAAGCGCTCCAACTGCCCCTGTGAGCCGCGGAATTGCCGACGTCACGGTGGTTGATGTCCTAGAGTGGGAGCGGGCGGACCAATGCGAAAGCGGTGGCGGGGATCAGGGCCGGCCCAGCCGACTGCTCGGGCGCTCCACCACAGCAGGCAGCCACCGAACACTACTTCTGCGGAGAATGTGACCCGTGGGACCGGAACGCTTCCGCATCGCCGCCGTGCTCGGCACCCGCCAGGGCAGCGGGTATCTCTTGACACCCCGTCTCGTCCTCACCGCCGGACACGTGGTGCAGAACCGCTACCTGGCGAACGTCGCGGCGCTCGGCGGTGTCGGAGAGGTCGAATGCCGCGTGGTGTGGTCGCGGCACGACCGCGAGTGCGATGCCGCGCTGCTGCTGGCCAAGCGAGACCTGATCCCTGCCGAACTCGCCGAGCAGCTGAAGCCGGTGCGCTGGGGCGTGCCCTCCGGACTCGCGCCGATGGAATCCTGCCAGGCCATCGGCTTCCCGCGGATGCAGCGCGACGGCGAGGACGGACTCGACACGGAGCAGATCGTCGGCACGTTCAAGCCTGGTTCGCGCATGGTCCGCTCGCGATACGTACTCGACAGTCCGTACACGCCGCCTCTCGCGCGGACGGAAGGGCCCTCGCCGTGGGCGGGCATGTCCGGTGCGGCCCTGTTCGCGCAGGGAACGATCATCGGTGTGGTGGTGACCGACCCCGTCAACTGGCAGCACGGTCGCCTTGAAGCCGTACGCAGCCGCGTCCTCTTCGGTGACCCGGAGTTCGTGGAGCGGCTGGTGAAACACACCGGTCATCAGCCGACCGTGGACGAACTCACGGATCCGGAGCACAACCCGCACGCCGAGTTCGAGCGCCGGTATGCGGCGTACGTAGCCGAGTTCTACAACGAACTCAGGATTTTCGGACTCGACTTCAGCCGCCAGGAACACGCGCAGTGGCCCCTGGACACGGCGTATCTGAGCCTGGAGCTGGCGCCCCATCACAGGCGAAGGCCGGGATCGGAGGACACGGTCGGCGAGCCGGGTGACCGGTTCCACGATCCGGTCGGCGGCGGCCGACAGCGCGTCGAGACGGCGTTCGCACGCCGGACCCGCATCCTCCTGCGCGGCCACGCCGGTTCCGGCAAGACGACCTTGGTGCAGTGGTTGGCTGTGACCGCAGCCCGGCGGGAGTTTCCCCTGGCGCTCGGGCACCTTCAGGGCTGCCTGCCGTTCGTCCTGCCCCTGCGCACCCTCACCCGTCGCGACGCGTTGCCGGAACCACAGGACTTCCTCTCCGCCGTCGGCAATCCGCTGCACTCCCTTCAGCCCGAAGGCTGGGCCGACCAGGTCCTTCAGTCCGGGCGCGCCCTCCTGCTCATCGACGGCGTGGACGAGATCCAGGAGGGTGACCGACAGCGGACCCGGGACTGGCTCAAACAACTGATCACTCTTTACCCCGACTGCGTCTTCCTGGTGACGACCCGGCCCTCGGCCGTGGACGACGGCTGGCTGAGCAGCCAGCAGTTCACCGAGCTGAACCTGCTGCCGATGAACCGTCAGGACGTCACCGCGTTCATGCATCGCTGGCACCAGGCGGCCGCCCGGACCGTCGAGCGCTCAGATGATCGGGCCCAGCTGGCGGAGTACGAGCAGGTACTGGCCGATGCCCTGCCCCGTAAGAACGACTTGGGTCGCCTTGCGACCAACCCCCTGATGTGCGCGATGATCTGCGCGCTGAACCGTGACCGCAACTCCTACCTGCCGCAGAACCGACTGGAGCTCTACGAGGCCGCGCTGAGCATGTTGCTGGTCCGTCGCGACGTGCAGCGGAGAGTCGCCACGCATCTGCAGATCAACGAGAGCGCACAACTGTGGCTGCTGCAGCAGCTCGCCTACTGGATGATCCGCAACGGCCATGCCGAGGCCGACCGCTCCAACGTGCTGCGGGTCGTCGCCGATGCCCTGCGCTCGATGCCTCAGGTCGCCGCGCCCGAGCAGGCCGCAGACGTTCTGGACCACCTGCTGCTGCGCAGTGGAATCCTGCGCGCGCCGTCCCCCGACACCGTCGAGTTCATCCACCGCACTTTCCAGGACTACCTCGGGTCCAAGGCCGCCGTGGAGGGCCAGGACCTCAACCTGGTGGCCGCCCACGCCCACGAGCCGCAGTGGGAAGACGTGGTGCGGATGGCGGTCGGGCACGCCCGCGCGGACGAACGCGCAACACTACTGCGCCGCCTGCTGGAACTCGGCGACATGGCCGCCTCCCCGCAGCGCGAGCGGCTGCACCTGCTTGCCGCAGCGTGCCTGGAGCACGCGACGGCTCTCGCCCCTGACGTTCGCGCCGAGGTCGAGAGGCGTGCGGCAGCCCTGGTTCCGCCCGAGAGCCCGGCGGACGCCGAGCTGCTCGCTCAGGCCGGAACGGTGGCACTGGACCTGCTCCCCTCGCCCGAGGGGCTCACGGCGGGGCAGGCCGGCGCGGTCGTCCGTACCGCCCGGCTGCTGGGCGGGGAGCACGCCTATCAGGTGCTGCACTCCTTCAGGGTGCATCCGGACCAGAACGTCCGACAGGAACTCGCGGACGCCTGGGACGGCTTCGACGCCCGGGCATACGCAGAGGGCATCCTCGTCCACACACCGCTCGCAGGAGTACGCCTCACCGTAAGCAGTTCGGCGCAGCTCTCCGCACTCTCCACGATGGGTTCGGTCCCCGCGCTCGCTTGCGTGGGCGACTTCCCGGCAGAGGCACTCTCGCCCGTGCTCCGCCGCGCCCGCCCGGACGACTTCACCCTCGATGCCAACGACGTGCTGCGCGACCTGGAGTTCCTGGCGGTGGAACTGCCGGAACTATCCGCGTTGTGCCTCTCCGACTGCGGCGGCCTCACGGACTACTCGGCGCTGCGTCGCCTCCGTATGAACACCGTCATACTCCGGAACGTGCCCGGCGGCCCTGACCTGTCCCCGTTGCAGGAGGTGGAGACACTCCACGATGCAACTTTTCGATGGGATCGGGGCGGGGCGGCACGCCGCCTCGCACTGGCAGACGTCCCCTTTCCGACAGATCTCCGACGCCTCCGGCTCCTCGGCAACCTGGTCGTCGCCGACCTCCATGCCATCCGTCGCTGGCCGCACCTCACCTCGCTCGCCCTGCCCGGCGCACCGGTGCCGGCCGAAGAGCTGGCCGCCCTCAGCCGGCTCCCCTCGCTGAAAGACGTGGACCTCGCCATCGAAGACCTTTGCCCATCGGACCTCTCACGGGCGGTCCGTCTGCCCGGCGTCACCAGCGCGCAGGTCACCGCCTATGCGACCGGAGACCTCTGCACCGCAGATCTCCTTCCCCGGATGCTTCCTTCGCTTCAGGAACTGCGCCTGCACGTACAGTTCACGCACGCGGGCCGCAGGTCGGCGACCGTGGACCTCTCCGCGCTCGCCGGCGTTGCCGACGTCTCGGTCACCCTGAGCTGGGCATCCTCAGGCGATCTGCGGGTCACCGGAGCCGAGTGCCTGCCGCCTGGTTCGGTACGCCGAATGCTGAGGCACCACCCCACGGCCGATGCACCGAAGTCACCGTCTCCCTGGTGGCGCCGCCTCAGCGGCCGGTGACGAAGACGGGACGGGGCGGCATGCCCTACCGTCGATCATCAGTCGACGACAGGAGGGTCAGTGCCGGACTTCCAGGACATCGAACTCGCCACCGCGGTGAGGGCGATCAGGGACGGGCTGATGCAGGCGGCAGCGGCCGGGGCCGGGGAAGCGGTGCGCTTCGACGTCGGCCCGATTCAGATGGAGTTCACGGTCGAACTCCGTCGCGAGGCCGGGGTCAAGGGCGGCGTCAGGGCATGGGTGGTCAACGCCGACGCCGATGCGAAGGCCTCCCAGAGCCGTACCCATCGAATCGCCTTCACCCTCACCCCCAAGGACGCCGCCGGGGGCAGCCTGGAGGTCGGCAACGACACACACGGGGACACCAGCCGCTTCGACTCCGTGGAGTGATCGCCCTCTTGCGCGGTGGGACCGCCCTTACGCCCGCCAACCGGGAGCTGGGCCCAAAGCCCTGAACGAACGTCCCTGATGGGTGGCTCAGGCGACTCGCTGGTCGCAGTCCCGGGCGCGGGCCGCACGCTGCTGCCTGAGTGTCGCGCAGACCACGTGCGGGCCTCGACGTGTGCCCTGAGCGATGGGTTCCCGCATCAGGGGGCCCGCCCGGTTCGGGACGCCAGCCCCCGAAGTTCACGGACGTACTCTCCGCAGATATACACTCAGAGTATATCTGCGGTGTAGGGTCCCTCTCATGAGTGTTCCTCTCACCCTGTTGGGACTGCTGGAGCGGGAGCCGAGCCACGGCTACGACCTCAAGCGTGACTACGACGCGTTTTTCGGCCGAGGCAAGCCGCTGCCCTACGGGCAGGTCTATACGACACTTGGCCGGTTGGCGCGGGACGGAAAGGTCATTGCCGGCGAGGCGGAGCCCGGGGACGGCCCCGAGCGCAAGCGCTACGTGATCACCGAGGCCGGGGCGACGGAGTTCGAGGCCTGGCTCACCGAGCCGGTGGCCCCCGAGCCCAATCTGCAGACCGTGCTGTTCACCAAGGTGGTGCTGGCCCTGATGCTCGGCCGCGACGCCCAGCAGTACCTCGACACTCAGCGGGCCGCCCACCTGCAGCGGATGCACGAGCTGACCCAGCTGCGCCGCACCGGCACGCTCGTCGACGCCCTGCTCGCCGACCACGGCCTGTTCCATCTGGAGGCCGACCTGCACTGGATCGAGCTGACCGCGGCCCGGATGGATGCGCTCGCCGAGGCGGTGCGCGCATGACCGCCCTCATCGAGGCCCGCGACCTCACCCTCTCCTTCGGCGAGACCTCCGCCCTGCGCGGCGCCGGCCTGGCCATCGAGGCCGGCGAGGTGCTCGCCGTGATGGGTCCGAGCGGCTCGGGCAAGTCCACCCTGCTGCACTGTCTGGCCGGCATCCTCACCCCCGACTCGGGCGAGGTGCACTTCGACGGACGCCGCATCGACACCATGAACGAGGCGGACCGTAGCGCACTGCGCCGCGACACCTTCGGCTTCGTCTTCCAGTTCGGCCAGCTCGTCCCCGAGTTGAGCGCCGAGGAGAACGTCGCCCTGCCGCTGCTGTTCTCCGGCGTGCGCCGGGCGACCGCGCTCGCCGAGGCCCGGCCCTGGTTCGCCCGGCTTGGCCTGGACGGCCTGGAGCGGCGCCGCTCCGGGGAGTTGTCGGGTGGCCAGGCGCAGCGGGTGGCGCTGGCCCGCGGCCTGGTGACCCGGCCCAAGGTGCTGTTCGCAGACGAGCCGACCGGGGCGCTGGACTCGCTGACCGGCGAGCAGGTGATGGAGCTGATGGTGGACGCGGCCCACGAGGAGGGCACCACCGTCGTCCTGGTGACTCACGAGCCCCGGGTCGCCGCGTACGCCGACCGGAAGGCAATGGTCCGGGACGGTAAGGCCAGCCTGCTCACGACCGGACGGATCGCCTCATGATCGCCTTTGCCCTCCGCATGGCGGTCAGCGGCGGCCGGGCGGCGATCGCCCGCCTGGTCATGATCGCCGCCGCGGTGGCCATCGGGGTCGGGCTGCTGCTGTCGACTTTCGCCAGCATGAACGCCGTCGAACGGACGAACCAGCGCCAGGTCTGGCTCGACACCGGCGCCGAGAGCCGTACAGCGTCGGCGGACCCGCTGTGGTGGCGGCCGCACGGCGACTACTACGACGGCAAATCTCTCACCGAGGTCGATGTCGCCGCGACCGGCCCGACCTCTCCCGTCCCGCCCGGCCTGACGCACCTGCCGGCCCCCGGCGAGTACTACGCCTCTCCTGCACTGGCCGAACTGATCCGCGACACCCCGGCCGACCAACTGGGCGACCGCTTCCCGGGCCGGCTCGCCGGCACGACCGGCGACGCCGCTCTGGCTTCCCCGGACTCGCTGATCGCCGTCATCGGCCGTACCCCGGCGCAGATCAAGGGTGAACCAGGGGCGAGAGAGGTCACCACCATCGCCAGTACCCGGCCGCTCTCCTGCGACAACCAGTGCTGGGACAACGCCGTGCGCGGTGACGCCATGACGCTTATCTCCTCCGTGGTGGCCGGCGCGCTGATCTTCCCGGTGCTGATCTTCATCGGCACCGCGACGCGTCTGTCCGCCGCCACCCGCGAGCAGCGCTACGCGGCGATGCGGCTGGTCGGCGCCACTCCCCGGCAGGTGGCGGTGATCTCGGCGGTGGAGTCGACGCTGGCGGCGGCCGCCGGGACAGCGGTCGGTTTCGGGCTCTACGCCGCGCTGCGCCCGCTGGTCGCCACCATCCCGTTCACCGGGCAGCAGCGGTTCTTCCTCTCGGATCTGACACTCAGCGCACCCCAGGTCCTCGGCGTCGCCGTCGGCGTGCCGGTGGCGGCGGCGATCGCGGCGCGGCTGGCGCTGCGCCGGGTCACCATCTCCCCGCTCGGCGTGAGCCGCCGAGTGACCCCGCGCCCGCCGCGCGCCTGGCGGCTGATCCCACTCTCGGCGGGCCTGGCCGAGCTGGCGTACTTCATCAACCGCCGCCCTACGACCGGGAACGGCCAGGCGGCGGCCTACCTGCCCGGCTTCCTGGTGGCGATGCTGGGCCTGTTGATCGCCGGGCCGTGGCTGACCATGACCGCCGCCCGGGCGGTGGCCCGGCGCACCCGACGACCGGCCACGCTGATCGCGGTGCGCCGGCTCGCCGACGACCCGAAGGCCGGTTTCCGCGCGGTCAGCGGCCTCGTCCTGGCCCTGTTCGTGACCACCGCCACGATCAGCATCATCGGCACCATCAACCACCACCGCGGCACGCTCGGCGGCGACCAGCAGACCCGGACGGTGGTGGAGGACGGCGACCCCGGCGGGGCGCCGCTGGCCGGGACCACCCCGACACGGCTGCTCACCGAGATCCGGGCGATTCCGGGCGTCCGCGGCCTGGCCGCCGTGCACGCCAACCCCGGCGGCGTCGGCAAGGTCCCGGTCCCGGGCGATCACCCCCCGTTGGTACCCGCGCTGGTTTCCTGCTCCGATCTCGCGCAGATCCCGATGGTCGGCCGCTGCCCCGCCGGGGCGAGCGTCGCGGCTGTCGACTTCTTCACCTTCGGCAGCCTGGTCTCGCAGCCGGGCCGCCAGTGGCCTGCCGCCGAGATCAGCCCGGCCGCCGTCGCAAGGCTGCCCGTGCAACTGGTCTACGTGGCCACCGACGGGTCGACGGCGGCCAGGGAGCGTGTGCGGACCCTGCTCACCATTGCCTATCCGCAGGAGCAGGCCCGCACGGTCGGCGACTGGGACACCACCCTGCAGCAGGAGCTGGCCGGTTGGCGGCAGTTGGCCAACGTGGTGCTGTTGACCACGCTGCCGATCGCGGGCTGCAGTCTGGCGGTGAGCGTCGTCGCGGGCCTGTCGGACCGCAGGCGCCCGTTCGCGATCCTGCGGCTCACCGGCGCGCCGCTGCGGCTGCTGCAGCGCGTGGTCGGCCTGGAGAGCGCCCTGCCGCTGCTGGCGGTCTCCGCGATCGCGATCGGCACCGCCTTCGCCGCGTCGGCGATGTTCCTGACCTCGCAGATGCACTACGACCTGATCTCGCCGGACGCGGCGTACTACGCGCTGGTCGCGGTCGGACTGGCCACCGCGCTCGGGATCATCGCCTCCACCCTCCCCCTGCTCAGACGCATCACCGGCCCCGAAGCCGCCCGCAACGGCTGACGCGCCTCCCGCTACGGCCCCGGATGCTGCGGCGTCCAGGGCCGTAGCAGAACTCTCAGCGCACCGAAGCTCCCTCTTCTCCGGAGGCGGCTGTCGTCCCTGATCCACAGTCAGGAGCCCCTGATGATCGACAACCGTTCGAACCATCTGTCCGGCCGACGCCGGGAACCCCGGCCCGGTCAAGCCCGTTCGCTCCGGTGAACATCCTCGAAGAGATCTTCCGTCCCAGCGCCCGCCACCAGCACGAGGAGCGACGCCGTCTGGAGTGGATGCGCGACGACGAGGGCGAGGGCGATCCCTACCGCGGGCCGATCGACCTCGACAGCGGCATAGTCCACATGCGTTCTCGACCTCCGGCTGTACGTGGAGACAGACGCTGGAAGCATTCGGACCATCGTGGTCAACGGTTTACCGGCGCTTCGCCGAGTGGAGCCAGGCTCGGGTGTGGGCCAAGCTGCATCGCCTGATCCTGGACGAGCTCGGCTCGCAAGGGAAACTGGACTGGTCGCGGTGCGCGATCGACTCGGTGAACATGCGGGCTCTCAAAGGGGGGAACTGACGGGTCCGAATCCTGTGGATCGCGGTAAAAATGGCTCGAAGATCCACTTGCTGACTGATAGGTCCGATTTGCCTCTCTCGATCGGGATCTCCGCGGCAAACACTCACGACAGCCTGGGACTTGAACCGCTGGTGCGGGGCATACCGCCAATCCGCTCCCGTCGTGGCCCCCGACGGGGCCGTCCCGCCAAGCTCCATGCCGACAAGGGATACGACTACGACCACCTGCGTCAATGGCTCCGCAGCCGCCGTATCACGCCTCGGATAGCCCGCAAGGGCGTCGACTCCTCTGCCAGGCTCGGCCGACACCGCTGGACCGTCGAACGGACGGTGAGCTGGCTTGGCGGCGTCCGCAGACTCCACCGCCGCTACGAACGCAAGGCCGATCACTTCCTGGCCTTCGCGGGCATCGCAGCAATCCGTATCTGCTACGGCCGTCTGACCAGGGAGCGCACTGCTCGCTAGCATCGCCCCTCATGATCGCAGTGGTCGTCACCATCGGGCTGGCGTTCGTCGGCTATGTCGTCACCTACCTCAACGGCTTGCGTTTGTCGCAGCGTCAGGAACGTCTTGCTCGCGTGAATCGCCAGCTCAGCGACTTCTATGGGCCCCTGTTCGCCCTCACGGAAGCCAACAGCCGCACGTTCAGCGCGTTCGTGGAACGTCACGCTCGCCCTGGCGGAAAGTCGCCGTTCGCTCATGAGCCCCCGCCCACTCCTGAAGAGCTCACCGAGTGGCGGCTGTGGGTCACTACCGTCTTTCTTCCGAACATCCAGGCCATGCGCGACCTGGTCATCAAACACGCGGACCTGTTGAGCGAACCAGAGATGCCGCCGCTTCTGCTCCACCTGTGTGCGCATGTGTCTGGCTATGAGATCACAGCCGCCCGATGGGCGCAGGGACTCCACGACCAGCACCTCTCGGTGGTGTCGTTCCCCAGCGAGGAGCTCGCGGCCTACGCGCGCCAGGGCTTCTCCTCGCTGAAGTACGAGCAGGCCCGCCTGTTGGGGCAACGGCAGCGGACCTGACCAATTACAACGAAGTCTAAGGTCTCCGAGCGGGCACGGGCGAAGCTGAACCGGATAGCCGCCCGAAAGACCCGCCCCGCCAAACCGCAGCCCGCTCCCGGGTGGGGCCGCGCCAGGACGGGCCAGCGCACGGGCCTTCCTCGCCGACGGCGCCGACCTCATCGACTCCCGCCTCGAGTGACGTACGACAGGCGCCACCCGTGCAGACGGCTTAGCCTGGAAACCACCGTGGTGGAGCTGATCTGGAAAAGCACTCGACAGCGGCAGGGCCGCTGCCCGTACCTCAAGGGAGGCGAGGCATGCCAGGTCAGGTTAGGGTTCTGCGCTCTGTCATTGCTGTCGCCGTCACCGTCGTGCTCGCGTCGGCCGCGTCTTGGCAGCCGACGCCAACGACAATCCTGCTGGATGACCTGTCCCAGCACCCTTCGGCCCGACCGAGCGTCTTTGAGGTGACCTCGCACGTCGCGCTTACTGATCTGCGCTGGAACACCTGGGGCGGGCAGACAGTGACCGCTACCGGCACTGTGGACATCAACACCTGCCAGCCGACCTGCGCATCCGGCCGCCACCGCCTGCTCCACCACACCCACTTGCAGGTACGCGGCGTCCGGATCGACGTAGGGCAACGCTTCTACCAGCAGTACCGCATCACCGGCCCGGCCCTCACTGCCACCGACCGCGCTGCCTTCTCACACTGGACCAACGCCTACGTTCCCAGCGACTTCCGCTGACCGACAGCCGACGGGCAAATGCAGTTATCCCGCCAGAGCCATTCCGCCCACGTCGGCCCGGTCATGTTCCGGGCCACTACCGAGCGATCTACATCATCGGAAGGTCCGCGCCACCGCACCAGTTATAGGGGCGGGAAGCCAGCGGTCCCAGCCCGGTCGACCGCGCACGGCCGGGCAGCAAGCACCACGTCCTCACCGATGGCCAGGGCATCCCGCTCGCGGTGTCGCCGACCGGCGGCAACCGCAACGACGTCACCCAGCTGATACCGCTGCTGGACAAGGTCCCAGCGGTGGCCGGTGTCGTCGGCCGGCCCAGGCACCGGCCCGACATGCTGTTCGCGGACCGCGGCTACGACCACGACAAGTACCGGAGACTGCTCAGGCAGCGGGGCATCCGCCCCGTGATCGTTCGAACGAGGCCAGCCACGGGTGGGACGCGGCGACGAACGCTCCAGGACCTGGCCGAGGACGTCGAGAAGGCGGGGAGTGATCCGTGCACGGTGAGCTCAGGGACGTGATCCTGGCAGGGGTCGCGCACAACAACTCGAACCATGAGCCGGGCTGGGGTCCCCTCTTTGTGGCGCTCGTCGTGATCGCCGGATGCGCGATCGTCATTGCCGGTGGGGTCGTGTCCGTCGGCATGCGGCGCCTCGAAGGCCGTAGGAAGTGGGGTGATCGCGTGGTCGGGCCGCTGGTCCTCACGATCGGCCTTGCCATCGCCGCCCTTGGGGTCTGGCTGCTGTGACCGTGTGACGTCGGGCGACCTGGGCCCCCGGACCGTTCCCCTGCTGCGGTTGCACCCGAGGTGGCGCTACGGTCAGCACATCGATGCGGCCATTGGCGCTCGTTCGGGCGCGGCATGGCTGCGTGCCGTTCTTGGGCCGGGTGTCCGTGGCCTGCGACGCGGGTGCTGGAGCATATGGAGCAGACGATGCCCGACGAGCGGCGGCCGGGGCTTCTGGCTGGCTGTAGCCGAAGCTCGCCACTCAGTGCGGCAGGGATGCTATGCCTTCAGTTCGGCCCAGACGGCTTTGCCGGTGTTGGTCCACCGCACCCCCCAGCGTGTGGTGAGCTTGTGGACCACGTGCAGGCCGCGCCCGCCGTCGCCAAGTAGCTCACCGCGGCGCAGTCGGGGCCGGCCATTGCCGGCGTCGCCAACCTCGCACGACAGACGGCCCCTGGCCCTCACCAGCCGCACCGTGACAGGCCCGGTCCCGAACCGGACGGCGTTGGTCACCAGTTCACTGATCACCAACAGCGCACTGTCCCGGGCCTGGTCGCTCATGTCCCATCGCCGCAGGAGTGAGTGGGCCAGGGCGCGGGTTCGGGCAGCTGTGTCATCGCGGGCGGGCAGCTGCCAGGTCGCGGTGTCCCGGCCGCGGCGGCCGGCCATACGCGCCAGAAGCAGGGTGACGTCGTCCCGCAGGTGCCCCTGCGGGGCCAGCGCGGCGACCACGCGACGCGCGGCCAGCTGCAGATCGTCCCAGGGATGCACCTCGCGCACCACGTCCGTCAGCCGACGGATGCCGTCGTCGATCGAGGCCGCTGGATCCTCCACCAGGCCGTCGGTGTAGAGGGTGAGGAGCGAGCCGGGCGGCGCGGCGAACTCCTGCACGTCGAACGGCTCCCGCACAGCGAACTCGGCTCCCAGGCCCGGGTGAGGTTGCGCCGTGATGGTCTTGGCGGATCCGTCGGGCTGGACGAGGACCGGGGGCAGGTGGCCGGCATTGGACATCACCATCCGGTTGTCGACCGGATCATAGACGGCGATGCAGCACGTTGAGCCCAGCGCGCTGTAGCCGGCCGCCAGGCCCGCGTCCGTGTCGTCCAGGAGCGTGACCGTCTCGTCCAGACGCTCCAGCACCTCCCCGGGCCCCAGCCCCGCCGACAGCAGCGCGCGGGCCTCCATGCTCAGCTGGCCCATGGCCGCCGCGGCCCCCAGCCCATGCCCGACGACGTCACCGACGACCAGCGCGGTACGGTCACACGGTAGGGGAAAGCTGTTCACCCAGTCACCGCCGACGCCCGCACTGTCGGGGTTGGTGGGCTGGTAGACGCTTGCGACCTCGATGGTGTCGCTGCCGGCCCGCGGCAGCAGCCGGCGCTGCAGCGCCAGGACCTGGGCGTGCTCACGCTGATGCTGGCGGGCCAGATCCACATGACGGGCGGTTTTGGCCACGAGTTCTTGCAAGTCGAGCAGCTCACTGTCGCGGAAGAGGCGATCCGGCCGCCGCCAGACCTCCGTCACGCCCAGCACGATGGGCCCTGGTGTGCCTTCTGGTCCTTCCACAACCAGCGGTATGCAGGCGACACTCACCGGCCGGTCGCCGGGCACCAAGGCGCGCACCAGCTTCGGATCGTTGAGTACCCGCTCGATCGCTTCGCGGTCGGGAATGACGATGGCCTGCGGCACATCGTCGCGCCTGACCGCACCGGCCAGGAGACGACTTGCTTCGCGGGGAAGGTTGTCCCCGGGAGTCAGGTACCCCTCAGGCCAGGCGCGGTCCGGCACCACGGCCGCGCGCCGCAGCCGGATGCGCTCCTGCGCCTGCTCGGTGACGGCCTCTCCCGTCCACACGGCGTAGTCGAGGTCGACGGCGGCCACGTCCCCCCACGCCAGCAGGGACTGGGCCAGGGACTGCGCGGTCTCGCCGATGTCCAATGAGGTCCCGATCGCGGCCGCGGAAGCGTACAGGTGCAGCCGCTTGGCCATGGCGATCAGGGAGACTGTCAGACCTTCCTGCGGTGATGCGGCCGGCAGGATGCTCATCGAGACCACCAGCTCTGTCCCGTCCTCCCGTCGCAGGCGCTGGACCCGGGCGACGTGCGCCTCCCGCGTCTCGAGAACCTTCTGCAACCGCTGCGTGACCGTCGGTACGTCCCCGGGCGGCAGCAGATCGGAGAAAGGGGCCCCCGGCGCGACACTCACCCCCTCGAAGGGAACAGCGTCCAGATTGCAACTGGTGATTCTCAAATCCCGGTCGAGATTGACGGCCCCGAGGATCTGTTCCTGACCTCCGCTCTCCTTGCTGGCACCTGCGGGCCGACGGGCACCGTGGTCGTCCGGTGAAGCGGCAGGACCTGTGGCCGCCGTTGTACCGGCCCTGGGGATGTAATTCGCCAGGGCGCCGCTGACCATGTCGAACGGCGAACCACAGGAAGAGGGGGGTGTGGGGTCCATGCAGCTCACCCAGCTCGCTGACTCCGGCACATGCCGGAAAGCATTCCCGAGTCCATGCGATCAAGCCCCGAGACCCTTCACCGCACACCTCCTGAATAACACAAATACCCAGCTCACCGAAGAGGTAAAAGCGGGTAAACCCCCGCCTCCTTCGCGTGCGTGTTTCGCTGGCCAGCGCCGGGTCGACATCGGGCGCGGCGAACCCTGGGTTGTGGGCGGATACGACAACCCTCATGACGAATCCCGCGATCTCTTCCAACTGCCGGGCGCTGTCGAGTCCACCGATCACGGCCGTCCGCCCGCCAAGGTCCCCGATCAGTGCCGTGGCAAGATTCAGGGCGCCTCGCCCGCCACCGCAGATCGCCACGACAGGCGCTGCCTAGTGCTGTGGCCGGAAAGGTTTGCCGGAAAGCTCGCGGCGTCCGGTGCTGGGGGCACCTCCCACGCCCTTCAGGCAGTGGGGGAGCATCGC
>NZ_JBVKBA010000029.1:0-72815 GCF_055639175.1 Streptomyces sp. NPDC107546 | reverse complement strand
ATGATCCCAAACAGGTCTGTCAACGAGTCACGAAGGGCCATCCAGTCCCGACAGGTTACAGAGCGTGAGAGCTCCACAGAAGTTGGACCAGAACCCGAGTTTCGAAAGCGCCTGGGTGCTTGCTTCGGGACCGTGATTGTGCGCTCGGGCCCGGGTGCTGCTGAAAGCCAAGCCTGAATACCGCTGGTGTGAACCGGACGGTGTGTCAGGCCTGTCGCCGGTCAGGGCATGGGGTGCCTGATCCACAGTGGCGGAAGGCGATCCCTCGCCAAGACCTTCTTCTGTCTCCTGGAGTTGACCGTGACGTTCTCACTGTCGGCGGCTGCCAGCCAGCCAGGCTCAGCGCGCAGGCATCGTGCCGGTTCGGCGCGGAGTCGGGGCCGGGCGCTGGCCGTGGCGGCCCGCGTGTTCTGCACCGCCGCCGTCGCCCCGGTGGCGCTGTCCGCACCCGCCCACGCACAGGGCACCTGCACGGTGTCCGGCCCCACCACTACCTGCACGTTCACGTTCACCGGCGCCGAGCAGACGTTCACCGTCCCGAACGGCGTCAGCCAGGTCGACGTCACGGCGATCGGCGCGGCTGGCGGCCTGGAGGGTGCCAGCAACACGCCCGGCGGCCGGGGCGCCCAGGTGTCGGGCACCCTCACCGGCCTGTCCGGCGGGCAGACCCTCTACGTCGAGGTTGGTGGCACTCCCACTCACAACCCCGGCTGCTACCCGCTGTCGCCGTGCATCGGTGGCTTCAACGGCGGCGGCAGCAGCCGCTTCGGCGGTGGTGGAGGCGGAGCCTCCGACATCCGTACCCAGCCCCGCACCACCCCCCTCACTACCACCGACTCCCGCCTCATCGTGGCCGCGGGCGGCGGCGGAGCCGGTGAGGTCTTCAGCCCGTCCTGCACGGGCGGCAGCCAGGGCGGGGACGCCGGCCAGCCCGGCGCGGACGGGACGTGCAGCGGGGGAACCGGCGGCGGGGCGGGCACGGCCACCCAGGGCGGGGCCGGTGGCACGTCCCCCAGCGGTTTTAGCGGCGCCCCCGGCACACTCGGCACCGGAGGCGACGGCGGCGGCCCGGGCCTCTCCCGGACGGGTGGTGGAGGCGGCGGCGGCTACTACGGCGGAGGCGGCGGCGGCGACATCAACACCTCGATCACCCCGTCCGGAAATGCGGGTGGTGGGGGCGGTGGCTCGTCCGTCGTCCCCACTGGCGGCACCGGCCCCACCGTGACCAGCGCCGCCGCGGGCATCACCATCAGCTACCTCACCCCGAAGGCCACCTTGGCCATCGCCAAGACCCACACCGGAAACTTCACCCAAGGCCAGCAAGGCACCTACACCATCACCGTCGGCAACAACGGGACCGGCCCAACTGACGGCAGCACGGTCACCGTGCACGACACCCTGCCGGCAGGACTCACCGCGGCCAGCATCACCGGCACGGGATGGACCTGCACCCTGGCCACGCTGACGTGCACGCGCGGTGACGTCCTGGCCGCCAGAAGCAGCTACCAACCCATCACCCTGCAGGTCGACGTGTCCTGCACGGCTCCAGCTCAGGGCACCGACGCGGCCACCGTCACCGGAGGCGGCGACTCCATGACCCACACCGCCACCGACTCCACGACCATCCAGCCCGGCTGCCAGAAGCCCTCCTTGACCATCGCCAAGAGGCACATCGGGCACTTCACCAAGGGCAAGGACGGCACCTACACCATCACGGTCGGCAACAACGGGACCGGCCCAACTGGCGGCAGCACGGTTACGGTTCACGACACCCTGCCGAAGGGGCTTACCGCCGACAAGATCAGTGGCTCGGGCTGGAACTGCAACCGGTCCACGCTGACCTGCACCCGCAGTGATGTCCTGGCCTCCGGGCAGAAGTACCCGCCGATCAAGCTGACGGTCGACGTCTCCTGCCACGCCCTCCGCCAGGTCACCAACACCACCACGGTCACCGGAGGCGGCGACTCCATGACCCACACCGCCACCGACCCCACCACCATCAAGCGCGACGAGCACTGCTTCGACCGCAGGTGACGGCATGACACCAGGGTGGGGCCCGCGGATGAACCGTCGTTTTGACCTCCGATGCACCGAAGCCACCCCGGGCGGCCCACACGGGCCGCCCCTTCACGTTCCGCAAGGAGAACCCCGCTCATGACGACCGTCACGGTCCCCGCCTCCACCGTCGACAAGAACCTGGACACCGCCTGCGCATCCGTCGTCAACGAGATCGGACGCACGGACAGCAAGTCGTCCTTACTGCTCGCCTTCAACGGCGCCGTCCTCGCCGGCCTCGCGTCCATCGCCGACAAGAACCTGCCGACCGCGACGAAGGCCTTCGGCGCACTCGCCGTCCTCGCCCTGGGCGCGGCCGCCGTGCTGCTGCTCCTGGTCGTCAGGCCCCGCCTGCGCGGCGACGACAAGGCGTCCTTCCCGTACTGGGCACGCCTGGACGAAGACGAGATCCGCGCCTGCATGGACGGCGACACCCGAGCCGCCCGCATCCGGGTCCTGTCCACCCTCGCCGTACGGAAGTTCACCCACCTGCGGCGCGCGGTCGACCTGTCGCTCGCCACCCTGGTCCTGCTCGCGCTCGCCGCCGCTGGCCTCGCGCTGTGACGGCGGCCGTGACCCGCATGCGCCCGGAGCGCTTCCGCGCCTCGGTCAGCATCGCCTCCCCGGCTCTCCAGCAGATCGAGGACGACCTCAGCGCCGACGATGTCGACCAGGAGCAGCTCGCCGCGATCCTGCGCGAGCTTATCGAGGACACCGACCCTCCCGGCGGATTCATCCCGGCCCTGGCGCAGCTGATCGCCACCGCCGCGAAGCGGGCCGAGCAAATCGAGCCCGACCGCGACGGTGACGCCTCCTGCCCCCTGCACGAAGCCCCCGACCTGCTCACCGACCACGCCGGGCAGCGTCTCATCTGGGCTGCCCGCGCCCTCCACCCACAAGGAGACAGCTGAGATGGCGAGCACGAAGGCAATGAACCCGCCCCGGGGACAGTGCAGGCAGGGCTGGTACCACGCGTACGCCAGCCGATAGGCGCACGCCTCGGTCCGCGCGAGGACTGCCGCAGTGCCTGGCACCCTCGTTCTCGTCTCCGCAGGCACCCCTTGGGCCGCACCACCAGGAGGAACCAGTGTCATACCCGCATCTGCTCACCCCCGAGGAGAAGCTCGCCGACGCGAAGAAGCTGTTGAGCCTCCCGCATATCGTCGTGATCTGCGGTTCCACCCGCTTCATGACCGAGATGAACGAGGCCGATCTGCGGGAGACCAAAGCCGGAAAGATTGTCGTCAAACCGGGCATTGACATGAAGTCGCCGCACGAATTTTGGTCCGATCCTGTCGAGGCAGAGGCGCTGAAGGTTCGGCTCGACGGTCTGCACCGGGCGAAGATCCGGCTCGCTGATGAGGTGCTCGTAGTCGGCGACTACATCGGAGACAGCACCCGCGCCGAAATCGCCTATGCCCGGTCGCTGGGCAAGCCCGTGCGGTTCACGCACCCCGGAGTCGACCCTGACGCCTGACCGCCTGTTGCCACCTCGACAACCAGAACCAGCAGCCCGCCGCCTGACCGTTTCGCGGTGGCGTCGGCCACCGCCCACCCCACACCCTCCGCAGGCATCCCTTGGAATTGATCATCTAACTACCGAGCCGAATAGCGCAGGGTTGGAACACCGACTCTTCCCCAGTCGTCGACGACCACGCCCTGCAGCAGCTTGCGGAAGTCAGCGGGAGCGCGCGATGACCTTACGCGAAGAGAGCGACAAGCCCGACTGGGACGACTGGACGCTCGCCCACGAAGCCGTCCGGATCCGCTTACTGGCCCGCCACAGCCCGAACTCGCAGGTCGAAGGAGCCCAGCGGATCCACCAAGCGTTCACCGCCGACGAAGCCCGCCGGATCGACGCCTACCTGACGGCAGCCACACCCGACACCCCCCGCCTGGCCGCGATCGAAGCCCGGATCGACGACGCCAGCGACGACACCAAGTGGCTGGCCGAACAGCTCAAGCTCGCGTGGGCGGTCCTGGACGAACTGCGGGACCGGATCGACGACACGGGCACCCTCATGCACACCGCCTACGTCTCCAGCGCCATCCGGTACATCAGGCACAGCCGGGAGTCGGCTGAACCCTCGCTGAGTTGCGCGCACTCTGTGCCGCCCCGACCCCGCACCTCCGAAGCCGGGGCGGTCGCAGTGGCCCCTCAACACCGAGCAACGAGAGGAGATGGACGTCATGGGCCTGCCCGTCTACGAGGTCGACGTCCCGACGAGGAGCACAACCCAGCCCGGCCTGAGCGGTGTGCACGTCTTCACCGGCCAGGCCAACAGCCGCAGCGCCGTCGTACGGATCGCACACGAGACACCTCAGGCGCCTAACTCGTCAAGCCGAGCAGCTGTGGGCGCCGGGGGAATCGAACAAGATCGGCTTGCCGTCTTGGCTTGCGTGCGCATCTCGGCTCACGTAAGAGTGCGGTTGACGCGGAGCGTGCAGCTCATGGCGACAGGACGGGGGACAGACAGGTGTGCGGGATGGACCTGGCTGCCAAGGAGTCGGCGATCTCTCGGTTTCTCCACGAGTACCCGCAGGCAGCTGATGCTGGCTATGGGCATCCTGCCCTCCACGGGTGTGAGGAGGTCCGCTGGTCCGAGTTTCCGGGGTGTCCTGCCGCGATCCCGGTGCTGCTGTATGCCCTTCTTGATCGGGCTGCCGCGGCCGAGGCTCAGCGTGTGCTCACCAACGCCATGTTCAGCACCGCGGAGATGAACGCGGCCATGCCGGAAGTCCTGCCGTTTCTGCTCCGCCTCGCAGGTGACCCGCAGGTTCCCGAGCGGTCCGGGTTGCTGGAGCGTCTGATCCTTGTCGCCGAGTTCTCCGAGCCGATTGAGGTCGGCAACGAGGCCATGGTGCTGTGGTTCGGCAGCGATAGCGATCACCCTGAGCGTGAGCGGTGCAGGGCTGTGTTCGCGGAATACGCGAGTGTGGTGGCGATGCTGCCGGAGGGCCTGATCAACGCTGCCGGTCAGGCGAAGCTCCGGCGGGCCGCCGGACTCGTGTGAGGTTTCCGCGTTCAGGCCACCTGCGTGACCGTAGAGGCTGAGACGGGAAAGGCCACGGCCTCATCGAAGCGGCGGCCGTGCTGAAGGCAGTGGTAGAGCTGGCCGAGCATGCGGTTGAAGAGGTTTCGCCGGGCGGCAGCGTGCCAGTCGCCGTGGTCGTCGCGGCGGCGCCGGTAGTGGGCCTTGGCGCCGGGTGAGGCGGTGATGGCGGAGAAGGCCCAGAGGTAGCCGACTGCGTTGAGCCGGTCGTTCTTGACCCACCGCCTGCGGCTGCCACCTGGACCGGGGCTCCGGGAAGTGCACCAGCCCCTGGGCTGAGCGCGGCGCGCACCACCTGGTCCTCGCCGACGTCCGGGAGCTCGCCCTGCCCGTGTCCGCCACGGGCGCGCTTCCGGTCTGGAAGCCGACGCCGGACCTGCTGGCGCAGGTGTTCCAGCAGCTGCCCGACTTCCGGCCGTGACCCGCCCGCGAGGCAAGCGGCCGCTGTTCGAGCCGGGCTTGGTCCCGGCTCCCGGCGCTCTCCTCGAATGGCGCGACAGCCAGCACTTCGACCCCTGGCAGGACCGCCCCTGCGTGCTGTGCGACAAGCCCACGCCGATGCGCTCCCAAAGCCCGTGCACAAGGCCTGCGCAGAGGACTGGATCGCCGCAAACCCGGTTGAGGCCCGCCTCGGCAGGTTCGCCTCCGACATTCAGTCCAAGCGCCGGCGCGACGACGACCACGCCTGACCCTCCACTCGGAGACCCCTCATGAACACTCAACGCGACGTCGACCATGCCCTCGCCTACCCCGAGCCGCCCGCCCATCCGCTGTGGCACCGCCACCGCACGAAGGCCCGGCCGCTCACCCCCGAGCAGCAGCGGCGCAACCGCGAACTGCTGGACATCGCGCAGTACACCCCCCGACCCCGCTCCCCCCGCACCACCGATCCCCTGGCGGAGGCCAGCTGATGAACCCGCAGACACACCTCGCCGTAGACGGCTACGTCGACACCATCCCGGCCCCCGGCATCGGCTGGGGCACCGCCACCTTCGACCTGATCCACTCCCCCGCCGACGCCGACCAGATCGCCCCCGACGCCCCGACCACCGTGTACGCCTGCTCCACCGGCGACCCCCGCATCACCGACGTGCTGCTGCGCGACATCCAGCCCGGCGACCTGGTGCGCGTCACCGGCACCATCACCCAGCCCGACGGCCCAACTGCCCCGGCCCGGATCGTCGTCGACGCCTTGGAGGTCCTAGTAGCCGCGCCGATCCCCGTCCTGCACGACATGGTGATGAACCGCTGGGGCACGTACTGCGCCGTCTTCGACGCCGACCGCGACAAGGTGCCGGTGTTCACCACCTCCGGCAGGTGGGTCGGCGAAGCCGACAGCCCCGATGCGATCGGCGACCTGATCGACGCCTGGGAGAACGGCGGTGACGCGTGATGGACTCCGCCACCCCGCCGCCCCGGACGATCCTGGAACGGTTCCCTGCCGGCGGCCCCCGCGGCTCGTGGCCAGCGGAAGAGTACGCCGTCGCCCAGCGCGCCCAGGGTACCGACGTCCGGGTCGTCATGGATCTGGGCTGCGACCAGTTCCTCATGATCACCCACGCCAGCGAGTAGCACCCGGGAAGCAGCAGCGCTGCGGCGAGCCTGCGGCCCGCGCGGTGGGCGGGAATGTGCAGCGTGCCGTAGGCGGTGGTGCCGTCCACAGTGAAGTGGACCTCACGGTCCACGGCGGGTACGACGGCGGCCTGGGGGGCCGTTGACGCCCCGGCTACACCCGATACCGGACCGGTCGCGACGACGGCGAGCGCCGCCACGAGCGCGGCGATCATCTTGCTGCGCCAGATGGTGTGTAAACGCATGTGTTCTCCCGATGAGCTGAAGTAGCGAGAGAGGGTGGGAGGACGAGGGATGGTGGTTTGCAGGGTGCAGAGTCAGCAGCCCCCTGGCTGGAGCCTGAGCAATGACCCGTCGGCTGTCGGTGGCGCACTCAGTGGAGAAGGAGCGGCACGATGACCGCGGGGGTCAGAATGAGCCCGAGCAGCAGCACGACACCTCGCGGGTTGCCGAAGTTGACGGTCCAGCCGATGCCGAACCGCTTTTGAACAAGCAACGCGGGATCGGCCCGGTTGACGTATACCGAGCCGAGCAGACGCCAGTACTGGTCATCGTCGCGCCGCACTATGCCGGTGCTCACCTCCGTCACCGCGCCGTCTTGCGCGGGCAGTCGGCTGCCGCCCTGCCCGGTGCGGACGGCGATGCCGATCACCACGACCAGCCCGGCCAGGATGGGCAGCAGGATCAGGGCCGGAGATACCCGCTGGTCCGCGTGCCACATCGCCCAGGCTCCGGCGAGCAACGAGAGGTTGGCGCACGCCGCCATCAGCAGAAGGGAGATGGCGGTACGAACCGAGAAGCGGCGGTGCCTGCGGGCGGAGTCGGCCGGCCGCGCCGGGTCGAGATCCGCGCGTGCCCGGAAGGACAGCCAGGTCAGTGCCAAGAGCAGCACGGTGAGCGCGGCCTGGGTAAACACCGGGAAGAATGCGGTGCTGATCGACTTGGCGGCGAAGCGGTCCGCGCTGCCGGAGCCGGTGAAGTGCACAGGAATGCGGTCCGGAAGTGACGGATAGTGCAGAACGCCCACCACCGTGGTTCCGATGCAGATGAGCAACGCGGGGACGGCCCACATCCAGGGGAAGCGCTCCGGATCGGTATGCAGCGCCGTGTCCGCCACCACGCCCTGCCGCAGCCCGCCGTACCAGTCCTCACGCCGCTTGATCGCCATGACCGCCACCCGTGCCCGGCTGTAGGCCGCCAGGCAGGCGGAAACGGTCAGCAGGGCAATGACGCCCGGCATGTCGAAGCGGAACACGGAGCTCGCCAGGACTCCGATCGTGATCAGCACCGCACCGGACGCGGCGACCTTCCTCCGGTACTGTCTCCGCTGCTCGGTGATCGCTGGGGTGTCCGCCCGCGCATCAGGGCTCCGTACCCCGAAGGGCAAGGTCGGATTGGTCAGTGACGGCAGCCACCACGCCACTGCTGTAAGCACGGCAGGTATGAACACGTTGACTAATACATCTGCACTGTTCATGACGCTGACTCTCCTTGCTCTGTACCGGGGTTCGCCTGCCGTGAAGCGGGCGCGGATGACGTGAACGAGATGAGAACGGAACGGCAGCTGTCCAGTACCGCCGGGTCGCCGGTCCCGTGGGCGACCGCTTCGGCGAGGAGAGTCCGAAGCCGGGTCTCCCACTCAGCGGTGAAGCCCGGTTCGGGCGGACCGCTGCGGGGGTCGCGCTGCACCAGGGCGCCGCTCTTGCGATTGACCCGTAGCAGTCCTTCGCGTCGCAGTAGGTCGTACGCCTTGTTCACGGTGTGGAAGTTGATGCCCAGATCTACGGCGAGCTGCCGCGTCGAGGGCAGCGAGCTGCCTTCGACGAGCTGACCGGAGGCGATGGCCTCGACGATACGGTCCCGGATCTGCTGGTAGATCGGCACCTCGCTGTCCATGTCGAGGCTGAGGATCATGTCCCACTCCCACTGTTGCTCTGTTATAGCTTTTATAGAACAGGAGGCGGTGTGAGGGCGACGAGGGAGAGCGTCAAGAACTTGACAAGGATCGCGCCGTCAGGCGAAGCCTCTGCTCACACCGAGCTCCGCCTGCACGTGCGTCAGGCCACCGCGCTCCTGCGCCTGCTGACCAACATCGAGGTCGCACGCTGACTGACGATCTTCGGCGCGCGGCTATCGGCCCGGCTGGGAGCCCGACTGGCTCTCCGCGACCGCCGGCCCCTGGAACAACCCGTACAGCTGGCTCCGCGCCGCCGACGAGGAAGGTGCACCACGTACTGAGGAATGGGGGCCGGGGCGGCCATCGAACTCGGCCTTCTCTGCACTATCGAGCAACCGGTTTGACGCGGCAGACCCTGGGTGTCTCCGTGAGCTGGCACACTCGCCCGATGAGCATGAACAGGCATTGTTCCTTCGTTGATCCGCAGGAGCTGTTGCTGCGAACAGACTGGAACGCGGTGGAGCACTGCTGCCCGAACGTGGTGCCGGCGACCCCGGCGTTGCCGCGACCACTGCCCACCGTTGGGGTCAGCTAGCAGGTGAAAGCTGGGCCGGCTACCTCGCAGCCCGCCAGGATGAATAGCGCGGTACCCGTTCAACTGCGCCGGGGCAGTTCGGCGCGCCGTACTGCGTTGGAGGCCAAGGCGATGGCCACACCCAGGCTGGCGAAGATGCCGCAGCCGACGAACACCGGGGCGGCACCCCAGGCTCCGATGGCAGCGCCGACCAGCGGATAGCTGAGGGGCGCGAGACCGACCATGGTGAGCATGACGACGGAGGTGACCCGGCCGAGATAGGCCGGGTCCGCCGCCGTCTGCATGAGGGCGTTGTCCAGGCTGCCGAAGATGCCCGCGCACAGCCCGATGACCGCGGCCAGCACCACGGCGAGCCAGAGGGTAGGCACCAACGCGATGGCGGCGGCGCCCGCGCAGCCCACGAGCAGTGTGCCGGCCATCATCAAGCCCGCACGCGGCAGCCAACCGGCGATCGCGAGCAGCGCGGCGCTGGCCGCTGCTCCTGCACCGAAGCTGCTGACGATCCAGCCGTAGCCGGAAGGGCCCCAGCCGCGCTCGGCGTTGAGGAGCACCATGCCGACGTTGAGGGTGCCGATGAGCCCGAGCTCGCAGACAGCGCCGGCGGCGACGAGCGGGCCGATGAGTTGGTGTCGGCGGATGTAGTGCAGCCCGTCGAGCAGGTCCCGCCTCGCGGTGCCGGGCCCCGGCTGCTCTGCGTCGTGCGACTTGAAGGACCGTATCCGTACCGTCAGCAGGAGCGGCAGGGACAGGGCGAAGAGCGCGCCGGCGACGGCGAAGGCGGCCGCAGGCCCGCCCAGTCCCATGGCCAGGCCGCCGATCGGCGGGCCCGCGATCTGGCCGAGGCGCATCGACAGTGAGCGCAATCCGGTGACCCGCGCCAGCTGATCAGGGCTAGTGATGCGCGGCGGGAGGGCACCGACAGCGGGTACGAACAGCGCGTCCACGGCGCCGAAGACGAGTGCAACGGCGACCAGGACCCACAAGGCTGGCGCAGTCAGTGCGATACCGGCGGCCGCCGCCAGGATGAGGAGACAGCGCAGCGTGTCACTGCCGAGAATCACCCGACGGGGGTCGAACCGGTCGGCTACCACGCCCCCGCCGAGCATGAGTAACGCACGGGGTAGCGCCCCGGCGGCCATGACGAGGCCGACTTCGGTAGGTCCGGCGGCCTTCTGGGCGGACCAGCCCAGGGCGACGAAGTACACGCTGTCGCCGACGAGGGAAGCGGTATACGCGGTGAGCCAGCGCAGTACGTTTCCGTCGCGGTGGCCCGGTGCGGTGGCGTATTCGGGCTTGGCTGTCCCTGTGGTGGCCATGGCGGGCTCCAGTGGGTTGGGGAAACGGCCGGGTCAGGGCCGGAAAGGAAAGCCGTAGAGGTGCACGGACACGTGCTCGCGTTCCTCGGTGTTGCCGGCCGCCTTGGCGGCCTTGCCGCGCTCCCGCCAGCGCCGGGCCAACTCCTCAAGTTCATCGCTCATCTCGGAGAGTTCGGCGGGGGTGAGGTCGAGTAGCCACTCGGAGCTGAAGGCCGCATCGGTCCACGCTTTGCCCCAAGCGGTCTTCTGGTCGAGATACGTGCGGTACTGGGCCACGCGGGTGTCGAAGATGCCGCGGGTCACCGCGCCGACTGCGGCGGCGCCCTCGGGTGTGTCCGCGAAATCCGAGTCGCGAAAGCCCCAGCCCTCCTCAGACGCCACCTTCCACCACCGCTCGCGGCCGTCGGTGCCCTGGCCGCTCGCCTGGGTTACGAAGCCGTGCTCGGCCAGTTTGCGCAGGTGGTAACTGATCAGCGACGGCGTCTCGTCGACATGTTCGGCGAGTTGAGAGGCGGTCGCGGTGCCTGCGGCGTACAGCATTCGATAGAGCTGCATCCGCAGCGGGTTCATGAACGCTCTCAACCGGGACAGGTCGGTGATCTGTTCAGGCTCGTGCTTCGGTCGCATGCGCTAACCCTAGATGTGAAGCAGAAACTTCACAATAATGGCTTCAGAGTTTCACGGCGGCAGAGCCCGCATCTGTTGATGTGTCGTAGGGAAGGTTGAGTGATTCTCAGCGAAGGCTGGCAACCAGCAGTGCGCCATTCGGGGTGACTCGGCGGTGCGTCACCCGGTGATCAGGGCTCCGCCCCCGGTCGATATGGTCGAATCTGAAGCGGTGGGCCCGGCGGGGTCCCTGCCCTGTGCTCGACCCGACATCGAGCACGCCGTGGAGAAGCCAACTCGGCTGGCACCGCTGCATGGTCCGTACGTGCCTCGTGGCTCTCTGCCGCGCGCTGTGTCGGGACGGCTCCGCGGTGTTAAGGAGCTCCGAGTCATGAAGACAGCCGCCATCGAACGTCGCGCCGAACTGCTACGCCTGTACACCGGGCTGCCCTGGCAGTCCGCCCGGCGCCAGGTCGAGGCCGCAGCGCCTGGCTCCCTGCTGATCCCGCAGCCGGATGCCGACCAGCTACTGCTGGAGGCCCGGGTGATGGCCGCACTGGCCTGGCGTCGGATCACCACTCTGCACCCGTGGGGCATCGAATACGTCAGCCCGCGCCCGGACCGGCTCCTGATTCGATTTGAGGCCCACTCGGTCGAGGCCCAGGCCCTGGACCTGGCCGAGGTGCTGCTGCCACGCGCCGACGAGTGCGGCAAAATCCAAGGGGTGCCCGGGGCCCGTACCCGCGTTGAGGACGGGCAGGTGGTGCTGCGCATGCTGGGCACGTCCGCCTCCGTAACCCTGCTTGGACTGGACCCTGACATGTGGCTGCGCGCGGTCGGCGTCCAGGACCAGCAGAGCCGCAGCGACGGCATGACGCCGTGTCACCGCGAACTGCCGGCCCGGTGGCACCCGGCCGAGCGCCCCTACCGGCGGCCGGGCCGCCGGGGCACGGTGGTATCGGCCTGGCTGACCAGCGGGCTGCTGCGCCGGGTCGGCCTGATCCGCACCCTGGGGGTGCCGCTGGCCGTGACGGGCTGGCTCGGCCACCACGAACGCGGCGGTGGCGAACGCTGGATCATCGACCCCACGTGCGCGGAAGGCCACGGCGCCACCGGCCACCGACGGCTGATGGCGCTGCTCGCGGCACCCGGCTGGGGCCTGCCCATCACCCCCTTGGACGACGACTGCAACTGCCATCTGCCGCCCGGTTACACCGACCAGTGCACCACCATCACCGCCGGCCTTGCCGAGCGGCCCGGAGTGCTGGAGGTGCGGACCATCCAGCGCCGCGGTGACCGCCTGAAGCGGATCCAGGAGCACCGCCCAGCGATCTACGCGGCCCGGCAGCAGCTCGCCCTCCCCGTGCCCGCCTGGGTCGACCGCTGGCTCGCACGCGGCGGATCTCCTGTTGCGGACCTACCGGTCGGCGCCGGCACCAGCCTTCGCTGAGAGTCACTTAACTTCGGCTTGCGACGCATCAACTGTGCCGACGAGGTCAGCGCCGACTGTTTTGAGGTGGCAGGCCCCCGTAGTGACCCCAACGCGTCGCCGCCTCACTGAGCTCCGTCACGGTGGGGCGGCGGCCAACTGCGACGGTTCAACGCAGCATTGCGCACGCTCCGCATACCGCCTCTGCATCAGTTGGCGACGTCGGCGACCCCACCACGTCAAGGTCCTCGACGAGCCCGCGGCCGCCGAGCACGGCCAGGAGCACTGCGCTGCCCTCGCGGGCCGCTGACCCACACCACTGCGCCCGGCCAGCTTCGGGGCGGCTGCCTGATGCCCGCGGGCGAGCGTCGATCCCACGTCTGGCCGCCCCGGCACCCCACCCAACCCGACACCGTAAAGAGGATGGTTGCAGTTCCCTTGGAGGAAGGGGTGCTGTCATCCAGCCAAGCGATCCGTCGCAAGCATGGTGTCGACGCGTGTGCGCAATGTGCGTGATCGTCAGCGGCGACGCATGGGGCGGTCAGGTTCATCATCCCTTGATCATCGAGTTGCCTTCTCACGTTGCTCAAGCCACTCGGTGGGTAGATCGATCTGGTGAGCAGGCACCCGGCGTTGGCGATGGCCGTAGTCGTCGATCGCGGTCGCCTGCTGCTGATCCGCCGCAGCGCGCCCGAGGGAGACCTCGTCTGGGCGCTCCCCGGAGGCAGGATCGAACCCGGCGAGACTGCGAAGCAGGCAGCCGTGCGCGAGGTACTTGAAGAGACCGGTCTGACCGTTGAGGCCGCCGAGGGGATCGGGGAGCGCGTGCACCCCGACACCGGCCGGCGCATCGCCTACGTGGCATGCAGGGTCCTCGCAGGCACTGCACATGCCGCATCACCCCGCGAAGTCTTCGCAGTCGCGTGGGCGGCAGTCGATGAGATCGCACGGTACGTGCCGCGCGGTCTGTACCCGCCCGTTCAGGCCTACCTATACAGCCGGTAGGCGGAGACCCCCTTATCGGTCTCCTCACGGCCGCGGAGGGGGCCTTGCTTCGTGCCCGGTGCGTGGTGCCCCGACGCGGGAATTGCGGGCAACAGACAGCCCGCCTTCCGACGCGCGCAATCTCACGCAATCCTCCAGTGCCCTCGCAACATCCGCAGCAAT
This sequence comes from Streptomyces sp. NPDC107546, assembly GCF_055639175.1. Classification (NCBI taxonomy): domain Bacteria; kingdom Bacillati; phylum Actinomycetota; class Actinomycetes; order Kitasatosporales; family Streptomycetaceae; genus Streptomyces; species Streptomyces sp. NPDC107546. The sequence continues at coordinate 59,125 of NZ_JBVKBA010000029.1, read as the reverse complement.
CTGGACATCCGACCAGCCAGAACGGAGAGCACCCATGACGCTCAAGTTCATCGGCACCACCAGCGACGACGGCGACTGCCCCACCCTGTACGAGATCGACGGGACGGACGAGATCCTCGTACAGGGCGACCGGGAGACCGACCCTGAACACCTCGCCCAGCTGCGGGACGTCAAGCCGTCTGAGACGTTTGTCCGTGTCCCCCGCAGCCTGCTGACCCGCTACGCCCCCAGGAGCGAAGCGCCCGAGCTGCAGCCGTTCTCCTCGATTTCCCACCTCTTCCGCGAGTTCCGGCACACCGCCTGGCGGCTGGAAACCCGCCGCGGCTATGCCTCCGACCGCACCAGCCCCAAGTGGCGGCGCTGGCTGAACGGGGAGGACATCGCTAGCGACCCGGACAACGCCTGGCGGGAGAACGTCCGCACCCAGACCGCCCAGGGCAAGCGGTTCGAGCGCGTCCGCCTGGTCGACGAACCCGCCACCCAGGGGCAGGAGTTCCTCCTCGCCAGCGCGCCCGGCAACGTCGCCGCGGGCGAGGACATCCGCAACCTCACCCGGGCCGAGGCCGAGCGGCTCGGGCTGCCGGACTTCGACTTCTGGCTGTTCGACTCGAAGATCCTCGCCCGCTTCGCGTTCGACGAGGACGACACCACGCTCGGCGTGTACGTCACCGAGGACCCCGCCGAGGTCCTCGCCGCCTGCCAGGCCCGGGACGCTGCCTGGCATCACGCCGTCCGTACCGCAGAGTTCGCCGCGCGGGTACGTTCCACAGGGTGAGCACCGACTACCAGACCGCCAGGGAGGCCCTCGGCGCGCGGCTGCGTGAACTGCGCGTCGAGGCCGGTCTGGAAGGCAAGGACGTCGCCGCCAAGCTCGGCTGGCAGCCCTCGAAGGTCTCACGGCTGCAGAACGGCAAGCAGACCGCGACCCGCGAGGACCTCACCGGCTGGGCGCAGGCGATCGGTCGCCCGGACGTCGAAGCCGAGCTGCACGGGCTGCTCGCCGGCCTAGAGATGAAGCAGCGGCACCGCTCTTGGAGGCGTCAGCTTGCCGGTGGGCACCGCGGCCGTCAGGAGATCGCGGTACGCCAGACCGAAGCCACCAAGAACATCCGGGGCCTCGAGGTGTCCCGCATCCCCGGACTGTTCCAGACCCCGGAGTACGCCCGGACCATCTTCGACACCAACGCGGAGTTCCGCGGGATCCCGCCGACCACCGAAGCCGCCGTCGAGGCCCGCATGCGACGCCAAGAGGCCCTGTACGACCCGGAGAAGACGTTCCGGTTCCTCGTGTGCGAGGCGGCCCTGTACCACCGCTCATGCCCTGCGGGCGTGATGGCCGAGCAGCTCGACCGCCTGTACAACCTCGTCGGGCAGCGCCGCATCGAGCTGGGCATCCTGCCCTTCGGCGCGCAGCTGCGGCGCACCGTCCCGCACGCCTTCTGGGTCTACGACCGCCGGTTGGTCATCGTCGAGACGATCAGTGAAGAACTCTGGCTGACCGGCGACGAGGACATCCGGCTGTATGAGCGGGCGTGGGACTGGCTCGCCGAGTCCGCCGAGTACGGGACGCCAGCACGGCGTCTGATCGGCCGCGCGAGGGCATCTCTGGACCTCGCCTGAACAACCCGGCGCAAGCCGGCCAGCCGCCCGCGCAATCGCGCGCAATCGGCACACCGGCGAGCAATCGTCCCCCCTACCGTCCTGGTCATGGCCACAAAGCCCGCCCTCACCATGCGGCAGGCCGGCCAGGACTGGCTCCTGACCTGCACGCCACGTCCCACCGACGCACAGCGTGCGTGGGACGCCGAGGAACTTGCCCACTTCACCACCGGCGCGCACTGGCTGGCCGCTGAGGTGCCGCTCCTGCGGTCCGTCGAGATCATGCCCCGGATCAAGGCCCGTCAGCTCGGCCCCGTCCTGGCCGACGTCGCCACAGAGCGGGCGTGGTGGCTGCTGCCGACCGATGCCGGTGACCTGCTCGACGACCTGCGCCACGTCACCGTGCACCCGCCCAGCTGGGTCCTGAAGTGCCCGCCCGTCCTTTACCCGGTGAACGAGCGGGTCTGGCTGGAGCGGCCGGACGGCTCAGGCCAGCTCACCGATCCCATCCTGCTCGGCGCCGCACTCGGCCCCGGCGGGTACCGACGCCCCACGGAGGCATCTACATGACAACGACCGCCCAGACCAGCCGCGCAGCCTCCGACGAGGACAACACCCCGCCGCTCGGCGAGCTGCTCCTCCGGTCGGCCCGGAACCCTCGCGAGCGGGCCGCCGTGCAGGCCCTCGTCGACGAGGAGCAGCTCCTCGACCGCCCCAACGTGCGCTCGGCCCTGGTGACCAAGGAGAACGGCACGATGACGTGCCAGTGGAGGCACTTCGCGGGGCGCCTGTACACGCTGTCCCTCACCGATGGCGAGCGCGCGTTCCTCAGTTTCGTCGCGGGCATGGTCGGTGGCCGGCAGACGTCGCTCACCTGGGTCGAGGAACTCGACGCACGGCGGTTGGCGATTGTTCTGCGGTCGCTGGCCCGGCTGGCGGGCTGCGACACGATCGCCGTGGGCACACGGCTCTGAGGCCCCAAGTGCGTCTGCCTGGGACCCGTGCTTGCCGGAAGGGGGCTGTGACGGCGGGCAACACCGCGGCCACCCCGCACGCCCCCGCGTCGCTGCCCCAGCCGGCAACCCTGACCTGGCTGGGACCGCTTCATGCCACCTACGGGGATGAAGCCGCCTACAAGGGGGCGCGCTTGGGCGGTCAGGTGGTCACCTGCGGGGTGATGCCGCGTCGGCCCCAGGTGCGTCCCCTGGGCGACCCGCGGGTGAAGCCGGCTTCGTCCTCGAAGCAGATCCACCCTCCGCAGACCTCCTGCGCTCAGGCGAGGCCAGCCGTGCGAACCGAGCGCACCGATGTGCGCTGACGTCCGGGGCTGCCCCATCACGGCCGTCCTCCTCGACGAGCCTCGTCACCCTGACAAGCCGAAGTCAGTAAGACACCCTCCACGTCCGGACCTTGCAACCACCGCTGGACAACGGAGCATCCCGTCAGCAGAGCAGGACGACTGGGCCGAACTTGAGTGGGAATGGCCGGGGGCTGCTCGATTCACAGAATGTGAATCGCCCCAGTCGGGCAAACTCAATGTCATGAGGCGTCCCACCCGGAAGTCGGCTGCACCGACAAAACCGCTGCTCAAGCCACCCGTCCGAATCGGCCAGCTCGACACCGCAGCCCTGATCGGTGACTTGCGCCACCTCCACGAAAAGGCCGAGGACGTAGACATCGACCGGATGCCAGCCGACGAGGAGCTGTTCGGGGCCCTGCTCTATCTCGAGGCCCACGCAGGCGCCTTGAAGAGCAAGGAGGCCCAGCGCACATCCGCGATCACGCGTGTGAAGCTGTGGGAGTACCTGCGTGAACGGGTCGACGTCCACCAGGCCAAGGCCATCGCGCACGCCCGGGCTGCGAACGTAGAGTGGGCCGACCTAGCTCCGGCCCTGGCCGTGAACACCGCCAGCGCCGCCTACAACAAGGCAACGCGGCTGCGTGCCGCCGCTCTCACCAACCCCGACGACGGAGACCGCCCCGTACGCCGCACACCCGAAGCCGTCCTCGAAGCCGAGCGGAAGGCGGCAGCCCGAGTCGCTGCGGAGCGCCGTGCACAAGAAGAGGCCGCGCGCCGACATCAACTTCTCGTACCGGTCCTGCAACGCCTGATCGACCATCGCAACGGTCTGGATGACAACGAGGACGTCACCTTCTGGCTAGATCAGATCGCAGAGACGCTTCCCGACTGCCACACCCCTACGCAAATCGTCAGCCTCGGTATCTATGCCGAGGCTGTGATCCGCGAACTCAGGAAGATCGAGCGGACGACGGCACGGCCAGTGGCGACGACCGACGGGGCGAGGTCCGCGTACGCGGCCGCGGCGGAAATGGTCTCCGGGCGAGGCCGCGACACGTAGCGTCCTGGTGCCCTTGCGGTGCCTCTCCCCTATCAACGCCTTGTACGACTCTCATCAGCACCCACCACATGCGGCAGACAGGCCGTCCTGGCAACCCACCCCGTCTTGCATGAATCTGGTGGATCCGCTGAAGCGGTCTGAGACGGACAGAGGTTCGGCTGCTCGGTCCCGACCGCCCCACAACGCTCGTCGCATGGATGTCCTGTCTCATCGAAGTTAGTCGTCCGCGTGCTGCTGAGTGCTCACTCCTGCACCTTGGCTGATTCGACAGTCGAGAGCCATGGGACTTCCAGTGCCAGAGCGGCATGGCTAGCACTACGTCCTGGCTGTAGACAACGAGCAGATCACTATCAAGCTCACCCCGGATGAGTCCCTGGTCCTGTCGGACTGGATGGAGCGGGTGCAGATGACGGACCTCAGCCGTCTCGTGGACGACGAAGCGGTGTGGGCTCCAATCCACAAGCCCCGCAGGAACGTTGGACAGGGCCCTCCCTGGGATCTCCGAAGCGGACTATTCCGAGCGCCAGCACCGCCCCGACGAGGGACTCGGACGCTCCCGGGGCGGACTGACCTGCAAGATCCACCTCCCCGGTGAGGATGGACGCCGCCCCCCTGGCCCTGTTGATCACTCCGGACCAATGGGGCGACGCTCCGCAGCTCATTCCAGTCATAGAACGCAACCGTGTTGGCCGCCCCGGTGGCGGACGCCCTCGCACGCGGCCCGACCGCCTCGGCGGCGACAAGACACTCCTCCCGTCGCAACCACCGCTATCTGCGCCGACGCCAGATCAAGCACACCATCCCCGAACCGAAGAACCAGTGGACCAACCGCCAAGCCCGCGGCAGCAAGGGCGGCCGACCTGTCGGCTTCGACAAGACGATCTACAAGCGAAGGAACGAAGTCGCGCGGACGATCAACGCGCTGAAGAACTCCCGGGCCATGGCCACGAGATTCGACAAGCGCGGCTACATCCTCCACGGCACCGTCACCGTCGCCTCGATCCGACTCTGGCTCCGCCCATGATCTCCGCCGGATCTAGTCGCCGGTCGTGCCGTCGAGCAACTCGCGCAGGATGTCCAGGTGACCGTTGTGGCGGGCCGTCTCCTCGATGAGGTGCAGGAGGATCCAGCGCAGGTCGACGTGGAGTCCGTCGCGGACGGCTCGCTGGGCCTGCTTGTCCAGGCCGTTCCCAGCGACCAGCTCGCGGTAGCCGGCGCTCTGTTCGGCGTATTCGTCGAGCAACTGCGTGAGCGGGAAGTCGACGGCGATACGCATCTCGCGGTCGGGGTCGTCCTCGGTCCAGGGGCCCCGGTCATCCTCGCCGAGGAAGACCACTTGGAACCAGTAGTACTCGACCCAGCGGAGGTGGTTGATCACTCCGCTCATGGTCATCAGCGGTGAGCCCGGCAAGAGCGCCTTGCGCGCGTTTTCCGCAGAGACGCCATCGCACTTGGCGCGGGCGGTGTCACGTGCGTAGTCGAGGAACGTGGTGAGCTGGGTGCGCTCGTCCCACGCGGGCGGCGTGTCATCGATTCTGGTCATCGCGCGAAGCGTCCCCGATCACCGCGACCCATGTCGAGGCAATTATCGACGGACCCGCCCTGCTCCACCCAGCTCCTTGTCCGGCAGGTCCCTACAGCGATTCGGCGACGACGGGGGCGCCCGGCATGATCCGCTGGACACCCCTAACGACTCAGTACGCGATTCAAGTCGGGGCGTGCTGGCCTGGCCGGTCGGCTGGTCGTGATCAGCAGGTGGTCCGGCGGACGAGCACGAGTTCGGTGCTCGTAGGCGGCCGGGAGGCCCTACCCGCGCTACGGTCGGAGACCAGTCCGGCGATGGCGGCGTGTGTTTCGGCGTAGGACTCCCGGCGGCCGAGGTACCGCTGGAGCGGCCGCCCCTTCTTTTCCTCGCCGATGGTGTGTTCCACACAGATCCGTGCCGAGGACTGCCGCCGGCGCGCCTCACGCCAGGTATACCGCTCGCCCAGTGGAGCCTCGTCGTTCGGCCTGCGCGGCGGTGCTTGCACCTGTTGGGGGAAGTCATTGGCCAGTCCCCGGTAGCCCGAGTCGACCTTCGCCTTCACCTGTGGATGCAGCCGGAGCTGCTCGGCGATGCCCTCGGTGCGCATGGCGGTCTGGTCCTGCATCCGGCCGGGCCGGTCGGCTCCGGACCACAGCAAACGTCCCGAGCCGTCGCCGATGGCCGTGGTCTTGGCGGTGTTCTGCTCCTTCTTGCCGGACACGAACGCCTTGCGGCCTGGGCGCCCGACCTTGGGCGGCGGACCTGGGTCTCGGTGCCGTCGATCCGCAGCTCGACGCCTTCGGCTTCGGCATAGCCGAAGACGTCGGCCAGGGTACGCAGGCGGATGCCGGGTCGGCTGGGGACGGCGAAGCCGCGGCCGGATCTCGTGGATGGCGCGAGTGACGGTGGCGCGGGTCACGCCGTAAAGCTCGGCGAGCGCCGCGTGCGGCAGATGCAGGCGCAGGTAGACCACGGTGACCAGGACCCGGTCGGTGAAGACCAGTCTGTGGTCCGGCCCTGCGCCGGCCACCCGCTTGCGTTCTCCGCCTCTGCGCTCGCGCAGTGCGGACTCGCACCGGGCCGTCCACGGACCGGCCAACTCCTCGATCAAACCGCCGAGATGTGCACGATCAAGGCCGCACGAGCTCGGTAATGCGTCACAACATCACCAACCCGTGCGGTCCGCCTCACGTCACGATGCGCCGGCGGCCCGAACGGCGTAGGACTTCGCGACCAGTTCCTCCACCAGAGCGCTCTTCGCCGCCGAGTAGGCCGCCCTGCCCTCGCTGTCGGCAGGGAACCGCTGTGCCAGGGCGACCTTCAAGGCGCTGTAGCGCTGGACCTCATCGGGCCGCTGACACAGATAATCACGGAGTAGGACGTGATCAAGGTGGGGCTTCGAGCCAGCGACCACGGCGTACAGATGATGTTCTGGAACCACAGGAGGGGCCTGGAATGCCTCCCGCCCCCGAATCCCCAGATCGCCTTCGTGCCGGTAGCCCTGCCCGGCGAGCCGGGAGATCAACTCGGGCATGACAGCCTCCTCGGACACCACGATGTCGAGGTCGATGATCGGCTTGGCGGCACACTCGGGCACGGCCGTACTACCGACATGCTCGATGGACACAGCCAGATCAGCGACGTGAGTTGCCAGTCGCTGCCGCAGATGCTCGAACCCCTCGGGCCACCGGGGGTCGTAGTCAGTGACCACGATCATGTCAGTCATGTCGGTCTCGCAGGATCGCCAGGACCCATCGCATCCTCGGAGATCCCTGGCTATCGCGTACCGAGTCGTAAAAGGTCGACCGGATGAAGCAGTGGCTGTCCCGCCCCACCTTCTGGCATGAGATCGCCAACCAGGGCGGGAGCACTCCGTCGGCTGGCTTCGTTGAGAGCCGGGAGTGTCCCCGCAGCCCTCCCCCAGATGCCTCAAGACCCAAGTGATTACGCCGTAATCACTTGAGGGCGGACAGCCTGCCGGGCCTTGGGTGATTACGCCGTAATCACTTCGGCGCCACGGAGCCCTCTGTGCCCGCGAAGCCGGCCCCGGATGTCCTGTCTCACTCAATCGAGCCGCTCTGTCAGCGCACCGAGCCGCGCCGGTCTCGCAGCCAGTCACCGGTGATCGAAAGTCCGTATCGGTAGGTCAATCGCGGAATCGGCACGGTGCCGGAGCGTGCCCTCGCGGCACCAAGGCCTGACGCAGAACAGGGAACAGGTACACAAGCACACCCTGATCCTGAAGGCTCCAGGCCGGTCGGGTTGGATAGCCGCGTGGCCGAGGCGCGGGCCGACCAGGGGGATGGGCATGCTGACGTTCGGGATCCTTGCTCTGGTGCTTGTCACCATGGCCATCATCTGGGCCGTCATCGGGGCGCATGCCCTGCTTCTGGGCCGTATGCCCGGCCGTCGGCTTCAGCAACGAGTACGGCGACCCAGACTCTGGGGAGCTGGAGCCCTGCTCATGCTGGCGAGCTGGGACTTTCGTTCTCCCCCGCTACTCGTCGTCAGCATCGGACTCGTTGCTCTTGGATATGTCAAAAAGCCCTGAATCGTCGCGACCGGTACCGACTCCTATCGCCTCGCCTACACCAACGACCGGTAGGGCGGCGGCTGACCGCACGCACGAGAACCCGGATTACCGGCCCGGGACCGCGCCGACGCGCGCCAGCACGTCGTCGGCCAACTCCCGCGGGCTCAGCTCGCCGTCCAGGAACACGGTGCCACTGGGCAGCGTGTCCACTGCAGCCATGCACGACTCGATCTTGGACTTGCACCACCTGCGCACCCGCTCATCCTGGCGGGGATCGTCAGGCGTGAAGCTCCGCCCGTCGATCCGCTTCACCAGCACATCCTCGGAGACCTTGAGGAAGAAGTGGTGAGTAGCGATCCCCGCGTCCTTCAGCGCACCGAAGATCTCCTGGACATAGCCGGGGTTGACCAGCGTCATGGGCACCAGGACGGGCCGCTGATACTCCTCGACGAGTCCCACGGCCAGGTCGGCGACCTGCCGCCTCCACAGCCGCAGGTCCTGAAAATCGCCGGTCGGGACCTCCACGATCTCCCGCAGCACATAGCCGACCATCTCAGGGTCATAGACCAGTGCCTCGGGCCAGCGCGGACGTAGTTCATCCACCAGCGTGCTCTTCCCGCTGCCGAACGCACCGTTCACCCAGACGATCACAGACATCTCCCCGTAGATGGATAACCCCACCGGCCACGCCGTCCCCTAAACCACACACCCCGACGCGAGGTGGCGCCAAAACACACCGACAGATCATGCCCGAACGATCGCCGAGTGGGGCCGAAACCCACTGGCCAGCGGCGCCAACTCACGCTGCCGAAGCCACCTTCTCTTTCGGATCACTCTCACAGGCGTGCGATAGGTTGCCCGCCATGACTGAGCTTGGACCCGTCGCCTGGCCACCTGCTCCGATCAGGACCGAGCGGCTCGTGCTCCGAGAGTCCGAGGCCCGGGACCGTCCCGCGTTCATCGAGCTGTTCGCCTCGGCAGAGGTGGGCACCTACATCGGTGGCCCTCGACCGCGTGATGAGCTCGAGCGCACGGCGCCTGCGGTGCCCGGCCGACGCCCTGGCTTTTTCGTGATCGATCTCGACGGAGAGATGATCGGCATGATCACGCTCGATCGGCGCGACGCAGAGCGTCCAGGTCACGTCCGTCCGGATGCCGAGGAGGCCGAACTCGGCTACATGTTCCTCCCGGAGGCGTGGGGACGCGGATACGCCGGCGAGGCGTGCGCAGCGGTACTCGACTGGTTCGTCGACGTGCTTCCCGGCGAGCCCGTGGTGCTCTGTACCCAGATCGCCAACGACCGCTCGATGCGCCTCGCGGCGAAGCTGGGGTTCACGGAGGTGGAGCGGTTCGAGGAGTACGGCGCCGAGCAGTGGTTCGGGGTGTGGTCCTCCATCGCGCCGACCGCTTGAGCCTTCCTGCGAACCGCGGGAACCAAATGAAGAAGCCCGCGACGTGCAATGCGGCTAGCGCTCTTACTCGTCGGCACCATGCATGTGGCGGCCTCGCCGGTAAAGCTCGGGTCCGGACTACGCCTTTGGGAGTCCCCTGATGAGCCGCTCGACCAGTTCCACCCGGAGGTCGTGCCCAGCCCGAGCGGCGTGACGCACCAACTGCTCTGGCGAAGGTGACGCGAGGACCCCCTCGAGTTCAGGCTCGCGACTGTGAGGGGCGCCCACCCCAACGGATGCCGCACCGGTGGTGGCCGGAGTGTTCGCAGTGGTCACCTCAACTGTGGTCTGCTCGCATCAGCTCCTCCAGATGCCTCAAGACCCGAGCGATTACGCCGTAATCACTTGAGGCGGACAGCCTGCCGGGCCCTGGGTGATTACGCCGTAATCACTGGGCGGGACGGAGGCCTCCCGCGAACCCCGGGCCATCCGTGCTGCCCAGAATTTCGGACACGGCCCATCAGAGCCCCCACCGGGCGAGGGTGCACTCGGCTGGGCTCCCCACCACCTTCGACATTCGGGCCCTATGAATGCAGCAATGCCGGCCGTCCTGCCGTTCCTGCTTCGCCTCGTGGGCGACCCGCTGGTTCCGGTGCGGTCTGAGCTACTTGGCCTTCTCCTCCTGGCCGCTGCATTCTCCGAGCCGGTCGATGCCGACGACGAGTCCGCGGTCCTGTGGTTCGGAAGCGACAGCGATCATCCTGAGCATGAACGGCGCAGGGCCGTATTCGCCGAGCACGCGCGGCTGGTGAGCGCGCCGCCAGAGGAACTGATTAGCCCTGCCGGTCAGGGGACGTTTCGCCAAGCTGCCGCACTGCTGTGAGGCAGCCGCGTTTCGGCATCGGATTACCGCCCGCTGGGGCGAGCCCGAGCGGGCCGCCTGCCTGCCGTGTGCGCGCGACAAGATCGTCCACCTGCCTCAAGCGACTACCGCCTCACAACCCCACGCGTCGTGGATCACCGATGCAATGCCGACGCACGGCTGCGACGCCCGTCCTTCCAGGCGCGTCAAGGCGCGTACGAAGCAGATGGCGGTCGTTTCGCGTGGCCGCGCGTAGAACGGTCCACAAAGTCCGGACCCCCACGCCGAGCGAGCGATCATGCGGGAGTTCGGGCAAAGTGCAAAGCTGGATCGGTCCTTCACGTAGAAGCTGCTGACCAGGTACGGATCATGCCGACCCTACCGAGGACCAGGCGGACCCGTCCTCACCCCAGGCGAGGACAGGGCGAAACGGGCCGGGCTTGCCGTCGTCCGCGACGCTCTCGTGAGACCCGCACCTTGCCCCTTGAGCTGCGCACAGGTATAGCCGTGGAGGCGGTCCGGGCGTACTCGCCGGGTACGCCCCGCACCACCAGCCCCGGCCAGCGAGGCGTCCCTTTCCGGAGGTGAGGCGACGCATGGACATCGAGTTGACCTATGACATGGTCGGAACCCGTTTGCGCGGAATCGGCGGTGCGACGATCACCTACGACCAGATGGGCAGCCGACCCCGCACCCTCGGCTCGTGGACGCTCGAATACGACCAACTCGGCACGCGTCTATATGCCGTGGGCGCTGCAGAGATCACCTACAGCCGATGGGCCGGCCTGCCTCGCACCGTCGGCCAGTGGAGCTGCGCACACAGCAAGCTTGCCTCCCGCCTGCTGCGCATCGGTCCTCATGAACTGAGATACGACCACCTCGGTGGCCGAGTACGCGCCATCGGCCCTCTCGAGATCCATTACGACCGACTTGGGAGCCGTCCTAATCGAGTGCACCTGACCGGCGAGGATGAATCGCTGCCCGACGATCTCCTCCTCGCACTCTTCCTCGTGCTGTATTGGCAAGAGAAGCAAGAGAGAGAAGCGGCTGCCCGGCCTGGATGAGTTGGTGCCCGACGATCGCCCCCTCTGTTCGAACTTCGGCGGCACACATCAACAGCCGCGCCCGCACGTCCTTCTCTGCACGCAGTCCCCCTGCGTCTGCCCGGAAGGTGGCAGCGTACGGCCGGAACTCGGCTTCCTGGTCACGAAGTCGGCTGGGGGGTCGGCGTAGTGGTCGTTTGATGCGTCGGGCAACGGTGAGAAGGCGGGCCGCATCGCGGCGAGCTTGTCTTCGACGCTGGGTGGCCAGTGGGCGGCCACGCGCTCGGGTTGCGGCACATCTCCCGGTGGAGACAGTCCCGGATGGCCTGCCACGTGTCATCCGCGGCGCGGTCGGCGGCGCTCGTTGCCCGCCGCCGCTTTTCGCCAGTGGCCGGCCTTGGCCTCGCACTCGGCGACCAGGGCCTTGGTCGCCTCGGAGTCGGGGCCTGTCAGGCGCGGCGCGATCCAAGGGACCTATCCATCTATGAATGGTTGCTCACCTCGTTGGCTGCTTAGGCTGTCTCACCCTCTGTGTTGGCCTGCAGCCTCATGGCGCACGCCTGGCGGGGATCACTCCGAGGCTAGGCATGGGTGGCGCGACGTGCTCTGGCGCGCAGACGAGGGAGTGGTAGGTGGAGGTGGCACCCGCCTCCATGTGCGTCTCTTCGTCGGATGCGGCTCAACTGCTTGTGGCAGAGACGTCGTCAACGGGCTGCCGGGAGGATAGTGATGAGCGAGCCGAACGGGTCCGTGCGCGGCGGTGATTACGCCGTAAGACGTGGGCTGGAGGTGACGGTCTGGTGACACGCCAACGACTGCCCGTTGGCCGGCACACTCGCGCCGGGTGATTACGGCGTAATCATCTCTGGCAGGGGAGTGGTGACTGGCACGACAAGAAGTACCCGTAGCTAACGTGTCGATGCTCCAAACGATCACGAACGTTAGTATGGTGTCCTCCATGAGTTCGCCAGCCACCTCCAGCGACCGCGAGAAGGTCGTCTCCAAACTGCCGGGATGGCTCCGGCAGAACCTCAAAATCAGAGCCGCCCAGCACGGCATCGAAATCCAAGCTGCGGTGGAACAAGGCATCAGAGACTGGTGCAGCCTGGCCTCCGCCACAGCAACCATCGACACCGCCGGCGCCGACTCCTTCTCCACCTTCCTGCCGCCCGGCCAGTGGGAAGAGTTCCGGCAGATCACCGCCGACCGACGCGTCTCCCTCATCCAGGGCCTTGCCCAGTCCATCCAGCTGTGGCTCGACGCCAACCCCGCCCCGGACGTTCAACACCCCGAGATCACCCGACGCATCATCGTCTGCAACCAGAAGGGCGGCGTCGGCAAAACCGCCATCACCGCCGGCCTCGGCGAAGCACTCGCCGAAGACTCCAACAACCTCCACCCCGTACGCGTCGCCAAAGCCCTCGCCAAGGCCCTACGGGACAGCGAAACCCATGCAGACGAAGCAGAGCCGGAAGACAACCCGCTCGATATCGAGAACCTGCCCGGCCCAGGTCTGCACGTGCTCCTCGTCGACTTCGACCCCCAGTGCCACCTCACCAACCAACTCGGCGCCACACCCCTGCCGATGAACGGCGACAGCCTCACCAACCACATGGCGGGCGACCCCAAAGGCGACCTCCGCGACCTCATCGTCTCCATCGACGACGACACCTTCGAAGGCCGCCTCCACCTCCTCCCCGCCTGCAACGACGCCTTCCTACTCGACGTACGCCTCTCCGCAGTACGCGCCCGGGAAGCCGCCCTCGAAAGGGCACTCGCGCCACTCGAAGCTGATTACGACGTAATCATCGTCGACTGCCCGCCCAGCCTCGGACTCAGCATGGACGCCGCCGCCTACTACGGCCGACGCCGCGACGGTGAAAAGCCCGGACAGTCCGGCGCCCTGATCGTCGTCCAAGCCGAAGACAGCTCCGCAGACGCCTACGAACTGCTCACCACGCAGATCGACGACCTGCGCGGCGACCTCCAGGTCGACATCGACTACCTCGGCATCGTCGTCAACCTCTACGACTCCCGCCGCGGTTACATCGCAACGTCCTCCCTGCAGGGCTGGGTCGACATAAAGGATCCACGGGTCGTCGGACTCATCGGAGACCTCAAGGAACAGAAGGAAGCCGTCCGAGTGAAGAAGCCCCTGCTGTCCTACGCGCCCAAATCACAGCAGGCGATCGGCATGCGCGCACTCGCCCGGGAGGTGCTGTGAGCAAGGCCGACCAGCTGGGCGCCGGCCGCTTCGGCGGGGGAGTGCGCACCGTCAGCGCCCGCCGCCAGGCCGTCGCCGCCGCCACCGGCGTCCCCACCGAAGGCGTCGCCCCGCCGACAGAGCTGCCGACCGAACGCATCAGCCTCAACCCGGACAACCCACGCTCCAGCCTCGGCGACCTGACCGACCTCGCGGGCAGCCTCAAGACCCACGGCCAAAAGCAGGCGATCACGGTCATGAACCGCGACGCCTACATCAAGGCCAACCCCGAACGCGAAGCCGACCTCGAGCCGGACACCACACACGTGGTCATCGACGGCAGCAGCCGACTCGCCGCGGCACGCGAAGCCGGCCTCACCACCGTCAAGGTGATGGTCAGCGACGACCAGGGATCCACCTCCGAGGAACTACTCGAATCCGCTCTCGTAGCCAACATCCACCGCCAAGACCTTGAAGAGCTCGACGAGGCCCGTGCGCTCCAACGCCTCCTGGCCATCTACGGCAGCCAAAGGGCGCTGGCCAAGCGGCTCCACCGCTCCCAAGGCTGGGTGTCGCAACGACTCGCCCTGCTCAACCTCACACCCGAACTCCAGGCCCGCATCGGTGAGGAGCCCATCGACCTCCTGCGCGCAGTCGGCAACAGGCCACATGAAGAGCAAGAAGCCGCCCTGGAAGAGCTGAAGACAGAGCGAGCCCGCAAAGAAGCGGAGAAGCAGGCAGACAAGGTTCAACCACCGACCCAGAAGGCCGCTCCGCTCACGACCACGGCTCCGCCCTCCCAGGAGACCGACAGCAACAGCGGTGATTACGCCGTAATCGCAGGCGCTTCAGATAAGGGTCTGGCCGTCACCGGCGCTCCAGCAGGTGAGCCGGACGGCCACGGCAGGGCTGCCCAAACGGTGCCGGAACCGCGAGACAGCGACGACGGAGCAGACGAAGGCGAGCCGAACGAAGAACAGAGGCAGGCGCCGAAGCTGCCGTACGACAATCCAACATTCATTGCGATGCATCTCGCACGGAAGATGGAGGATGCAGCTTTCTTCGAACTGCTTGAGCTGCTCGCCAAGCTGGCCCTGGAGCGTGACCCTGAGGCCCTCGAAGAAGTCATCCGCCAGGTTTCTGATCAGGCCGCCAGCAGGGCAAGTTGACACCTCCGGCAGTTCGACCCCACCCGCGGCCTACCTGCGCGGGGGTGGGGTCGAGCCACACAGGGAGGTCCAGGTTAGGCACTGTCTGGCTGCGGCTGTCCCAGTCGTACTGGTAGGACAGCGTCTGGCCGCGCGCGTCGGTGGTCTGCTCCAGGTTCCCCAGCAGGTCATACGGACCGAACGACGACGTTCCCGTGTCGGGGTCGGTCTCCTGCGTCTTCTGCCCGAGCAGGTTGTACTGGTAGGTCCAGGCGTTCTTGGCCGAGTCCTTCACCGACTCGACCTGTCCGGCCGGGGTGTAGGTGTAACTGGTGGTCGCGTCCGCCTCACTGGCCTTCTGGTACGTGCCGCTGGACCACGACGGTGTCCCGGCGCTGTTGTAGCCTGCGCCCTATCACCGTGCGACGCGGTCCCTATACGGAAGTAATCGCAGTTCGCGACCACCGCCCAGTACGACAACACCACCGGGGCGCTGACGCAGACCAGTGCCAGTCTCCAGACGCTGACCCCGGCACTCGACGTGGTCAACTACCGCTACAACCAGGCCGGCAGGCTGACCGCGATCGACGACCTGCAGGACAACACCACCCACGACACCCAGTGCTTCAGCTACAACTCGTTCGACCGGTTGACCCAGGCGTGGACGGACACGGCGGGCCTGGACAACTCCGGCACCACCGATCCGACGGTCGGTGACATCGGCGGCTGCACCAACACCAGCCCGCAGACCAGCACCACCGCGCCGATCAAGACCACCTCGGTGGGCGGCCCGGCACCGTACTGGCAGTCGTACACCTACGACCTGCTCGGTGACCGCACCAGCATGGTCAACCACGACACCACCGGCAACGCGGCCAACGACACCACACAGACCATCGCGTACCCGGGAAGCGACGGCACCACCGCTGCCACCCACCCGAACCAGGCCACCAGCGTCACCAGCAACACGCCCGGCCTGGGCACCACCAGCACCACCCCGGACTACACCGACCCCGCCCATGGCAACACGAACGCGGGCGACACCACGGCCCGCACGACAAGCGGCCCGCTGGTCACCAACTTCACGCTGTCCACCGGCGGGAAACTGTGCGTGGACGACGCCTCCGGGTCGACCACGGCGGAGAACAAGGTCCAGGTCTACACCTGCAACTCCACCAGCTCGCAGAAGTGGACCCTGGCCGCTGACGGCACCGTGCAGCTGACCGGCAAGGGCGTATGCCTGGACACGGCCGCCGACGCGACCGCGAACGGCACCAAGGTCGTCATCGACACCTGTGACCACACCAAACCCACCCAGACCTGGAAGCCCACTCCCTCGGGCACCCTGGTCAACCTCGGTACACCCACGACGAGTCCGCTCTGTCTGGCCGACCCCGGGTCCAGCGCGACCAACGGCACCCAGCTGATCATCTGGACCTGCGGCCCCAGCGGCCAGACCTGGACCACTCCGGGCGCCTCCCAGGGCCTCGCTTCCCCGCAGACGTTCACCTACGACGCGGAGGGGCGCACCAGCACCGTCACCGACGCCGGCAGCACCGGCACCCAGTCCAGCAGCTACCTCTACGATGCGAGCGGCAACCTGCTGGAGCAGACCACCAGCCTCAACGGAGCGGCCCAGACCCGGATTCTGTATCTGTTCGGCGGAGCCGAACAGATCACCCAGACCGTGTCCAGCAAGTCCTGGACCGCGCTGCGCTACTACTCGGGCCCGGACCGCACCACCCTCACCCGGTCGAGCAGCGGCAGCCTGATCTACCAGGCCGCCAACGGGCAGGGCACCGCCGAGACAGCGATCGACGCCAGCACCCTGAACGTCACCCGCCGCTACTTCGACCCCTACGGAAAGCCCCGCGGCGCCACCCCGTCGAGTTGGGTTGCCGCGGACGAGAACCACGGCTTCGTCGGCAAACCCACCGACACCAACAGCGGACTCGACCTGCTCGGCGCCCGCACCTACGACCCGACACAGGGCCGTTTCACCAGCCCGGACCCGGTCTTCGAGGCCGGAGACCCGAACCAGATGGGCGGCTACACCTACGCCGCCGACCACCCCAGCACCGCCTCGGACCCCTCCGGTCTGATGATCCCCTCCGACCCCTGCGACAGCAGCTGCGGCAGCGGTGGAGGCACTGCTTCCAACGGTGTCTGCACCTGCCAGTGCCAGGGCACCTGCGGCCCCAGCGCCACCCCGGACAACCCACCGACGACCACGACAACCGTCACGACGACCACCACAACCACCACCAGCTCCAGCGACGACGGCGGCTGCCACGGCTTCTGGAGCTGCCTGGGCAGCGTCGTCACCGACGTCGTCACCGTCGTGGTGGTGGTGGTGGTCGTAGTCACGGTGGTAGCGGCCGTCGCAGCCTGCGCCGAAACAGTGGTGGTCGCACCCGCCTGCATCATGGCGGCCGGCACCGCCATGGGCGAGATGGCCGGCCTGGCGGGCGGCGCCAGCTGCATCGAGATGGGCTGCGCAGGAGCCGGGGCCGACCCCGTCGCCGACGAACCGACCACCACGGGAAGCACCGGCGCATCCGTGGCCGGCGAGCCCCCAGCGGCGAAATCGAGCGGAGGCACCGCCTCAAGCAGCGAGGAAATCCCGAGCAGCGGCTCAGCCGCCACATCCACCAGCGCCGGCAGCGCAGCGAAGGCAGCAAGCAAGGGAAGGTCCGCGGACGACGCCGGCGCGACCGGCGAGGCGACCGCAGCAAGCGCCGCGGCCCCCAGCAAACCAACCACCGGAACCTCCGGCACCAGAGCCTCCGGCGCCAGTGAACGCTGCAGCTTCAGCCCCGACACCCGCGTCCTGATGGCCAAGGGCACCACCAAACCCATCGGCAAAATCAAAACCGGCGACAAAGTCGAAGCCGGAGACCCCACGACGGGCAAACACAAGGGCGCCCGCACCGTCCAGCACGTCTGGATCAATCACGACCACGACCTCCTCGACCTCACCGTCCGCACCAAGAACGGTCACACCACCACCCTCCACACCACCGCCAACCACCCGTTCTGGGACGACACCACCCACACCTGGACTCCCGCCGGCAAACTCAAACCCGGCCACGCCCTCGACACCGCCACCAACGGCCATGTCTACGTAGCCGCCACCCACCCCACCCCGGGCACGGCAAACCGCTGGAACCTCACCGTCCAGCAACTCCACACGTACTATGTCGTGGCGGGCGGCAGCCCGATCTTGGTCCACAATTGCAATGAGGACATACCGAATGTTGCATTGGGTCTCAGGAAGGGAGGCGGACTGGAGTCGTTTGCGAGCAAGCATGGCTACACCCACTTCCTCAATGACACGCTCGAAGGTGCGTTGGGGAATGTGCGTGACGTGGCGAATGAGCATCCCGAGACGACTATTCACGTCAGGCTCGACGGATTCGAGATGAGTGACGGGAGTGAGGGTACCGCCGCACAGCGTCTGGATGATGCAGTTCGCCAGGGCCAGGGTGGCAGCTGGTTCACAACGCAACGAGAAATGGCGTTCTTGGAACGGGCGTTCCGGGTGGAGAACTTGGATAGCAGTCGATTGAGGTTCTATGAAAATGGACAGGATATCTCGGACGATATCTTCGACCAGTCTGAGTTTTTCGGGGGGCGCTAGTGACCAGCGTGCTTGCGTCTTGGGATAGGTCATTTCAGCTTTGGCACTACTCCGTGAGTTACTCGCGGCTGCTCTTCAGGAGCGTCGGGGGTGGGCTTCCTGGGCGTGTCGATGTACTCTTCTCGAATGTGCAGGCTATGCATGTAGAAAATGCATACGAGCGACTGGAAGTTGAAATTCGTTCCGATTGGAATCCGTCCGGGTTCAGAGATCTTTCGCGGATGCCGGGTCAGTGGTTTTCGCTAAACTCTGCTGCTGGCTTTGTGAGAGCAACGCACTGCGAATGGCACGAAGACGAGGGCAATGCCATGTCTCCTTCTCGATTCGGTCCTTTTCGTCGCACGGATTGATTCTGCACGCTTCCGGCGTTTGATCTCTGGGTGCTATAAACGAAAGCAGAGCGGCCCCGCTGGAGTTTTTCCCGGTGGGGCCGCTGTGGCGTGCTGAGGGTGTCTGACGGCAGTAGCTGACGGCAACGTCAGCGGACGGGTGCTGCACAAGCTAGCCTCGATCGTTCATGAGGGTCCGTCAGCTTGCTGACGTCCCTTTGCGGGGAGTTTTGGTTGGGGTTTTCGCAGTCTGGGCAGGCTGAGCGCCCGGCTCTCGCGTCGGGTGGGCGCCGGGTTCCACGGCTCCGGTTGGGGTGGTGCTGCTCGCAGGGGCGGGAAAGTGCTGGTCAGCCGGGGTTCGGGAGGGCGTGGAGCCGGTCCAGGGCACCGGTGATCACGTCGGTCCAGGGCCAGTGCTTGGCCAGGCGGAGGTAGCGGCGGCGGCCGGTGGTGATGAGCTGGGCGGCGGTGGAGAACAGCCGAAGCCGCAGCCGGCGGGGCTCCCACAGGCGGGCTTGGCCGGTCAACGCGAGTAGGGGCATCCAGGCCAGCAGGTCCAGGGCGATCTGGATGATCTCCAGCCAGATCTGGTTCTGTGCGACGTCGTGGAGGGGGAGGTTGCGCAGGCCGGTGGCGCGGGCGGCGCGGATGCGGTCCTCGGCGCGGGCCCGCTGGCGGTGTCGTAGTTCGAGGGCGGCGATCGCCTTGTCCGCGGTGTTGGTGGCGAAGCAGGTCAATCGCATGCCGTCGGCGTCCGTGAAGCGCAGTTGGGCGCCGGGATGGGGCCGTTCCTTGCGCACGATCAGCCGCATCCCCTTGGGCCAGCCGGTCAGGCAGTCGCCGGCAAGTTCGGCGACCCAGGCGCCGTCGCGGATGTCGCCATCTGGCTCGACGGCCGGTGTCCACACCGAGGCCGGGACCTTCAGGACGGCCTGGTGGATCGAGTCGGTGATGGTCATGCCGACCGAGTACGACAGCCACCTGCCGCGCTGGGCGAGCCAGGCGACGAACTCGTGAGTGCCGCCGCCGGAGTCGGTACGGATCAGCGTCCGCTGGCCGCGCCGCAACCGCTTCGGCAGCTGGGCCAGGGCCAACCTGGTGGCCTTGATGTGGTCGGCGGCGGTGTTGGAGCCCGCGTTGCCAGGCCGCAGCAGGCCCACGACCGGTTCACCGGTCCCGCCGCGGCCGTGGTCGACGAACCCCATCAGCGGGTGGTGGCCGAACGTCTTCTTCCAAGTCGCGGTGGCGTCCTGCTTCTCGGAGTGGGCCAGGACGAGGACGCCGTCGAGGTCCACGATCACCTGCCCGTCCGCGTCCGGTGCTGCTTCACCGGCCAACCGCCATACACGTTGGCGTACTTCAGCACGGGCGGTGCGCAGCGCGGCCAGGACCTGCTGTCCGCTCGACGCCAGCGTGCTGATCAGCCTGGAGACCGTGGGGTCGGAGGCCACCGGGCCGAACACGTCCGGCTCGGCCCGCAGCATGCCAACGTCGGCCAGGCAGTCCCCGCCGAGTGCGACGGCCAGGGCCACGTCCAGCAGGATCTTGCCCGGATCGTGCACGGCCCGCTGCTTGCGCCACGGCGCCAGTGCCGCCGATATCGCGGTGTCCAGGCCGGACTTGCGGACCGTCTCGACCAGCAGCACCGACCCGGCCTGCGAGACCACCCCTCGCCCGCCGCCCTCGACACTGACACGCGGGTACGACCCGCTACGCTTTTTCACCTGGAGAGTGCTTCTTTCCTTGCATTTGACAGGATCCTCGACAAGTCCCATCGTTGCAGGTCAGCAGCACTCTCCACTTATTTGATCAAACCTCAGACAGCTTGTGCGGTGAACCGAGGCCAGGTCATTGTCGGTCACGCGCGCAGCCAATCGCGTCTTCGTAGGGAGCACATCGGGGGAACTGCTTCACGCCTGGGCGAGAGGTGCGACCGGAACGGTGGCGCCGAGCGCCGCGCTCTGCAACGCCGTGATGCGCTCGATGACGAACCCCAGCAGCGCGGCTGCGGCGATCATGAGCGCCTCCGCCACTATGAGGAAGGCCGTCGACCCCGGGGCCACCCGGCCCGCCACTACGAGCACCAGCGCGTGCGTGATCCAGGCGATCCACCACAGGTTTACCAGTGTCGTGTCTCGCTTCGGCTCCCAGGACGCGGAGCTCGCACGCCCGATGTCGAGGACGAGCCGGCGCGGGACGAAGAAGTTGACCACCGGTATGAACCACGCGCCGATCGTCCAGCCCCGACTCGGGAGCGAGGCCTGGGGGGACAGCTCCTGGGCATTGCGCCGGGACCGGGCGAGCCACACGAGGAACAGCACGATCGCAGGAGCCGACACATAGAGGAAGATCATGGAGATGAAGCCCGACTTGTGCAGGGACGCAGCCGTGTCGTGTAGGTAGTGATCCCGGACTGCCGCCGCGCGGAACGCGTCTGCCACGGCGGCCGCCGCTATCGCCGCCTGCGCTGAGCGGGCAAGGATCCAGGGAGATTTGCGGGCGGTACTCGTCATCGTCTTTGGCCTGTCTCGGAGGCGTGTGCGGCCGCAGCGGACGCTGGGGCGGA
Organism: Streptomyces sp. NPDC107546; assembly: GCF_055639175.1. Taxonomy (NCBI): domain Bacteria; kingdom Bacillati; phylum Actinomycetota; class Actinomycetes; order Kitasatosporales; family Streptomycetaceae; genus Streptomyces; species Streptomyces sp. NPDC107546. The sequence goes on along the minus strand of NZ_JBVKBA010000029.1, from coordinate 37,926 downwards.
GTGATCATAGGGTCTAATCGCCGCACGCATGTACGACTTTCGGGTCCTCAGTCGTGGGATGCATGTCCCCGTTGGCAGATGGCCGTCAGCGCACGGGAACCGGCTGCGGGCAGCCCGCCGATCAGGCGGGACGCAGCCAAATCGGAGGCAACCGGCCAGAATGTGCGTCACGCAGGGGAACCGGGTGCAGAGGCTCGCCGTGTGCGGCCCCGTCCAGCGATGGCCTCGGTCACCTGAGGAGTGCAGTTTTCCTGACGACGAACAGAACCATAGAAAGGCCCCGTCGCCCCAGATCTAGAGGCACTCCCCGCATATTCGATCACGCCTCGGACACCCCGGCTGGTGAAAGTGCGAGGCTAGCGGACCGCGGCATCGTCGGGCTCGGTCGTCGTCTCGGCGAGGTTGCTGAGGACGTGTCCCAGGAGGTCGATCGCTTGCCGCTGGAGATGGAGGCGGACATGTGCGTACACCGTCGCTGTTACCCCGATGTGGGCATGACCCAACAGCTCTTGATGACGACGAGCTCGACGCCCGTCCGGCGTCGATGCTGCCCGCCGTCCGACCCAACGGCGACTTCCGCGTTGGATCTACATTCCCTTACTTCCCCACCGGGTTGCGGCGTACCCGCCACTCCACCCAGCCCTTAGCGATCACGAAGAATACGCTGACCACAGCGAAGCAGAACGCCTCGAAAGCGTGCGTCATCGGCTTCAGGTCCTGGTTGCTGATGCTGTACCCCCAGAACCCCAGGGCGAGCAACGCGAACACAAGCGGCATCAACCAGCCCTTGAGCCTCATGTGAGGCAAGAGTGACCGGAGAAACCAGGGGAGCTGTAGATCCTTCCGCGCTGCTGCGGCAACCATGTCCTCGGAATCAGGGCGCTGGCTCTTCTTCGCTTCCGCCTTCGCCTGCAGCGCGAGGGCTTTAGAAGAGTCTCCGTAGAACCACCACGTATACCAGGTGATCACAGCAAAGATCACAGCGAAGCCGACCGCCCACGGCATGACCCCAGACGGCGAAGCACCCTGGCTCATCCACAACGCGGTAAGCCCGAAGACTATTGCGACCCCTGTGACGGCGGACACCAGGGTGCGCTTCAAGCGGTTCGACATGCTGCGCACTGTAAGGCCCCGCCGAGCAGTCGGCAAAGCCACCCAGGACCAACTCGACCAAACATCAAAGCCCGCCGGTGCTCGCCGACCGCGGTCTGGTCGACGCCGTCCGCACCCTGGCCCTGGGCGTCCCGCTGAAGATCGAGGTCACCGGCTCGCTGCGGGGACGCCTTCCGGAACCGGTCGAGTCCACCGCGTACTTCGCCATCGCGGAACTGCTCGCCAACGTCGCCAAGCACTCCGGGACGAGTGAGGCGCACGTCGACATCCGGCACGCCGACGGTGCCCTGCGCGTCGTGGTGCACGACAATGGCGCGGGCGGGGCAGACGTGAAGAAGGGCAAGGGGCTGAAGAGCGTGGAGCGCCGTCTCATGGTCTTCGGCGGGCCTCTCGCGATCACCAGCCCCGACGGCGGCCCCACGACGGTGGCCTTCGAGATCCCCTGCGATCATCGACCCGACCGACGACCGAGCGGCGACGATGTGACGGTCGAGCGGCGACAACACGATGGTTCAGTCACGGGAGGCGGCCCATGCAGAACGCCCCACAGAAGCACGACCGGGCACCACGCAGCACGAACGCTCACGGTCTCGTAATGCGTAGGTCTCAGGTTCGAATCCCGAGCTCAGACTCCTCTGCTCTCGCAGAGTGGGGTGGTCCTGATGAACTCGCTTAAGTGAGCGTTTGTTTCTGGTATTGAACGGTTTATGCGGATTTTAGGAGCCAGGTCGAGCGCTCAACGAAGCGATTCGCCGGAAAACGCCGCCTCTGCGGCAATCAGCAGAGCAGCAATGCGCCGGGTTCCTTCCAAGAGCTCCTGTCTCATTTGGAAACCTACTGGTTCGTACCGAGTGGAAAACGCACGCCCCGGTGCGCCCGGCGCCCCCGCACACGCCCTGCTCAGGCCGGCTGCCACCGCATACGCAGGAATCATGCACACCCAGATCGTGGGCGTTGAGGCTGCTGCCGAGCTGGCGGAAATGGCCGGCCAGCGTACCCGGCTCGAAGGAGTCGAAGAGCACGTTGGCCAGCCGCACTGATGGTCTGCGCGTGACTGTCAGTTGCTGATCGTCATTGAGATGTCAGAGGAAGGCGGGGCCTGACCAGGCACCAGGTGCTGACACTCCTTGCCTACTTCTTGTGACGCCAGTGACGAAAGCCCTGGACGATGTCGTGCAGACCGGTATGGCGTGCGCGCAAGGTCACCCCGGTGCCCCGCGAACAGCCGACCGCTGCCGGTCCCGAGCCGAACGCGACGTAAGGCGCACAAGTCACAGCCGCGGCGATCCGTCCGTTTCGAGCCGGAGCCGATCCCGCAGCTGCTGCACGAGGAGGTGACGCTCCTGCGTTCGGCCTTGCGCAGGGTGGAGAGCGAACGGGAGTCGGCCCGGCTGCAGTGGAGACGGCACGGCGGATGTCGGCGGAGAGCCGCATGAAGGCCCTCGCGTCAGCAGCGCAGCCGGCGTCGGCGGAAGTAGTCGACCGGATCGCATGACCAGGCAGACGCCCGCGGCCCTCGCCCGGGCAGTCCAGCGAGGGCCCAGACCTGGAAGACGCGCGGCACGATCCTGGTGCCGCCCACCCCAGCACGCCCCGTCATCCGTCGGCCGCTCGCCGATCCCAGCCAGGACTCGAGCCCAGAGGGCGTCGAGGCCCGGACACCGCCCAGGATTGCTACGGCAAGCACCAGCCCGCCGGCGACGACAGCCATCCGCCGGGGCGCGACCCTCCATCACATCCCGGCAGGCCAGCGCGCCCGGTGCCGAGCCGCTCGCTGGATCGACGTCCTGCGTGACCGGCCACGCCGTACGCGGCGGTCGACGGTCTCCGTCTTGAAGGCCGGCGCGAACGGGTGTCTGGGCTGCGACTTCTTCCCCCGTGCTCTCCATGGCGGACGTCATCCTCCCGAGAGCGAAGCCCTTGACAACCAGGAGTGTCGCCCGGGGCGATCGAGCCCAGAGCATCGAGACGCTGACGGCTGTGGGGTGAGGTTGTTCGCACTGTGCGGAACGCCGCGTTCTGTGCGCACAGAACGCGGCGGATGATGACTGGGGTCACACCCCGACCGGCCACCTTCACGACAGCAGCGTCGGCAGCTGCCAGGACGTCCTGGAACAATGGTGCCATCAGCCCGGGGGAGCGGCTGGGGGGGAGAAGCAGGGATGGTGGACTTCGAGCAGCAGCTGGACCTCGAATTCGACGGCGAGTTCTTGGTGCCGCGGATCAACCAGCAAGCCTACCGAGACGTCTACACCTTGGAAGGGTGGCTGCGCAGACTCTGCCTGGCTTCCTGGATGCGCGCCTACGGAGCCCTGTGGCACCAGCACTTGGACCCGAAACTGCGCAAGAACCTCGAGCGCCTCGCTGAGAAAAGCCGCCAGCGCCTGCACCTTGACGCCGAGACCAGCGGTGACCTCATCTGGCAGTCCGACATCGGCCAGCTCCTGTCCATGCTGACCGACCCGCAGATCGCGGGCGACGTTCACCACTTGGCAGGGCAGGATCAGCAGGCGATCGCGAGAGACTTCGACGAGATCCGCGAGATTCGCAACGTCCTCGCCCACAACCGCGCACTGTCGCCGCAGACTTACGCACTCCTACGTGTCAGCATCATCCGCCTGCAGAAAGTCGTCGACCACTTCCGGTCATGCCTCCTCTACAACAGCTCGAACATCCTGGATGATGACGACGGCGACCTCGGGTCGTACCTTGCGATGCTGCTCGAGGGCAACGACTGGAGCAAGTTCCAGGCGTTCGTCGCCCGAGGCCACGGGTTCATCGAGTACGTCACCCTTCCGACTCAGCCGTACGACAAGTGGCCCGACGCCCGACGACTCTTGGAAGTGTTTTCCGACCACCTGGACTACATCACCGCGTTCACCATGAACCGGCTCGGCGACGAGTTCATCATTGTGGCCCCGGATGAGCTGGACGAGGACTCCCAGGCCGCTCTGTGTCGGGCCTTTGCCGCGAACCCCGACGTCTGGACCGATGTGCCCTATGAGGAGCAGCATCCTCGCTTCATCTGCAGTCCCAAGATGTGGATTTACGAAAACCAGTCGCCCTTCCGCAGCCAGAGATGGCCGTCCGGGTGAAGACGCGACCCACGGTATGACGCTGTATCGCAGCCGACCTGGCAGCCCACGGCACCTAGCGCTTGGAAGGTGCACGTCATTTGATTGCCAACCAGTACAGTACATTCGGCAGTTACCACCCTGCGCACCGTGGCCCGCTTCTGCCACACCGCCGACGAAGAGATCACCCGCCGCCACGTCCCACAATGCGCGGCCTGGAAAACAAGGGCCTGCATGCGGAACTCGCCGCCCACATCGTCCCCTTCGCTCACAAAGCCTGGGCGGACCCTCAGAACCCCGACGACGGCTGCGTCCGCTTCGACCACGACCACTACCTGAAAATCTGGGCCCTCACCCGACCCAAACTCGCCGCCGACTTCCTCCTCCTGGACGAAGCCCAGGACACCAACCCCGTCGTCGAACAGATCTTCCCCGACCAGCGCAGCCACGCCCAACTGGTCATGGTCGGCGACTCCGCCCAGGCCATCTACCACTGGCGCGGCGCCAAAGACGTCATGACCGGCTTCGACGGCACCCACCTCGCCCTGTCGCAGTCTTTCCGATTCGGCCCCGACCTCGCCCAGGAAGCAAACCGCTGGCTGCGCATCGCGGGCGCCCCCATCCGCCTCTCCGGCACGCCGACCGTGCCCACTGAACTCGGCCCCGTCGCCCGCCCCGACGCGGTCCTGTGCCGCACCAACGTCGGCGCCATGGCCCAAGTCATGGCCCTGATCTCCGCGGGACGCCAGGTCGCTTTGGCCGGCGGAGGCGAAAGCTTGCGGGCCCTTGCCCTGGCGGCCCGCGACCTCAAGGAAGGCCGCCGCACCAGTCACCCCGAACTCCTTCTCTTCCCAACCTGGGGAGAGCTGCAGGACTACGCTGCCCACGACCCGGCCGGACGCGACCTGCAGCCTCTGGTCGACCTCATCGACAAGCACGGCACCGACGCCATCCTCGAGGCCTTTCCCGACTTGATCCCGAGAAGCAGGCCGAGGTGACCGTCTCCACAGCGCACAAAGCCAAGGGGCGCGAATGGCCCTGCGTGGTGATCGCGGACGACTTCACCCCGCCGAGGGACAGCGATCAAACAGATGAAAAGGGATGCCCTGTCCCCGGTCCGATCGATGACAGCGAGGCCCGCCTCGCCTACGTAGCCGTCACCCGCACCCGGCAGCGTCTGGACATGGGCGGCCTGTCGTGGATCGACCACCACCCGGATGGAAACCCGGCCTGGTGATCCACCCCGGATCCGGCGAATCCCCCGAAGAGGACTGGCTCCACTCTGTACGCCACTTCCTCGGCCATCCTCAGGTCCAAATGAGCTACTCGATGTTCCCGCTCTGTGTCAGAGGTCTTCGTCGTCGACGGGTTCAGGTTCACGGATGTAGGCGAGGTCGAGGACGTAGCGTTCGGTGACGGGGCAGTTGTTCCATGCTTGGGTGAGCCAGCCGTCGGGGGAGTCGTCGGGGAGTTGGGCGAGGGTGGTGTTGTAATAGTCGGCGGTGGCTTGGCGGTTGGTCCACCAGACGTGGCCTTCGTAGACGCCGGGGCGGGGCAGGGTGATCTCGTGGGCGGGGCCGCGGTCGAGTTGGCCGATGACGAGGATGCCGGTCTCGGATTCGAGACTGACGGTGATGTGGCCTTCGGCCTCGGCGGGCGGGGTGGGCGGGGTGTCCCAGATGCGGATGGTGATCTGGACGGGGATGTCGGGTTGGAGGCTGAGGAGATACAGGTGGTAGCCGTTGCCGGCGACCACCTGTACCTCTGCGGCGTCCAGGGCGGCTTCGCCGCCGAGGTAGGCGTCCGCGTCGTAGACCTCCAGCACGCGGCGTCCGGGAGTAGCGGTGACGTTGTGCTCGACGAGAAGAGCCATGAGCGCCAGGGCCTTTCCTGCTAGGCCGTGTCTGACAAAACGATCACGGTTCACGGAGCCAGAGGACGAGCGATGCGAGTCGGAGGCCAGCGAGGTAGCGGGTGGCCAACTTGTCGAAGCGTGTAGCCACGGCCCGGAACTGCTTCAGCCTGCCGAAACATCGTTCGACCACATTGCGGGCCTTGTACCGCTCTGCATCGAAGGCCGGCGGCCTCCCGCCGACCGATCCTCGGCGTTGTCGGTTGGCGATCTGGTCGGATCGTTCAGGGATGACCGCGCGGATGCCGCGACGTCGTAAGCCGGTCCGGATGGCCCGTGACGAATACGCCTTATCGGCGATGACGGTCTCGGGCCTGCGACGGGGGCGGCCTGCGGATAGGCGGGGCACTCGCACCGCGTCCAGCACCGTGTCGAACACCGTTGAGTCATTGACGTTGCCCGGGGTGACGACGATGGCCAGGGGCAGACCGCGGCCGTCGGCCGCGAGGTGGACCTTGGTGGTCAATCCACCCCGGGACCTGCCGAGCGCCTGGCCAGGCGTCGGATGTGGCGGATCTTCCAGTTCGTCCCGCGGCGGTGCCCCTTTTTGCGGGCTCCGGCGGCGTGCTGGTGGGCACGGTTGATGGTGGAGTCCACCGACACGGTCCATTCCACCTTGCCCACCGCGTCATCTCTGACCTGCACGTGCTCCAGCAGTTTCGCCCAGGTTCCGTCCGTTTCCCAGCGGGCGAAGCGTTCGTAGACGGTCTGCCAGGGGCCATAACGCTCGGGCAGGTCACGCCAGGGTGCCCCGGTGCGCAACCGCCAGAGCACGCCGTTCACCACCTGGCGGTGATCCCGCCACGGTCGCCCACGACCATCAACACGCGGCAGCAGCGGGCCTATCCGCTCCCACGCCACATCCGTCAACTCACCCCGGCCAACCACATGACCAATGATCAGGTATGGCTAGTCACCCATGAACCACAAGTAGCTGCCCGGCGCTCCCGCACACGCTTCAAGAAGCTCGGCAAGGTCGAGCAGAGCCGCCTTCTGCTCGTCGTCAGTACACCTTCGTATCAGGGCAGCGACTTCCTGACGGGCGACTTGAGCCTCCTGTTCGTTGAACAGCGTGTCGCCGTACGGATCAACCCAGCCGAGCTTGCCCGAGCCATGCCGGTCGAGGGTGCTCAGCACCCTCGCCAACGCTTCCCCGTGCTCGTAAGAGCCCCGCAACAAGGTGTCCCGGGACGACCCCTTTCGCGCAGGTCGCCTCGAGTGCAATTCCAGCTCTATCCCCATGACCTCTCCCTCAGCCTCGGACACCGAAGCTTCGCAGAGATCATTTGTCAGACACGACCTAGTCGGTGATCTTCACGTAGAAGGGGTCGCCGTCCAGGATGCGGTTCAGGGTCTACACCTGGTTGAGGCGCTCGCCGCCTTTGCGGTTGTCCTTGCCATCGATCAGCCGGACGGAGAAGCGGTTGTCCCCCTTGGTGGATCCTTCCTTGGTGGAGGCGAAGGGGTAATCGTCGCACTCCAGCCCGCTGCCCGTGTAGTCGCCCCAGACCCTCTGCCTGCTGCTGGTGGGCTGCCCTGGGGACTGGTCAGCTCGCAGTTGATCTGTCGCATATTCGTGGACGACATCAGGTGATCGTGACTGTGTGTCGGTGCTGTGCGGCATGATGATCGCCATGAACACCGAGATACTCGTCGACGTCTGGCAGCGCCTGCTCACCGACCCTCGCAAGTCCTGGGTGCTGTTCGAACATGGCACCTGTGTCGTGCTGACTGATCCCGATGGCGACCTCGCCGAGCAGGCCACCGAGATCCTCGGAAAGTTCGGTCCCGTCCATGCAGGTTCTCCGGCAGGTGACTTCGGGGTGATCAACGTCAAGGATGCCGACGGGTGGGTCGTCACCGGTCACCACCAGGACGTCCTCACATATGTGGCGCCCGATGAGCCAAGTGATCGCGAAGATTTGGCTGTCGGGCTGTGCGGACGTTCCAAGCGTCATCGGGACGGCACCGAACTGCGCGTCGTCCATGTCGAGGACAAGCGAGGCTCTGGGGATCCTGCGTAAGTGAGCGTTTGGTTCTCGGTTGTCTGTTTCATTTGGCTTAGCTGTCACGCCAGTTGGTGGTGGCTTCGTGGGTGAGGCGGCGGGTCATGAGGTTGATGGCGGCCAGTTGGATCATGGCGGCTGATCGGTGTGGGTGGGTTTCGTAGTCGCGGGCCAGGCGGCGGTGGTGCATGAGCCAGCCGAGGGTGCGTTCGATGACCCAGCGGCGGGGTTGGACGTGGAAGCCGCGGGTGGTGGGGTCGCGTTGGACGATTTCGAGGCCGATGCCGAGGTGGGCTGCGTGTTCGACGGCTTTGGTCTTGTAGCCGTTGTCGGCCCAGGCTTTGGTGATGGTGGGGTGGCGTGCGGCGACGTGGGCGAGGAGCTGGGTGCCGGCTGTGGTGTCGTGGATGCTGGCGGCGGTGACGGTGACGGCCAGGAGCAGGCCGAGGGTGTCGGTGATGATGTGCCGCTTGCGTCCGATGATTTTCTTGGCCGGGTCGACACCTTGGCTGGTCAGGGGGACGGTGGCGGAGGTTTTGATGCTCTGGCTGTCGATCAGGCAGGCGCTGGGCTCGCTGGTGCGGCCTTCGGCCTGGCGGACTTTGCCGCGTAACAGGCCGGTGAGTTGCTCGAAGATGCCGTCGGCTTCCCAGTGGGCGAAGTAGCCGTAGACGGTCTGGTGGGGTGGGAAGTCGTGGGGCAGGTAGCGCCAGGGGATGCCGGTGCGGTCGACGTAGAGGATGGCGTTCATCAGGGCGCGCAGGTCGTGGGTGGGTTTGCGGATGCCGTTGCGGGCCTGGCGCCAGGCTTCGAGGGTGGGGCGGATGAGTTCCCAGCGAGCGTCGGATAGGTCGCTGGGGTAGGGCCGTGAGGGCTGCATGATTCCTGCGTATGCGGTGGCAGCCGGCCTGAGCAGGGCGTGTGCGGGGGTGCCGGGCGCATCGGGGCGTGCGTTTTCCACTCGGTACGAACCGGTAGGTTTCCAAATGAGACAGGAGCTCTTGGAAGGAACCCGGCGCATTGCTGCTCTGCTGATTGCCGCAGAGGCGGCGTTTTCCGGCGAATCGCTTCGTTGAGCGCTCGACCTGGCTCCTCAAATCCCTCATAAACCGTTCAATACCAGAACCAAACGCTCACTAACACCGTGTCCTACATGGTCAGTTGGTCGTTGGCCGGGTCATGGGGAGTGGGCGGTGGGGATGGATCGTGCCGGAGGGGTTGTGGGAGATCGCCAGGCCTTTGCTGCCGCCGGCGCGAGTACGTCCGCAGGGCGGCGGGGTGGCCAACATCGATGACGAGGCGGTGTTCGCGGCGATCGTCTACGTGCTGGTCAGCGGTTGTGCCTGGCGGGCTCTACCACCGTGTTTCGGAGCGTCGAAGTCGACGGTGCACCGTCGGTTCCTGATCTGGTCGCGGGCGAGCGTCTGGGGACGGCTGCACCAGAGGGTGCTCGAGATGCTCGCCGGCCAGGGCCTGGTCGACCTGTCCCGGGCGGTACTGGACTCCGCCCACGTCAGGGCTAAAAAGGGGGCGAACACACAGGTCCGAGCCCCGTGGACCGGGGCAAGCCGGGTTCCAAGATGCACGTCCTGTCCGACGCAAACGGACTGCCCCTACGCGTCGGCCTCTCCGCAGCGAACACACATGACAGCCTCGGGCTGAAACCGATGGTCGCCCATTTCCACATAGGACACGAATCCCACAGCGACCATTCCAAGCCCCAGCGACTGCATGCCGACAAAGCCTACGATGTTCCTGACCTGCGGCAATGGCTGCACAGCCAGCACATCGGCGTCCGCATCGCCCGCAAGGGAATCGACTCAAGCGAACGGTTGGGCCGCCGACGGTGGGTCATCGAGCGCACCCTGTCCTGGCTGACCGGCTACCGCCGCCTATCACCCCGCTACGAGCGGCATCCCCGCAACTACCTAGCCTTTCTCGGACTCGCCGCCGCCCTCTGCTGCTACAAACGCCTCGGCAAACTGACCATGTAGGACACGGTGTAAGTACGCGGCTGGTGCGCCGACGGCGCAGCGCTGACAGCGGCGTGCGCCTTCGCGCCTGACCCTGCGCGGTAGGACCGCAGTCAGGTAGGGGAGTATCTGCTCAGCTACCGCCTGCTCGTGAGAGGTCGTCATGCGTTCCATGCGCTACGCCGCGCCGTCTGCTCTGTTCGCTTGTGTGTTGCTGGCTGGCTGCTCTTCTGCCTCATTGGGCAGTGGCTCGGGCTCGTCTGGAGGCGGGAGCCCGGCGGCTGGCGCCTCGGCGGCGGCGTCGGCGAGCGACGCGTCGGTGCAGACGATCCCGGTCGGGGCCGGCCCGCAGTCGACGTACACCGTGCAGCAGCAGCCCCCGGCGGGCAGCTGCCACTACCGCACCGAGGGTGGGGAGCCCCTCCCGGATCCCAAGTGCACGCCTGGTGCGATCTCTCCTGCTGTCACCCAGGCGACGCTGAAGTCGACGATCTGCCGCAAGGGCGGCTACACGAAGGGAATCCGGCCGCCCGTCTCGGTCACCAGCCGGGAGAAGAAGCTGAACGCCGCCTCCTACGGCTACACCGGCCGCATGGCAGACGCCGAGTACGACCACCTCATCAGCCTCCAGCTCGGGGGCGACCCCAACGACGAGCGCAACCTGTGGGTCGAACCCGCCGATCCTGGCCACAAGTCCGGCGGCGGCATCAACAACAAGAAGGATCCGGTGGAGACGAAGCTGCACACCGCAGTCTGCGACGGCAAGGTCACCCTCTCTGCCGCCCAGCAGGCCATCGCCAGCGACTGGACCACCGCCCTGGCCAAACTGGGCCTGAACTGAGCCGCCGGGGCGGGTACCGGCACGGACGCCTCCGCGGTCGTCGGTGCCCGCTCCGGGATGCCGTCTGTCGAGCCGAGCCGAATCCAGCGCGTCGATCCGGCCGCTTTCTGAAGAGACTGCGCGCCTGCGGGGGATATGGCACCGTGGACGCGAGCCTGGCCCGTCACTCCCCCCGTGGTGATGGGCCAGGCTTCGTTCAGCAGGTGAAACGCGCAGGGCGTGGTCTGGGTGCTGGCCGGGCCCCTGGTCTGGTCGAGCAGCTGAGCGGAGAGGGCGACGTCCGTTGGTCGGTGAGTTGTTCTCCGATCGGGTCAGGATTGGGGAGTTGCGTCTGTGTGGCCTGCGTGGAGCAGTACACCGCCACATACAGTTACACGCACGGTGGCGAAGGAGACTGACCCGAGCCGCTCAGCGCCCCGTCGCCAGCGAGCCGCACCCGTCAGCAGCCCGGCCTGACCCGGCATTCATGCGGCCTGCCCACTGTGCCTGGCGGCAAGGGTCCTTCGGAATTGTTGAGCAGTGAAATTACTTCAAGGGCGGCCCCGCGCCGGAGTGCGCAGTCTCTGGGAATTGCAGGCGAACGATGAAACGGGCGTGAAGGTTCCAGTGAGATAGCGCATGGCACCCGGCTTCAGGACTTGATAATGTCACGATCACCCGGTCGAGCGCTGCTGACCACAGTGCAAGCCTGGTGACGATGACAGGGGGAAACGAAGAGATGTCGGATACCGCGCCCGGAGAGGTTCTGACTGGCCATGTCCGTGAGTGGCACAGCGAGGCGGGCTGGGGAGTCCTCGTAACTGAGGCCCTCGCAGCTCCGGTGTGGGCACACTTCTCAGCCATCGAAGCCGAAGGCTACCGTGAGCTGACTGCCGGCCAGCACATCACCTTTACGGCCGAAGAGGCTCAACAGGACGAGTATTCCTGGCGCGCGGTGCACATCTGGCCAGAAGGCGTATCACGCCACCGGCCGAAAAGGGAAGACGGTCCGGGCTACAACTCCAGCCTGGACATCACCTTTGATTCCTGATCGCACTCTGAAGATGACCGGTGTCGTATTCACTCACGCGTAGCGATGAGCTGGTCTCTCCTCTGCTTGCGCAATTCAGACAGGATTTCCGTGTCTTTCATATCGGCCAAAAGGGCTGCTTTCGGATCCGCTGCTCTCGCCGCGGTCCTCGCTCTAGGGGTTGCTGCACCTGCGCAGGCAGGCGTCAGCAGGGGCAGCCACACGTTCAAGGTGTCTGACGAGTACTACAAGAAGACTGACGGCAATGGCACCTTCACGGGGCAGGTGGACATGGCTTCCACCGTCGGCAGGTCGGCACCCATGCAGTGGTCGTTCCGCACCTCGCCGGCCGTGCAGGCCATCGCCACCGGGAACATGACATGCTCGGCCGGGCACATGCAACTGCCGTACCACGACAACCACTCCAACGTGGCAGTCACGTACTGGTGGCACTCCGCCGTACCCGGCAACCGGCGCAACAAGGACTACACGCTGTACGGAAACTGCACCTTCCGAGTCAAGGTAGGCGGCCGCACCGGAACCGCAAACCTGGGCTTCAGCTTCAACTACTCCCTGTTCGACGGAATCAGCAGGATCGCTCCGACCGATGGCGAACCCGGCGCCGAAGGCGGCGAGTACTCCAGCGATCTCGACATCACCTACGACTCCTAAAATCTATGGGTCCCACCGTCTGCCCAGACATCCACCGAGGTCGGAGGGTCTCCCGTTCCCCAGGCAGGACCTGGCCTGGATAAGGCCCGGTCCGGCAGGGCGGCGGTGACCGGCGGGGACCCCCAGCGGTCCTCGGCACACTTCCTGTACTGGCCCCACGCGGGGGCCGCGGCCCCCGCGCGACAGCAGGCTGCTGGGCAGGCAAGCGGGCGAGCGGCACGCCCTCGCCCGAGGCCCAAGCGTCCGGGCGAGTCCGGGCACCTGGAGTTGCTCGGCAACCTGCTCGAGCCAGCCCCGCGAGTCGACGCAAGGGCGGTGCCGACGCTGCTCCCAGGCCCACATGGCCTCGGCGAGCACCACGGCCTCCGGACAGACGACCGCCGGCGTGGTCAGGAGTAGGTCCAGCGCCACCTGCTTCCGCTGGGTGCGCAGGTAATGCTCGTACCGCTGGCGTCTGTTGTGGATGCTCCGTGGTCGCTGTTGCGGCAGAACTCGCCGACGGAGTAGCAGTTGCCCGCGTTGGAGACGATCGAGCGGTGCCTGATGCACTCTGACCACCGCTACCGCTGTCGTTGCTGCCGGAGCCGGAGTTGCTGTCGGTGGCTGCCTGCGCGGTGACGGTCACCTTCACCTGGACCGTCTTGGTCACAGTCGGCGCCGCTGCAGGCTTCGCGGTGGCTGTCGCTGTGGCCGTTGCGGTGACGGTTGCGGTCGGCCGCGGCTCACTGGCCGCGTTCTTGACGCTGTTGTTGTTCTGTCCGCCGGCGCCGATTCCGAGGAAGAAGGCGAAGCCGACCGCGGGCAGCACGTACCGTTTCCGCGCCCACTTCGGAGCCGGACGGACAGGCGGAGCAGGCGGTGGTGGCATGACGACGGGTGGGGGCTGGTACCGGTCCTCGGCACCGCGCACTCCTCGTCATCCACGCCTCGGGGCACCACCACGGCTCGGGCCTGGGGAGTCGCGTCCGAACAGGGCCGCCGGGTGGTTGTTACTCACTTTCGGGTGAAGGCGCAGACGTTCCCGGGGTGGCGTGGTGTGGCGCATCGGGTCCCAGCTCAGCCCCCGCACCGGTTGTCTACCTCAGGAGGCGTCAACATGGCGCTTCTCCCGCCCAGGTGGGTGTTGCAGGTAAGAGTCACGGTGGTATGGGCGATCTGTAACACAGTTCGCGTCTCGTCCGCATTCATCTCGTGTGGTGGGCAGTGTGTGGGTGCGCGGCCAGCCGGCCGCCACCCGCACACTGCATACCTCGACTCCCGGCCTATGGGCTGCCGGTGGGGGTGTGCCCGCACCATGCAGGGGGACCTGTGACCGTTTCCGTGACTGCTCGCCGTCTGACCGCTGCCGCGCTGATTGCTGCGGCCGCCACCGCGGCGATTGCCGTGCCGGCCTCAGCGGCCGACCACCGCGCGCTCCGCGCCAGTGTTCAGATCAGCCGAGTGCAGTACGACTCCCCGGGACGTGATGACCGCTCGATCCGGTCCCTGAACCAGGAGTGGGTGGACATCACCAACAACACCCGCCGGACGGTGAACCTGGACGGCTGGACGCTGTCGGACCGGGCGGGCCACACCTACACCTTCCACCATTACCGCCTGGACGGCCGTTCCACCGTCCGCGTCCACACCGGCATCGGCCGCGACTCCCGCCATGACGTCTACCAGGACCGTCGTGCCTACGTCTGGAACAACACCTCCGACACCGCCACCCTGCGCAACGGCCACCACCAGTTCGTCGACTCCGTCTCCTGGGGCGGCCACCGCCACCGCTGACCGGCAAGAGGGCTGTGCCCGGTTGCCGCTGAACGCGGCGACAGTGCGTACTCGGCGCTAAACGGCGTCAGGGGTGGGGGGACGGCGGAATCGCTGTCACCCCACCCCACACGCCGCTGCCGGCCACGGTCTGGCGCTGCGACCGGGAAGGCTCGCCGGGTTGGCGGTTGGAACGGGTATGGCAACCGCGACGGTGCAGAGCAGGCTCGCGAGGCTCTCGCGCGGGTAAACCGGTCGCGTAAACAGCCCCTGCTGGGTTGGGCCATCGCCCGGCCCGGCAGCTAATGGAGGAGCGGCGCCAGTGAACGGTGGGCTTGGGCATTGCCTACTGGCGACTGTCGCTCCGCCAGCGAGTGTGGCGCCTCGAACATTGACCGCCCTGTGGGAGCAACGCCGGGCCAGCTGGAGTGGGCATGGCCCCGCTGCAATGCCCTACTGCCGCAAGGATCTCGCGCCGGGCCTCGGCGGTGGACAGACGCGTCTTTGGCCAGGACAGGGCGGGCCATCGTGTCGTCTGGCTATGTGACGTTGACGCCGTGTCTTGCACGTGTCCTTCACACGCATGCCACAGACCCAGGGGGATCATGAACCGCAGGGCCCACCACCGCCGGCCGCACCGCCGCGATCCGGCAGCACGTGCTGGAGATGCCCGCCCCGGTCGTCGCGGAGGCTCTGAGCTATCACCGGGTTACCACGGCCAAGCTGGCTTCCGAGGCCGGAGGCACCTGGAGTCGATACGCCTCCGGAGACCACTGGCGGTCACCACCAGGCTGGACCCCTCGGAGAAGTGGTGACAGTTGACGCGAGCCCACCAGTATCACGGCCGGAGACGGGGGCGGGGCCTATGCAGGAGAGGGGCAGCCCAAACTGGATGTCAGAACACGATCGAGCGCTGCCCGGCCTGCGGGTCCCCAGGTCGGCTTGCCGCCCGGAAGGCCCTGCTCCCCGTTCTGGCCCATAAGGATGAGGAAGAGGCTCTTCATGGCAGCCAACTCGGGCGCGCCGGATCGTCGCCTCGTCCGCATGCGCGTACACCTCGAAGAACCGTGAGCCCGCGCCCGCGGGAAGCAGCACCCACGCGGCCGCCAGGTCCCACGCCGGATCGCCAGCGAACATGGCATCGAAATCAATCACGCCCGAGAGCGTCCCGTCCGCGACGACGACGTTTGCGGGATGGAGGTCACCGTGCAGCCATACCGGCGGGCCCTCCCACTCGGGGGCCGCAACAGCGTCGTCCCAGACGTCCCAGACGGCCTGGACGCCAGCGGCAAAGCCGCCGGGGGCGATGGCTTCCAAGAACTTCTCGAAACCGTCCGTGCACTTCTTGGGGTGAGCGCCGCGGTCCGAACTGGCCGGCGCATCGGCGGGCGCCTCCACATGGAGCGCCCCGAGGAAGCCCGCCAGAGTGTCGGCCGCGTGGTCGCCGCGACTGATCGAGGTGTGGTCCAGTGGCTCGCCGCGAACCCACGTCATAACGCTCCAGGGCCTCGGAAAGCGCGCGGACGGTTCGCCGATCCGCACAGGCGTCGGAACCGGGAGCGGAAGACGCGGGGCCAGGACAGGAAGCCACCGGCACTCCTTGCGCAGGAGATCTGCGGCACCTTCCATGCGCGGCATGCGCACGGCCAACTCGTCACCAAGGCGCCACATCTGGTTGCCCCAGCCGCCCGCTACCTCGCGGATGGGCAGCCCTGCCAGGTCCGGATGCTGGTCCTTGAGAAGATCGTGCACCAACTCTGCGGTGATCTCGATCTCGGAGTCGGTCATGCGAAGCAACAGTACGTGAGACAGGCGGAGTGGACTCTCACTCTCCGGAAGCTCCACCGCCAGGCCCGTTCCGTCAGCGGGCCTCTCCACACCAAAAAGACATCACGCTACCCGCTTCCTGCCTCGCGGCTGGTGTCTGAGTAAGGGCACCGGGGTCGGCATGGAGCCGACACGCCGCTGGCGACTACACATGGTCACCAACAGGTTGGGATCGTCGGTGAACCGGCGACAGTTGAATACGAGAGCACACCAGTAGACCGCCCGTGTGAGACCCCTCGCCACGTTCAGGCATCCGCCACCACGTAGCCGAGCAAGCGGGCACGATCGGCTACCGCCTCGAAGCCCGCCACCGGATTGAGCACACTGACCGTCCGACGGTCCAGTGGGGCGCCCGACAGGATCGCGGCAACAGCCTGCCGGTTCACCGGCCGTTCGTAGTAGTCCTCAGCGTCACTGCAGACGGTCTCGGCACTGCCGTCGGTCAGCACCCTGAAAAGCCAACCGGCCCCATCCGACTCCCCCGGCGCGAACACCACCGGACCGCATCGCCACGAAGCCGCATCCGCCTCGCGCCACACGCACACCGTCGCGTCAAAGAACCCCTCGAACTGCAGCTCCGGATCGGCCGGATAGTGCGCCAGCGCAGCAGGCAGACCCTCCAGCAGCCCAGGCCAGTGCGCCCTGGGCCACTCACGCCACGGCGTGGCATCGCATTCATGGTCGAAACCGTAGAGAAAGACCCCGGCCGGATCGAAGACGACCCCGTACAGATCACCGGAGCCGTTCTCCATCGTGGCCAAGTCCACGCCCGCACGCCAGCCCGGGAAGTAGTCGTGCCTCGGAGCGGAACCGCCGAGCACAACGTCGAGCAGCGCCAGCGCCCGACAACGGGCACGCAGGACGTCGGGATCGGCCAGCACGGACACGAGCTCGTGAACATTCATGGCGGACATTGAACAGGCCGCCGTTGACAGCCGGCGGAGCAGCCTGCACCTCAGGGCATGAGCGTGCCCATCGCGTCAGCGAGGAGGAAGGGCTGGCCGCGGCCGCCGTGGCCAGCCCGACGACCACGTATGGTGACCCTGCCCCGGCCTCATCCGAGAACTCGCGACAGTTGAATACGCGAGCTCACCAGTATCACACCCGAATGTCGAGGTCTGAGCCATCGAGGCAGCCAACTGGCGAACCCCGACAAGGAACTTCCGAACCAGGAGAGCAAACGGATGACATGCCTTGCGCCACAGGTGTTGCGATCAATATAGTGCTCACCCATAGCCACTGAGCTGCGGGGACTCCGTCGCGAGTCCGCCTCAGGTTCGGCGACGTCCAGAGAACTGTCGGTCTGTGTCGCACGGCAGGGACCGCGCCCGGCCAACCGCACCGTCCCGGAGGACACCGTCCGCGCGCAGCACAGGGCGATGGTCCACTCCCACCAGTCGCTGCGGGCGGAGGGCTTCAACGAGGTCCTGTTCGCCGACTCCCCGTACCGCCTGGAGCCGTTCCTGAAGCGGCTCTCGCACGTCCAAGAGACCGAACTCGGGCACGACGGCGGGCCTGGGCGATCTGCTGCTGGTCCGCCGCTTCTTCGGCCCGGAGATCCTGCCGTTGTGGCAGTGGCGGCCGGGCTCGGACCTGGTGACCGGCCGGGACCGCGTCGCGGAGATCCGCCTCGGGCAGCAGTACCTCACCCTGGCGTTCCCAAAGCTGGGAAGCCGGCCCTCCGGGCTCGGGCACGGGCTTAACCGGCAGCGACAACCTGACTGTCCCTGTGTTTGATGAAGTTCCCCTACGGGGACGGTGAGTCCGCCGCTTACTACCTGATCAATAGGATGCCGCAGGACGAGTTCAACAAGATGCTGGACCTGCTTCGGAAACGGGTTGGCTGTGCCTCGTGGGCTTGTGGATGGCTGTCTGCCGTTAGGGTGATGGCGACGCGTGTATCGAGCTGGTGTACGCGTGAAGTGGCCGTAGTAGGGGAGGAGTTCACGGGGGATGGGCTACGTCCTGCCTGGCTGGATGGACGAGATCCTGGACTTCATCGGGATCAACTGGCCGAACGTGGACGAGGACGACTACCGTGAAATGGCCGACGCCATGCGGGAGTTCGCCGACAAGTTCGAAGGGCATGGCGCGGAAGCGCACGCGGCGGTCAGCCGCATCCTGGCCTCCAGCGAGGGCGCTGCGGTGGACACCCTCCAAGAACACTGGGCCATGGTGAAGTCCGGGCACCTGGAGAAGGTGCCGGAGATCGCACGCCTCTTCGCGGACGCCTGCGACGTCGTCGCGGAGATCATCTGGGGGATGAAGACCAAGGCCGAGGTCGAACTCGGCGTCATGGCTGCCTCCCTCGGCATCAGCATGGGCCTCGCGGTCGCCACGGGCGGCCTGTCCGCACTCGTCGGCGCCGCTGAAACCGCGGCCATGCGCCAGCTGATCAAGCGCATCATCGACGAGGCAGCCGACCGCATCGTTCAGGAGCTCCTTGCCCGGGTGACAGAGCCGGTCACGGGCAAGCTCGAGAAAATGGTTGAGGACGCCGTCCTGGACATCGCCGACGACCTCATCAAACTCCCGCCCGGTGCCGGTGCCGGTGCCGGTGCCGGGGGTGGGGGTGGCGGGAGCCACGGAGGCGGCAAGAGCGGCGGCATGAATCTCGACTCCGCCGACGGCCCCTCGGGTTCTGGAGGCGGCGGTGGAGGCAGCGGTCGCCTCTTCATCGACCATGACGAGTACGAGAACGGCGCGAGCAAGTTGTCCCGCCACGGCGAGGACCTGAACACCAACTCTCTCGGCTCCCTGGACCGCGCCAAAGGCGCTTTCGGCCGCACCAAAGGCCGTGATCCCTTCACCCAGGCCTTCGACTCCGTCCTGCACGGCGCCCTCACCGGCACGGAGAAGGCCTTGAAAAAGGTCGGCAAGCACCTCACGGAGAACGTGCCTGGCGGATTGCGCACCACGTCCCGCAACCACCGCCGCAACGACAGTGACCTCTCTGACAAGCTCAAAGCGCTCACCAAGGGTGAATCGGACGGACCCCACCTACCCGGCGTCCGCAAGAACGGCGGGCAGAACGGAAAGAAACCGGACCTGCTCAACAGCGCGCGCAAGGACCCGCGCCACCACGGTGTCGAACCGGACAAGCGCGTTTGCCGCACCGACCCAGTCGACGTGGCCAGCGGCCAGATGCTGCTGCAACAGACGGACCTGGACCTTCCAGGTGTACTGCCGCTCGTCCTCAAGCGCACCCACTTGTCCGACTACTCCTACGGCACGTGGTTCGGCCGCTCGTGGGCCTCGACCCTGGACGAGCGCATCGAGGTCGACGTCCGTAACCAGGCGATGTGGGCGCGCGAGGACGGCACGGTCCTCGTCTACGACCGGCTGCCCAGCCCGCAGGCGCCCGAGATCCTGCCTCTGGAAGGCCCGCGCATCCCCCTGCGCCGAGTCTCCGAGATGGGCGCCCAGCACATGGAGTTCGCGGCCACCGATCCGCGGACGGGCTGGACACGCTACTTCACCAAGCCACGCGCACAGGGCTGGCAGCTGTGGCTCACGACGATAGAAGACCGCAACGGGAACCAGATCGACATCCACCGTGACGGCACCGGGCGGCCGCTGTCCATCAGCCACAGCGGCGGCTACGACGTCAAGGTCACCGCCGACCCCGACCTCGGACGCGTCACCGCTTACGCCCTACGCAACGGCAACGAAGCCGCTCCTGCCTTCCCCGTCGTCGAGTTCGGCTACGACAGCCAAGGCGACCTCACCGAGGTCGTCAACTCATCCGGGACGGCCCTGAGGTTCATCTACGACGCGGACAGCCGCATCACCTCCTGGACCGACCGCAACGACTCCACGTACCGCTACGCCTATGACACGGCCGGCCGCGTCGTGCAGACCATCGGTCCCGACGGCTTCCAGTCCAGCACGTTCTCTTACGACACCGACAATCGGACGACCCGCTGGACCGACGCCCTGGGCGCGGTCACCGAGTTCCGGCTGAGCGCACGAGGCCAGATCATCGCCGAGACGGACCCGCTCGGGAACACCACGCTCCAACACTTCGATCAACACGATCAGTTGCTCTCACGCACCGATCCGCTCGGCCGTACGACCTCCTTCGAGTGGGACGAGCACGGCAACCTCGTTACGGTCGAGCACGTCGACGGCCGCCGCACCCAGATCACGTACAACGAACTCCACCAGCCTGTCACCATCGTCGAACCGGGCGGGGCGCGCCTGGAGTACGCCTATGACGAACGGGGCAACCGCACAGCCGTCACCAACCCGGCCGGCCTCGGCATGCACTATGCCTACGACGAGTCCGGCGGCGTCACGGCGGTGACAAACGCCCTCGGCGAGACGGTCACGATCCGCTGCGACCGCGCCGGGCTCCCGGTGGATCTCACCGACCCGCTGGGCGCCACCACGCACTACGAACGGGACGCCTTCGGCCGGCCCGTCGCGGTCGCGGGACCCGACGGGCAGACCACTCGTCTGCAGTGGAGCCCTGAGGGCAAGCTGCTCAGCCGCGCGTACCCGGACGGCAGCACGGAGTCCTGGACGTACGACGGCGAGGGCAACTGCACCAGCCACACCGACCCGGCCGGCGGCACCTCCCGCTTCGAGTACACCCACTTCGACGTGATGTCGGCCCGCACCGGCCCGGACGGAGTGCGCTATGCCTTCGAGTACGACGCGGAACTGCGGCTGAGTAAGGTCACCAACCCTCAGGGGCTGAGCTGGACCTACCAGTACGACGCGGCGGGGCGGCTGACGGCCGAGACCGACTTCGACGGGCACACCCTGTCCTACACCCTGGACGCCGCGGGGCAGCTCACCGCCCGCGCCCTGCCCTCCGGCGCCGTCGTCCGCTACGAACGCGACATCCTGGGCCGCACCGTCCGCAAGGACGTCGACGGCCGCAGCATCACCTACGCCTATGACACCCTGGGCGAGCTCGCCCAGGCAGCCACAGGCGACTGCACCGTCACCTTCCAGCGCGACGCCGCAGGCCGCATCGTCGCCGAGTCGGTCGACGGCCGCACGCTCGCCTCCGAATACGACGCCCTCGGCCGCCGCATCCGCCGCACCACGCCCACCGGCGCCGTCAGCCAGTACACCTACGACGCAGCGGGCAACCGCAGCTCCCTCTCCACATCAGGCCGCACCCTCACTTCCTCCTACGACGCTGTGGGACGGGAGACCGCGCGGCATATCGGCCCCCACCTCGCCCTCGGCATCGCCTACGACGACCTCGGCCGCATCGCCACCCAGTCTCTGCACGCCAGCGGCGGCGAGCAGCTCTGGCAACGCGCCTACACCTACCGCGCCGACGGTCACGTCACCGCGATCGATGACGCCCGCGACGGACGGCTCCGCCTGGATCTCGACGCCGTCGGCCGGGTCACCTCCCTGACGGCGGCGACCTGGAGTGAGACCTACGCCTACGACGAGGCGGGCAACCAGACTGCCGCCCACTGGCAGGGCATCGGCCACCGCCAGGAGGCAGAAGGCGGCCGCGAGTACCAAGGCCTGCGCGTCACCCACGCCGGCGGCGTCCGCTACGAGTACGACAACGCGGGCCGCGTCGTGCTGCGTCAGAAGACCCGTCTGTCGCGCAAACCCGACACCTGGCGTTACACCTGGGACGCGGAGGACCGTCTCACCTCCGTCACCACCCCCGACGGCACCCTGTGGCGCTACCTCTACGACCCGCTCGGCCGGCGCCTGGCCAAACAGCGGATAGCGGCCGACGGCACAACAGTCGCCGAGGAGACCCGGTTCACCTGGGACGGCACCACCCTGGTCGAACAGACCACCCACATACCCGGTGCCGAAGAGGCGATATGCCTGACCTGGGAGCATGACGGGCTGACCCCGGTCTCCCAGACCGAGCGCAAACTCCACGCCGACGCCCCGCAGCACGTCGTGGACCAGCGCTTCTTCGCGATCATCACCGACGTCGTCGGTACTCCAACCGAACTCGTCGACGACGAGGGCCACACCGCCTGGCGAGCCCGCAGCACGCTGTGGGGGATCACCGGCTGGGCCAGCGGGGCCACCGCCTACACCCCGCTGCGCTTCCCCGGCCAGTACTTCGACCCCGAGACGCAGCTGCACTACAACTACTTCCGCCACTACGACCCGGAAGTCGCCCGCTACGTCACCCCGGACCCCCTCGGCCTGGCCCCGGCCCCCAACCCGTTCGCCTACGTGGCCAATCCGCTCACGTGGATCGACCCCTGGGGGCTTGCTCCCCAGTCGTGCCGCAAGAACGAACCCGAGGATCCCACCTGGGGCGGCCGGGTCGTCTACAGCCGCGACGGGGGCCGCCCCGGCGCCATGCACGCCACACTCGGCAAGGACATGATGGGCGCCAACCCCACCGACCCACACGGGGACCCGCCCGGCTGGGAGAAGGACAAGGGCTACAACCGGGCACACCTGCTCGGGGCGCAGCTCGGCGGCTCGAACTATGACCCCCGCAACTTCGTCACCATGCACGCGTACGCGAACTCCCCGGTCATGCGGCACATCGAGAACCAGGTGCGCGCCGCCGTCGAGAAGGGAGAGATCATCCAGTACAGCGTGACACCGGTCTACGACGGCGCGAACAAGATCCCGCTCGGGGTGAGGGTCGAGGCCTACGGCAACAACGGGTTCCAGTTCACCGAGCACAAGAGCACCGGCAACACCGATCCCACGAACTCGGCCTTCATCCCCAACAAGAAGCGCCGAACATGACCCGCGCCATGCTCGTCACGCGCACGTGATAAATCAGGACAGGCAGAACCACGGAGGGAGCTTCCATGAACGCCGCGCTCGCCCGCCTGACACAGCTGATCCCCCCGCCGCCCGAACCCAGGAACACGGACTGGGACTCGGCGGAGGGACAACTCGGCGTTGTCCTCCCCAGCGACTACAAGGAACTGATCCGCACCTACGGGGGCAGCAACTGGGACGACTATCTCTACCTCCTCGAGCCGGGCTGCCCGAACGACAACTACGACCTCATCGAGTGGGAAGACCAGCAGACCGAAGCGCTGGAAGGGCTCTGGGAGTTCGAGAAAAAGCCGGACGAACTCGCCGATGCCGACAGCCGGGTCATCCCCTGGGCCACCACCGACAACGGTGAATGCCTCTACTGGCTCATCCGGGCAGGCCAGGATCCAGACGAGTGGACGGTCATGGTCAACGAGGCCCGCGGCGACCGCTGGGAGCACTACCCGATGAACTGCACCGAGTTCCTCGTCGCCGCCCTCACGGGAGACGTGCAATCCGCAGTTCTCTCATCCCGCTTCCCGCTCGCCGAGCACACATTCCGGCAGCTGGCAGCCGTCTGAGCCCTTCACCGGTGGGCATGAGGTGGACGTGTTGGGACGGGGACGGTCACGGCCATAGCTACGCGAGTTCTCATCTAGCGCACGCCCGGACCCAACCGCTCCATCACCACTGGAACACCGCACAGCCGCGGCTGCCGTACTCATGAGTCTTGCGCCGCCACCCGGCGCAAGAGGCCGACCCGGTCACCGGGGCAGGTAAGCGCAGACGGCTCCGGCTCTGCTGGAAGCGGGCGGTCAGGCGCACATGGCCGGAGTGGCTACGCGCTCGTCAGGATCACGAAGGACACCGCGGCACACGCCGCTGCGGCGGAGAACGCAGCGTGATTGGCGAAGACGGTGCTTCGAAGACGGTGCTGGATGGTCGTCCGTATAGGCCGGTGTGTGGTGCTCGTTAGTGTCGGTCGGGTGGTTGTCCGGGTGTTGCCGGAGAGCGATGACACTGGCTTACTAGCCGGAGCCGCTTCCCGTCTGGCGGGCACCTGAGAAAAAAGTTCCGGCGCTGCTCCCGCCTGGCGGGACGTAAGCTTGATCGGCCATTCATCGCAGGTCAGGGCCGTGTGGCGTGGTCTCCATGATGGATATCCAGCTGATCACCGCCGGGCAGATGTACCGCTACTACCTGCGCCAGGTCGTCGTCGGCGACGGCCGCCGCCCGGTCCGCACGCCACTCGCTCAGGCCCAGGAAGAGGCCGGGGTCCCGGCCGGGCGATGGATGGGACGGGGCCTTGCCGTCCTCGGCCTGGCGGCGGGCGACGTCGTCACCGAAGCGCAGCTGCGCAACCTCTTCGGCGAGGGCCAGCACCCACACGCCGACCGGATCGAGGCCGACCAGCTCGCCGCCGGGAAGAAGCCCGCGGCCGCGCGCCGGGCCGGGGCGCTCGGCCGGCGGGTGAAGGTCACCGGCTTCGATCTGGTCTTCCGCCCCCAGCCGACCCTCACCCTGCTGTGGGCGCTCGGGGATGAGGAGACGCGGCAGGTGATCGAAGCCGCACACGAGCGGGCGATTGCCGCCGTGCTCGCCTGGATCGAGGACGAGGCCGCGATCCTCCGCTTCGGCGCGAAGGGGGTCTATCAGGTCCGCCCGGTGCATGGCCTGGTCGCCGCGCGGTTCCGCCACTACGAGGCGCGCTCCGGGATGCCGCTCCTGCACGACCATCTCCTTCTGTCCGTCAAAGCCCAGCGCCCGCACAAGGACAGGAACGGGGAAGGCATCTGGGGCTCGGTGCACTCCACGGCCCTGTACGAGCACGCGGTGGCCGCCTCCGCGCTCTACAACGAAGTCGTGATGGCCGAGGCCTGCGAGGCGCTGGGGCTGGCCTCCGAGCCGCGGACCGTCACCGCCGGGCGCCGCCCGGTGATGGACGTCGCCGGGGTGCCGCACGAGCTGATCCGCTGGACATCCCGGCGCAGCGACCAGATCGCCGCCTGCCTTGAGGACCTGGAACACGAGTACGTCACCGCCGTCGACGACGACGGCGAGCCGCGGTTCCTGCCCGTGGTCTCCGAGCGCGCCCGCACCAAGCTGAACCTGATGGCCGCGAAGATGACGCGCCCGCCGAAGCAGAAGGCCCGCCCGCTCGCGCAGCTGCGCGCGTGGTGGAAGGCGAGCGCGATCCGCACCTCCGGTGTCGCCGCCGACGTCATCAACTCCCTCCTCGAGCACGCCCGCGCCGCAGCCGCCGCCATCCGAGCCCGGGTCGCCGCCGTGGTCGACGTCGCCCTGGCGGCCGTCGACGTCGCCGCGACGGTGTTCGTGATGAACGGCGGCGGCCGGTTCCACCGCCGGCACCTGCTCGCCGAGGCCCGCCGTCACCTCGCTCTCGTCCTGCGCGGCCGCCGCCGCGAACCGGGCCTGGACGAACAGATCGTGGACGCCGCGCTCGCCACGTACTGCGTGGACATCAGCGAGCCGAAGACGCTGCGCGGCCTGATGCCGGCCTACCGCCTCTACACCGCCCGCTGGTCGCTGGCCGACCTCGAACCTGCCCGGCGCCCGCCGACCACTGCCCTGGACCGGCAGCCCGCGGCCCAGCCGGGGGAGTGGAAGATACCCCGCGTCCCGTTGCAGTACGAGCGGGCCGTCCTCGCCGGCGCGGTGGTCCGCGAGAAGCTGCGCACCACCGTCACCGCCACGCGGGGCCGGGCGTACGACGTCGTCGCGCACCAGCAGGCGGCGATGCCCGAGCAGCTGCTCGCGCCCCCGGCCGCCGACCCCGAGCACGGCGACCAGGAGCAGGAGCCCGGCCGCCGGGAGGCGATCGACATGACGGCGCTGCGGGCCCTGCGGGAGTCCCGCACCGACGTGGAAGCCCTCGATCTCACGGCCGAGCGGCTGCGCCACCTCCAGGACGCGTTCGCCAAGGCGGCCGACGCCTCCCGCGCCCGCGCGGACCGCTACGCCGAACAGGACGATGCCGACCCAGCGCACCAGGTGCGACAGGACGACCAGCAGGCGCACCACCCGCAGCAGCCCGGACCGCACCACGGCTGGGAGTTCGACCGCTGAGTGCACCCAATGCCGAGCCCAGGTCAAAGGAGAATCGCGTCGCCTCAACCAGCCCGGTCACCGAATCGAACACACTGGGTGCGCGCCACTCCCGCACCGCCAGCCCGGCACCGGTCACCACCGCACCGAGTGGATGCGCATCGGCGGACGGTGGTGCGCATCGGGCTGCGCACCGGATGCACGATGCTCACCGGGTGGGGTGCGCACGGCCGGTTGTCAGACCCGACCTCTACTCTCAGTTACTTGTTCGCTACGAAGGGTGGCGATCAGGTGGAGGGAGTGTCCCGTGCCGGTTCCGGTTCAGCGCACCATTAGTGCTGATCTGCAGAAACTTGTCGATCAGATCCCCGCATGGGCTCAGTCGAAGGGACTGAAGCCCTTGACTGCCCTACCAGGGGGAGAGGGCCGGCACGTGCTGCTGACGGGCGATGCGGTCAACGCGGCAGACTTCATCGACCTCGCCCACGCATGCGGCGCGCGGGTGCTGTACTTCGACAGCGACGTGTTCGCCGCGGAGGAGTTCGGCGTCTTGGACGACGACGGGCTCGAGCCCGAAGCCGGTGTCGAGGACCAGCTGAGCGCCGAGGCTCAAGACGAGCTGAAACGGCTGCGCCGCGCCGCGCGCACGCGCGACGGGGAGATCACAGCCGTGGGGATGTGCTTCGTGGCCGAGGGCCTGCCGCACTACTGGACTGAGGAAGCAGCCTGGCACGCCAACCTGCAGGATGCCTGGACGGAGTTCACTACGCAGAACCGCCTCTCCGCACAGGAACGCACCCAGGACGCCCGTCAGCGGGCCGACGCCGAGGCTGAGCGGATCGCGGTCGAGCTCGCTGACAATCCGGAGTTCCGGGCGGCAACGAAGCGAACCCACCACCACGGCATCGCTAGCTCCGCCTACCCGCCGCCGGCCGGGGCCGACGACGAGGAAGTTCACGAACACCAGCGCGTCGTCCGCTGGGCCACGAGCCGGGCCATCGAGCTTGTCGAGGAAGCGTCCCGCCGTATCTACGCGGGCTACGAGCGGGAGCTTGAGGCCCTGGCCGACGAGATCGTCCAGCAGAACGTCCTCGCCGACGCGACCACGGTGAGCGCACGGATCCTGCTCCTCGGCGAGTTCCTCATCGCCAAGGCAGGCGGCTACCCGCCACCGAAGCGGTTCGTGGACCTGCTGATGCTCAAGCCGCAGCTCCGGCGCCCGCGGAAGACGCAGACGGCGAAGGCCGAACTGCTGCCGTTCGGCTGAACTCCCCGGAACCGCCGTGCAGGAGTCTCGTGCTGGACCGGCTCCAGCTTCTGGCCGACGCGGCCCGTAGCGGGACGGCCTGCTGCTCGACCCTGCCAGCGCTGACGTGCGGGGGATTTCGTTGGCTGGCAGGCCTGTTCGGGTGAAAGGACGCCAGAGGGTGAATCGGGTTACTCCAGACGCAGGACTCCCTGTCACTGCCCGTTCCTACGGTCCCCTCATGACCACTCAGCTCATCTCGCCCGCATC
Source organism: Streptomyces sp. NPDC107546 (assembly GCF_055639175.1). Taxonomy (NCBI): domain Bacteria; kingdom Bacillati; phylum Actinomycetota; class Actinomycetes; order Kitasatosporales; family Streptomycetaceae; genus Streptomyces; species Streptomyces sp. NPDC107546. The sequence goes on along the minus strand of NZ_JBVKBA010000029.1, from coordinate 10,439 downwards.
CGCTACGGACTTCGCAACCGAACTGCTGATCACAGGGACATACACCAGCCTGACCTCTTGCTCTCCACCCTTCTCCCTCGGTGGGCCCTGCCCGCCGCGCGAGCGCATCCGGGAACTCACCGGGTACCTCCGCGCCGTTGAGCAGCAGTGCTCGGGACTACGGCGAGAGCGGTGGGGCTACGCCGCGGCGAACGCGGAGGCCGCAGCCGCGGCCTCGCATCCGTTGGTCCTGCGCTGGCTGTGGGCGACGGCTTGCGATTATGCGCGGCGCGCTGTGGACGGCGGTACCGACGCCCCGGTTCACCCGATGCGGTGGTCTTCCCATACGTCGGGTTGATGCCTCGTGCGCAGGACGCTGCTCTCACCGCACCCCAAGAAGATCATCACTCAAAGTAGGCAATGCGCAAGCGAAGTTACTCTCCGTGCCCGGTCGCTCGATGCGGGCGACTTTCCCACCCGGAGTGCATGAGGATGACCACGCCGTCCACATCGTTTTGGACCGAACCACAAGCCGCAGACGAAGCCGGCTGCACACCCTCGGAGTTCGAGGAGATCGAACGAATTGTCGCTCGTGGGTCGACCACGGGCCGGGAGTTCCGAGCCACGCGCTTCGCGGTCGGAGACTGGCTCCTGGCAAAGTTCGGGCCGCCGGCAAAGCCCGGATCCCGCTATGCCACGGAAGCGCAGCTCGACGTCCTCACCGCACGACTCAAGCTGTCGCCCCACACCCTGCGCAAGTGCCGTCTGCTCGCCTACCGGTGGAAGCCGCAGCAGCGCCAGCCCGTCCTGGACTCCCCGGTGTACGTCTCGTTCACCACGATGTATCAGGTCGCCCTCAGCAGCAGCCCGGGCGATTTCGACCAGGAGCAGTTTGAGGAGAAGGTCGGCGTCCTGCTCGGCCTGATGACCCTCGCCGAGCAGCACGACATCCTCGAAGTCACCGAAACCGACTACCTCAAGGCCGTCCGCAAGGCGATCCCACCCAGCCGCCGTCCCGGGTCCCAGTCCGAGCGCAGGGCGGTCGTCACCGCAGTCCACCAGTTCGAAGCCCATCAGCCCGAGGTACGCGAGGCAATCGTGGGCGCGGTGAAGGCCGATGAAGACGCCACCCGCGCCGTTGCCGCCTCCTACCTCGTGCAGCGACCCGCTCTGGCCCGCGCCGTGCTGCGCGAGGACCCCGACCTGATCCAGGCGGTTGCGCAGGAAGCCGCCCTGCACGACCCGGGTGCCGAAGCGCCGGACGCTGAGCCCGGCGAGATCGTCTTCCGCGAGCTCGTGCAAGTTCTCGGAGGCAACCGGCCCAGTGACGAACTGCTGCTGGCCGAGTGGCGGCAGGACTTCGCCCGGGCCGTCGGTCGCTTCACCGCCTTCGTCGCTGACTGGTACCCCGCCGACAAGGTCGCCGCCAACGCCGACGACGACCTACTCCGACTCGTCACCTATCTCGCCGACGACGTAGCCCAGTGGGCTGCCACCATCACCAACGCGCGCAAGCCCGGCGGCCTGCGCCTCGTAGAGAGCACGACCGCATGAACAACGACGCCCCCGGCGACAACGCGCCGTTCTTCTTCAACCGCTACCCGCCCGACACCGCTCACTGGCTGGCTGGCATCTGTGACGAGGCCAACGCGAAGGCGGGCGACAGCCCCTATGAGTTCCGCAAGACCATGTGCGAGCTGATCGTCATGAACCTGCGCGACGGCATCACACATGCCTTCCGGGTGGCCGAACAGGTCATCGTCGCGAACGCCCCCGCTGCCAAGTACCTCGAAATGCAGTACCTGAAATACGACCAGGCCCGCTCCGCGGTGATCGAGACGGGACCAGACACCACCGAAGGCCACACGGGCACGACCGGTGCACGGGACGGCACGACCCCCGGCGCAGAGGGCCAGGACAGGGCGGGGACGAGTGATCCCGGACCCGGTGCCGGCACGACGGGAAACACCGGACCGACCGTGACGGTCACTGGAGGCTGCGGCGGCGACCGCACCACACAGGACGACCAGAACACCGGCATCGGCCACCAGGGGACTCTCTTCATCATCCACTGGTCCAACTTCAGGGCCAGCATCCCCGCACGCCGCAAGAAGGCCCAGACCGAGCACCGGCGCCTCTACGACATCCAGTCAGATGTGGCTCGGCAGATCCGCGTCCAAAACGACGAGCTGGACTTCCTCGACCGGGCTGAGGCAGCTGACCCCGTTCTGGAGGATCTGATCAACACGCACCGCACCGAGACGAGCATCGCCGGCGTGCTGCGCGCCGCCGGCCGGGCGCCGGAGGACCTCGGTCTCACCAAGGACACGGTGACCTGGCTGGACACCCAGCTCAAGGCGGTTTAGTGCCCACGCTCACCAGATGTCCCAAGTGCGGGGCAGACCTCGGCCCCTCCCGCGTTCGCGGTGAGGGGCCCTGGAACCAGGGGTGGCGCAGAAGACTGAGCAGCAAGCAGCAGTTCGTGCCACGGGGTGAGCTGGAAGGCGACGTTCTGACTCCGTGCGGGCACATCGTGGAGTTGCAGTACGGGCCCCTGTCTCGCGTCAACATCGAATTTCGTGAGCGGGTCTACGGCACGATGGTCTGGCTCTTCTACGCCTGCGACGCCCACCGCAGCGGACGCCTGCGGCTGGGCTTGGTCCCCGGGCGGCCGCACGTCAACTTCGCCTGGAGCAGGCCCCGCGAGACCCTCGACGTCTGCCGCCGCCCGGTCCACCTGGACCTCGGGGAATCCGACCAGGCCGGCGGCCTGCACCTGGTCCTGCGGATCAACCGGTGCCATCCGAAGCAGCCCGGCCGCCTTTCGGGCAGCGGTGTCCTCTACACCGCGGAGGCCTTCCACAACTGGATGGCGCACGGCCTCCCTCTCACCCCTTTCATCTCCGAGGCCCCTGACCATGCCGTCGCCTGACATCCCACCCCACCTGGGCCATCTCTTCACGCGCACCGTCGACACCAGAGCCGTCCACTTCGTACGGCCCGCCGACACCGACCGGCCGACCTGGGCGGTCTACGAAGACACCCGCTACCTCGACACCGTCCACGCCCAGTTCGACACCGGCCGACACTGGCACGTGCAGTCTCTCCGAGAGCAGCGCGTCCGCCTGGACGACGCCATCCGCGCGATGCGCCGACCCGCCTCCTGGCGGGCACACCACGAACGCGTCCGACAGTGGGCCAGCGGCATCCTCACTGATCCCCACCTGGTCGTACTCGACGTGCAAACCACCACGCTCACCGATCCATGGGCAGTACAGGTCGGCCTAACAGACCGCCACGGCAACGTGCTCTTCAACGAACACCTCAACCCGCTTGCCGACATCACCCCCGCAGCAACAGCGCTACACGGCATTACGCCGCAGCAAGCTGCGACCGCACCGCCCTTCGCCCTGTTCGTTCCGCGCCTTGCTCAGCTCCTGCACCGCCGCCGCTGCCTCACCTACAACGCGGCCTTTGACCGCGCCGTCCTGGAGCGGGAGCTGCACCGGTACTTTCGCAGTACAGCGCGAGCCCGGGACTGGCTGAGGCAGTGCACGTGGACGGACGCGATGCGGCCGTACGCCGCATGGAAGGGCCTGTGGTCAGCCCACCACCATTCCTATCGCTATCAACCCCTAGGCAGCAGTTACGAGGCCGTCACCAACTGCCGACTTCTACTAACCACACTCGAGCAGGTCAGGTGACAGGTGGCCAGCCGCTCCCTGAAGCCGACCGACCCACCGCGCCCGGCACGCCACGGTTTGGGGTCGTCATCTGTGACCACGACCAGTCTCAGGTGGGGTACCGCGCCCTGCCCATGCGGTCACGTACGCGGAAGTTCAAGCGACCTACGGTGGGGGTATGTTGCTTGGAGCCTTTGCATGCGTGGGGAGGGACCTACGGGTCCCAAAGAAAAAAGCCCCCGTGATTTAGTTAAATCGACATCCGGAACAGAAGGTCGACCGTGGGGGCTCCCTGATCATCTCGGGCCCCAGCAGATCCTTCCAGCGATCTCGTGGGCCCACGAGCCAAAGGGTCCACCGTGATCAGCCTGCAAATACCCGCAGTAAACGGCTTCATCTTTGTTGTCAGCGTCATCGTGGGCTGCGTCGTCTACCGCCGCAACAAGGCACGTGACAACCCAGCTACCAGGGGGGACTTGGCGATGGCGATTACCGTCGTCGCCACCTGCGTGGTCGTGTTGAGCTTCCTTTTCGGCGTGGGCGACGGATCCGCTACGCCCAAAGAAGGTCCCGATCCCGTCGTAACGACACCTCAGCCCCCGCCGACGCCGTGACCCAGGATCGGTTCGCTTGTCGCCGATCGGCGACAAGCGAACCGATCCTGACCTGCTCTAGAACACTAGTGGGCCGGGCAGGGGCAACCAGCCCAGCCCGCTGCTGAGCACGACCTCGCCTTGACCGCGGCGTCGGCCGGTCCGGGTCACTCGCCTAACAGGGGTACCTGCGCCACGTCAACGTCCGTGCGCACGCGGTGTGGACGGGCAGAGTGCCGCCACCGTCCGGCGCTGTCCCGGGCGACATCGACAGCGACCTCCATCACGATGTTGGGCTGCACCAGGTGCACATCGAGCGTCTGCTGTGTTCCCCACCCCGCACTGAAGGTCCACCCGGTCCAGGGATGGACACCCGAGGGAGGGGTCAGCAGGCCAGCCAGCGCGCGGACGGCGGCCTGGGACAGCATGGTGCTCCGGCCGGTGTACTGCAGATGGCCCGCGGCGTCGTAGCGGCCCAACAGCACCGTCCGGGGCGCCGCGACAGAGCCGGTGACGGCGCCGACGATGGCCTCGGTGGTGACCCGCACCTTGTACTTCCGCCACGACCGCACCGGCCGGTAGGGCTCGTCCAGCCGCTTGAAGCACAGCCCCTCCAGCCCGGCCGCCGACCACCCCAACCACTGTTCCGCCTGTTCCGGGTCAGTCGTCGACGGGCACAGCGTCAGCGGCGCCTTCAGACTGCGGTCCGCGAACAGCGCTTCCAGGGCGGCACGCCGCCGCTCATACGGCCAGCCGGTCAGGTCGTCGCCCGCGTGCACCAGATCGAAGGCCACGTAGTGCGCCGGCCACCGGCGCGCCGCCTCGGTTGCAGCGGCCCCACGCCGGGCGAGGCGCTGCTGGAGCCGCTCGAACGCCAGCCGGTTGGACTCCCACACCACCAGCTCGCCGTCCAGCCCGGTGTCCGCCGGCAACTGCGCGAGGGCCGTGTCCCGGATCTCAGGGAACGAGTCGGTCATGTCCGTTCCCTGCCGGGAGCGCAGCAGCACCCGCCCGTCCGCATACACGGCGAGCTGGGCACGGTAGCCGTCCCACTTCGGCTCCGCGGCCCACCCAGCGGGCAAGTCAGGGCTTCCCACGGCCACAGTGAGCATCGGCTCGGGCAAGGACCATGTCATGCGGCTATGCCTTCCACGTAGCCCGGGGAAACTCTGTCGTTGCTCACCGCCGGGCCGCTTACGCTGGGCGACGTGTCTGCACCGAAACTTCACCACTATGTGCCTCAGAGCTACCTGGCACGATTCGGGCGAGAGGGCATGGTCAGGGTGAGGCGCCGGTGCCCGCCGAAGACGCACCTCGCCAACGTCAAGAACGTCGCGTCCGAGACCGGCTTCTACACGATCACGGACGACAACGGCATGCCATCCACGGCCATCGAGCAGGAGCTCAGCGGTCTGGAGGGGCAGGGGCTTGCCGCCCTGCGCCGAATAGACGAGACGGGAATGCCGCCGGCCGTCGGTACCGACGACCGCGAGCTGCTCTGCCTCTACCTGGCTGTGCAGATGGCCAGGACGCCCAGGCAGCGCACGACGCTGCTCTTCGGGCGCGACGTCACCGCCTACGCGGACGGCCGCGAGGTCGACCAGGAGCTGATGACCGAGTACCTCACCCGTAAGCATCTCGGTCACCCGCCGCGGGCAGCCGAAGCCCAGGGTGCCTGGGACTACTACCACGGCACCCGAGCGATGAATGGCGGCAACGACCCCACCCATGACGAAGCGGTCGCCGTGCCGCTCAGCTCTGTCCAAGCGTGTATCCCGCAGTATCGTGCTCGGCACTGGCGACTCGAGACCAGCCGCAAGCCGATCTTCCTCACCTCCGACGCACCCCTCGTACTCTGGCGCCCGGAAACTCCGAGTGACGCCTACCGAGGGTTCGGCCTGGAGGGTGCTCACGAGATCAGGTTCCCGGTCAGCCCCACGGCTCAGCTCGTACTCATCCCCGGCCAAGGCACATCCGCGGAAGAGGTCAAGCTCAGCCGAGTGGTCAGTTGCAACCAGGACCTCGCGGATGCCTGCGAGCAGGTCGTCATCGGGCACCCGGACCGGCACGCCGCGCTCGACAGGGTCCAGCTGAGCAAGCGAGGGCCCACGCTGCGCTTCAACACGGCCCCCGGCGTCCGGAAGAACCCGGACGGTACGGAAGAGCCCATGGGCGACATCCTGCACATTTACACGACTCGCCGCTGAGACCAAACGGCAGTGGGCCGGGCCGACATCTGCCCGGCCCACTGCCGCGCCTGTGCCTACGACCAGCGCATTCCGATCGCGGACAGCTGCTCTAGGCGTTCCGGTGACAGCGTGGCGGCTCTGCTGCGCTGGTTCCCGATCCATGCACCAAGCCGGAGCTGCCGCTCCTCCTGGTCCTCGCCGAGGATCGTCTCGATGTGCTTCCTCGGCACCCGCAGGTGCCCCTCACGCTGGTAGAACTGCTTGGCGGCCGCATAGTTCATCGCCCACTTGTCTGCCTGCGTACGGCGCGGCCGGGGCTTCTCGTCCTCGGCCGCTGGCTCGATCCCGAGGATGTGCTCACACATCCACTGCTGCACGGTCGTGAGGTTGTCCCAGCCGAGCCGGACTGAGCGCACCCACCGGCCCAGGTCCTCGCCCTGGTGCACGACGACGCCCGGCGACATGGGCAGGGTGCCGCCGGCCTCCAGGTGCTGCCGGACGAGGTGGAAGGCGCGCTGCCATTCCACCGGCCAGGCGGGGCACCATGAGGGGTCGATGTCCTCGAGCTGTTCGCGCCGCTCCTCCGACAAGGCGCCGACCACCGACTGAACCGGCAGCCCCTGGGCACGCCGCTGCTCGATCTCGGCAGCCTTCCGGGCCGCGGCGCGGGCGTTCTTCAGCCAGATGCCCACTTTGTAGCCCTTGTAGGTGGCGTCCAGTGGGGCCAGGAGGTGGCCCGCCTCGGCGGCCCATCCGCGGGCGGCGGCCAGGCCTTCTTCCCATGCGACGTCGAAGTGTGACCAGACCATGCCCAGCTTCTCCAGCTGCGCGATGCGGTCGGCGTCCAGACCGCCGCGGGCGTAGACGCGGCGAGCGTCGGCGATCCATTGCCCCAGCGGGAAGGCGGCGAGCGTGGCCGGCCACCCCTCGGCTTCCGCCTCCTGGTCGTCCTTGGCGGGCACGCGGTAGGTGAACGGCACCTTCAGGTCTCCGTGGAGCCGTTGGTACAGGGTGGCGGCTTCGATGCCGCGCCGCCAGTGCTGGTGCTCGGGGTTGAGGACCCGCAGGTTGATGAACGCCGCCAGCTGCGCGGGGTCACGAGGTGTGCTGAACTTCAGTAGCTCCCGGGCCGGCACCGACAGCCGGTTGCTTCGGTCACCCTCGGCAGCCTCGTCTTCCTCGCCCCATGAGCGGCTCTGTACGCCTGTGACACGGCTGCGCGCTTGGGGCTCGGCCAGTGCCTCCACGACGCGGGCGTCGTGTGCGCGGAGAGCTTCCAAGAGCCTGGCCAGGCCAGCGAATGCCCTGCTGGTGAGCATGTTGTCCGCCGTCTCTCCGGGCCCGAGCAGGACAGGGACGACCAGCGAAGCGACCTTGCCCTCACCGGGGCGGATGCGTAGGGCGCGGCCGACGGCTTGGACGAGGTCGGGCATGGAGCCGCGGACGTCCGCGAAGTACACGGAGTCACAGTGGGACGTATCAATGCCTTCTCCGAGGACCTTCACGGACCCGAGGTAGCTCTTCTCTACGACGGTGCCGTCGGTGGCGATCTGGTCGGCGAACTCGTCCAGGACGCGGCGGCGGTGGAGGGGCTTGTGCTCGCCGCACAGCCAGTTGGCCCAGATCGTCTTCGGGTACAGCTCCGGGTCGCCCGCGTGCAGTTGCGCGGCGACGTGAGGAAGGCCGGTCGCGAACGCCTCGGCCTCCTTGACGACGTGGTGGAAGACCAGCGTGCGCCGGAAGTTCTCCTCCGAGGACGCCTTCACCAGCGCCGTCTGCAGCGCCGCGAGCCGCGCCCCACGCACCTCATCCGACCGGCCCTCAGCCCCCAGAAGCTGGGCGGCCTGGAGCTGGGTGTCGGTGATGTCCACGCACACCACCTGGTAGGGGGCACAGATTCCCCTGTCGATGGCATCCGAGAGCGTCAGCGTGTAGCACCTGGCGCCGAACGGCCCGTCCGGGTCGTCCTCCATGCTCGCCACCAGCTCGCCCGGCGCGCCCTGCTCGGAGTCCCCGTCCAACTGCCACAGGCGGGGCGTGGCCGTCATGTACAGGCGGCGCAGGGACGGGATGCGGGTGTTGTCGTGGACGACCGCCCACGGCTTCCCGATCCGGCCCGAACACCGGTGCGCCTCATCGACCACGATCAGGTCCCAGCCCGGTAGGCCGGCCTTGTGGGCCCGCTCCAGCGTGCCCAGCCCCAGCGAGGCGTACGTGGCGAACACCGTGACCTTGTCGAACGGCCGCACCCAGTCGACCAGCTCGCCCACGTCCGTGGTGTTGGGGAAGGACACCTCCTGACCCCGCAGCGAGGACACCCCGACCATCGGGCCCGTGCGGCCTCCCTCGCGCCACGCGGCCTCGGTCTGGGCAAGCAGATCCAGGGAGGGAACGAGCACCAGCACGCGCCCCGCACGGAGCTCCTCAGCGCTGCGGGTCGCCACGAGCGTCTTGCCCGTTCCGGTTGCCATGATCACCTGAGTGCGGAGCCCCCGCTCAGGCACAGTAGATCTTGCAGGGAATTCGAGCGCCCGGAGCACTGCGTCCACGGCTTCTCGCTGATGAGGACGAAGTACCTTCACAGCCATTCGCTCTACTCTCTCCTGCGAGCCGGACGACAGCTCTCACACACCAAGGCGCGAGCAACTAGCCTGTTGGCAACGGATATTCGTCCACATTGCCCACCGAGACACCGGATCCACACCTCCGATGCGGGACAAGATGACCCCCGTGCAGCGGGTCACAGATTCCCAGAACCTCTGGAGCTGTCTGATTCCAGAGTCTATCGCAGACTAAAAAATGAAGCAGATGTCCTGGAGAATCGACACGGAAGCCGCGGGTACTCCGCATTCAGCACTGTCCAATCACAGCCCAGCCTGCCGGGGAGAGCCATGGCACAGAAGACTGATGACAACAAAGGCAACCGGTTCTGCAAGGCCTGCGGCACGCCGGCCGAAGATGGGAAACTCTGCAAGCACTGCGGCGCCGTCCTGGACCTCCCTGACAGCGCGGGGCTGACCGAAGACCAAGGTGCAGCAGTACGCCGCGACTTCGAAGGGCGCACTCAGCAGCAAAAATAAGGGTGAGCAGTACGGCAGAAGCGAAAAACCCCGACTGCTGAACAGCGCGCCCTGGGGTACACGGCCCCGCATGGCACCGAAGACCGAACGTATCCAGTTCCTGCGGGCCGTGCGGCAGCTGCACCGGGTCCGTTCCTTCTACGCTGCAGGTGTCCTGTTGTGGGCGGGCTCCGCCGTCTGGACCGGCTGGCAGGCGCCCGGGAGTCGGCAGATGTGGGTGTCCGTCCTCCTCCTGGCCGTCTTCACCGGACTCCTCGCCGCCGCCGACCTGTCCTTGCGGCGTCTCGCGGTCCCCCCGACAGGCCGGCCCGCGCATCACGCCGCCTCGCGCAAGGCGGCACGTACCCGCCACGCCCACGCCTGAGGACCCATCAGAGGCGCCGCCCATGTCTGCGGGGGCGGTGGCCGGGCATACGGGCTTCACGTTCTATGAGAGGGGCTCGTCATGCTTGGCATAGTCGCGGCAGTGCTGTTCTTCATCGCGTTCCTCATCAACGCGGCCGAGATCAGCACCAATCACACGTTCTCGTCAGTCAACGTCATGCTCCTGGGGCTGACCGCACTGGCCCTGCACGTTGCGGGAATCGGGAGCACTTGGTCCCGTAGACGCTGACCCGGCGTCAAGCCCCCAGAAGTCCGCAGAGGCCAGCCGGAGAGACAGCCACCACCCACCCTTGCTGCCGCTCGGGCCGCAGGCCCGTTGACCCGGCCCCGCGCAGCGGGGCTGGGCTATATGGCGCGAAGCGCCACCCGGTGACCGGAGCGCAGCGCAGGGCACCGCGTGCGGGGGCGTAGCCCCCGCTCCGCTCCGGGAGCGCAGCGGACGGAGCGTCACCCGGGTTGCGCAGCAACCCGGGTGCGCTGACCGCGCAGCGGTCAGCTAGCGCTCCCGCGGAGCGGGGGAGCAAACCCCGC
>NZ_JBVKBA010000028.1:0-80148 GCF_055639175.1 Streptomyces sp. NPDC107546 | reverse complement strand
GAACTGCTGGACCGGCACCTGCACCACCTGCCACCAACCCCTGCCCAGCAGAGCCACGCCAAGATCAAGAAAGACCTAACGGAGTCCTACTAGGCCCCCTTCGCGGTCGCCTTCTTCGCCGGTGACTTCTTCGCCGCCGTCTTCTTGGCTGCCGTCTTCTTGGTCGCGCCTTGCTTGGTCGTGGTCTGCTTCGTCGTGCTCTGCTTGGTCGTGGTGCGCTTGGTCGCCGTCTTGTTCGCCGTGGTCCCCGACTTCGCCGCCGTCTTCTTCGCCGTCGGCGCCCTCTTCTTCCCGCCGGTCTCCTTCGGCTCCGCACGCGCCGCCTTCCGCTGCGGCAACCGTCTGACCTCGGCCTTCTGCTCCGCCCCCTGCTCGCCGGCCCCCCGTGCCTCCTTGGCCGCGCGCACGCTCTTCTCCAGCGCCGCCATCAGGTCGAGCACCTTGCCGCCCTCGGGCGCCGGCGCCGTCGGCGGTTCCTTGCCCTCCGCCTTCGCCGCGATCAGTTCCTCCACCGCCGCGCGGTACTCGTCGTGCAGCTCGTCCAGGTCCACCTCCCCCAGCGTGTCCATCAGGGCGTCCGCCAGGTCCAGCTCCTTGTCCCGGACCGTGACGTTCCCCTCCGGTGCCACGCCCTCCGGTGCGCGGATCTCGTCCGGCCACAGCAGGGCGTGCATGGCGAGGACGTCGCCGACCGCGCGCAGCATTCCGAGCCGTTCCCGGCCCCGCAGGGCGAACTTCGCGATCGCCACCTTCCCCGTGCGTCCCAGCGCCTCGCGCAGCAGCGTGTAGGGCTTGGCGGCCGGGGTGCCGTTCGCGCACAGGTAGTACGCCGTGTCCATCTGGAGCGGGTCGATCAGGTCCTCCGGGACGAACGCCACGATCTCGAGCGTCTTGGTGGTCGGGATGGGCAAATGGGACAGGTCCTCGTCCGTGATCGGGATGACCGAGCCGTCCGCGTCCTCGTACCCCTTGCCGATCTCCGCCTGCGCCACCTCGCGGTCCTCCAGTTCGCAGAACTTGCGGTACCGGATCCGGCCGCCGTCCTCCAGATGGATCTGACGGAAGGAGATCGCGTGGTTCTCGGTGGCGTTCATCAGCTTGATGGGGATGCTCACCAGGCCGAACGAGATGGCGCCGTTCCAGATGGATCGCACGTTCCGCCCCTTTTCCGGATAGGTCGGGCGATTTCATAGGGTTCTCGTGGGATTCTCATCGTATGACGCCGATCACAGAGGTGGAGGGGCGACGGCTGGCGCTCAGCAACCTGGAGAAGGTGCTCCATCCCGCGACCGGCTTCACCAAGGGCGAGCTGCTGCACTACTACGCGACCACCGCCGGCGCCCTGCTGCCCCACCTCCGCGACCGCCCGCTGTCCTTCCTGCGCTATCCGGACGGGCCGGACGGACAGCTGTTCTTCGCCAAGAACGTGCCGCCGGGTACGCCCGACTGGGTCACCACGGCCGAGGTGCCGCGTACGGAGGGCGCGGCCCGCATGGTGCTGATCCAGGACCTGGCCAGCCTGATGTGGGCGGCGAACCTCGTCACCGAGTTCCACACCCCGCAGTGGCGCATCGACACGCCGGACATCGCCGACCGGCTGGTCTTCGACCTCGACCCGGGCGCACCGGCGACGATCGTCGAGTGCTGTGAGGTCGCCCTGTGGCTGCGGGAGCGCCTGGCGGCGGACGGGATCGAGGCGTACGCGAAGACGTCCGGCTCCAAGGGGCTGCATCTGCTCGCCACCGTGGAACAGACGCCTTCGCAGCGGACCACGGACTACGCCCGGCAGCTCGCCGTGGAGGCGGAGAAGGCGATGCCCCGCCTCGTCGTCCACCGTATGACCCGCAGTCTGCGGCCCGGGAAGGTCTTCGTGGACTGGAGTCAGAACGCGGCGCGCAAGACCACCGCCACTCCGTACACACTGCGCGCCCGGGCGGAGCCCACCGTGTCGGCGCCGGTGACCTGGGAGGAGGTGAGGGACTGCGCCTCGCCCGGCAGTCTCGTCCTCCGCGCCGCGGACATCGCTCCCCGGTTGCAGGCGTACGGGGACCTCATGGCCGCGCTCTGCGATCCGGATCAAGCGGTTCCACTGCCCTGAGGCCGAGCGGTTCCACTGCCCTGAGGCCGAGCGGTTCCGCTGACCTGAGGCCGAGCGGTTCCCCTGCCCTGCGGCCCTGCTGTGTCCCGTCGCCCTACGGTCACACCCGGGACCACGTGTGCCGGTCACGTGCCATCGCGTGCAGCGCCTCCACGTCCGCCGGCTTGAGCATGCCGCCCAAGCGGGCCAGGGCGGGCAGGTCCGTGTCCTTCAGGACACGGATCTTGCGCAGCGGGGTCGTGATCTCCAGGCGGGCGGGCTCCGTGACGATCAGGAGCGGGTGGACCTCGGCCGTCAGCGCGTACGACGCCCGGTCCGCGTCGGCGCTCACCTGGCGCAGCAGCGGCCGCGCCTCCTGGCGACCCACGGTCACCATCGGGTCGGCGATCAGGACCCGCTGCCTGCGGGCGTGGAGGGAACGCACCGCGAACAGGCCGCCGGGGCCGATCGCCAGGTGGTGGATGCGGTCGCCGCCGGGCAGCGGCACCGAGTGCAGGGTGCGCCAGCCCGCGCCCTCCAGACCGTCCAGCGCCTCACCGACCGCCTGCTCGGCGGCGAGCGCCCGGCGCCGTGGGTCCGGGCGCAGCCGGTGGGTGGGGCCCGGGTCGCGGTCCAGGGCGATCAGCAGGGCCTCGCCGGGCCGGTTCGGTGCCAGGTCGTCGTCCGGGTGGAGGGAGAGCCTGGCCAGCTCCGCGGGGGTGGGCGCGGGGGGCGGCCCGACCGTCACCGGGCCCGTCACGAACGGGCCGAGCGCGTCGAGCACGTCCTCGCGCAGGTCCTCGCTCAGCAGGTTGACCCGCCCGGTCTCGCGGTCGTACCAGGCGATGTTCCGCCCGTCGGTGCCGCACACGTACAGGCGTTCCTGTCCGTGCCGCCAGGCCGGTACGACGCGCAGTCCGTCCATGCGCCATCACCCCTCGACCATGGGAACAGGCGGGGTGCTCCGGGGGCAAGAACCCGGCTACCTTTGTGAGCAGTTGGGGACTCGGTGGGAGGCGCCGTTGCGGACCCGCAGAAAGCAACCCGATGTTCCGGCTCCCGAGAGCCCGTGGAGCGAGATCGTGCCCGGTCTGTGGATGGGCGGCCACGAGTTCAGGGGGCGCTCCGGGGAGCGGGAGTTCGCCGTCGTACGTGATGAGTTCGATCTGGTGCTGACCTTGTTGCGGCTGCCCGGGCACGGGCCTGACGACGGGGTCGAGCACCATGTGTGGCCGATCCCGGACGGCCCGCTGGACGGGACGCAGCTCGCCGGTGTGATGCGACTGGCGCAGGCCGCCGACGACGCGCTGGAGGACGGGCGCCGGGTGCTCGTCCGCTGCTACCACGGGTACAACCGTTCGGGTCTGGTCGTCGCGCATGCGCTGGTCCGGGCCGGGCACACCCCCGAGGAGGCGATCCGCATGATCCGCGCCCGGCGCGGGTCCTGGGCGCTGCACAACGAGCTGTTCGTGGAGTACCTGCGGGCGGGCCTGGACACCGCCCGCCTCCTGGAGGAACTCGCGGAGTAACCTCACTGGCCGGTCGTAGAGTGAACAACCGGTCATCAGGTGAGCAAAAAGGACGGACGCCCCGTGTGCCCCAGCAGCCGTCGCGTGTGCACGGCGTTCCCCGGCGGTCGCGTGCGCGCGGCCCTCGGCGTCGCCGTGGCCGCCCTGCTGCTGGCCGGCTGCGGCGACTCCGGTGCCCTGCGCGGCGCGGGCCCGACCCCCACCGCCGTCGGCCCGGTGCGGCTGTGGCCCCAGCTGCCGCCCGCCTCCACGCCCGCCCTGGACTACGGCGAGGCGGACACCGAGACCGTCAAGGGCATCACCGTTGCGGGTGATGACATCCGCCGGGTGGATCCCCTGGACGTCGTGCGCGCCGAGGTCGCCGCGCACCCGGACGCGTACTCCGGCCCGCACGCCGCGTACGCCGAGACGCGCGAGCGGCTGAAGGACTGCGGCGCAGCGGGCCCGAAGGGGCCGCGGTGCCCGGTCCTGCGGGCGTACTACCGCGACCTCACCGGCGACGGCCAGGACGACATGGTGCTCGGCATCCGCTTCCCCGACGACCAGCTGGCGGTGCGCGTGTACACCGTCGAGCACCACCGGCTGGTGCAGGTCATGGGCACCTCGGACAGCGTGATCGGCGTGGAGCTGGCGGGCCGGACCGTGATCATCCGCTCGCCGTCGACGCTGCCGGGCTACGAGTTCCGCACGGAGTGGACCTGGGATCCGCACCAGCACGCGATGCTGGCGACCCGGGACGAGATCGTGCGGGTGGGCACCGCGCCCCCGCGTCGGCCGGTCACGCCGGCCCCGTCCGCCTCTCCCCGGGCCACGCCCGTCCCATCCGTCTCCCCCTCGGCCACGCCCGTCCCGCCGGAGAGCGCCCGATGAGGTCCCTCGGCCGCACGCTCGGCCGGCTGCCGCGCTGGACCGGCACGCTGACCTGGAAGGCGGCCGCCTTCATCACCGTCATGTGCTGTGGTCTGGCCGCGCTGCTCGGCGTGCTCGTCCACGTCCAGGTCACCGACCGGACCGTCGGCGAGGCCCGCGGCCGGGCGCTGGCCCGGCTGACGGAGGCGGCGCAGGCGTACGAGGCGGGCGACCGGCTGCCGCACGGTGCGGGCGTCGACCCGCCGGGACTGCCGGCGCCGCTGCGGGAACTGGCGGCGGACGGGTACCGGGGCACGATGGTCGCCACCGGCGATCCGCAGCCCACGATGTGGGCGGCGGGCCCGGCCGACGGCGGACGGGCACTCGCCGTGCAGGTCGACTACGCGCAGGGCGCCCGCATCATCGACGCCCTGGACGAGGCGATCGTGTGGTCCTCGGCGCTGGCGAGCGGCGCGACGCTGTGCGTAGGAGCGTTCGCGGTGACCCGGGTGACCCGGCGGCTGCAGGCCACCGCGCAGGTGGCACGGCGGATCAGCGCGGGCGACCTGGACGCGCGCGTGAACGACCGGCGCGCGAGGAACCCGGCGCGCCCGCAGGACGAGGTGGCCGCGGTGGCGGGCGCCCTGGACACGATGGCGGCCACGCTGCAGGGCAAGCTGCTGAGCGAGCAGCGGTTCACCGCGGACGTGGCGCATGAGCTGCGTACCCCGCTGACCGGGCTGCACGCGGCGGCCGAGCTGCTGCCGCCCGGGCGGCCGACCGAGCTGGTGCGGGACCGGGTGGCGGCGCTGCGCACGCTCACCGAGGACCTGCTGGAGATCTCCCGCCTGGACGCGGGCGGCGAACGCCTCGAGCTCGCCGAGGAGCGGCTCGCGCCGCTGGCGCAGCGGGTGGTGCGGGCCTCCGGCACCCCGGTCGAGGTCCGGGTGGTGCGGGACGCGTGCGTGGCGACCGACCGGCGGCGGCTGGAGCGGGTGCTCGGCAATCTGGTGGCGAACGCGCACCGGCACGGGCGGGGCCCGGTGGTGCTGACGGTCGACGGTGCACGGGTCACCGTACGGGACCACGGGGACGGTTATCCGGAGTACCTGCTGGCGCACGGGCCGCAGCGGTTCCGCACCGAGGGCGGCGCGAAGGGGCACGGCCTCGGGCTGACGATCGCGCTCGGGCAGGCGGAGGTGCTGGGCTCCCGGCTGGAGTTCGCCAACGCGCCGGACGGCGGGGCCATGGCCACGCTCTCCCTCCCGCAGACACCAAGGAGTACCGGATCGGGCTGATTGCCTCTGCATAACGGGACATACCGCTCGCCGCTTGCTACGTTCCGCACATGATCCCGCCCGGAACGCCAGGAGCGAGGACCGTGACGCCGGCGGACGTCCCCGCCCCCGCGCTGCGCCTGCCCCGGCGCCGGGGAACCGAGTTCGGCCTGATCGTCCTCGCCGTGCTGCTGTCGGTGTACGGCTACTGCGCCGTCGGCCTCGCCCGGCACGGCACCCTCCCGCCCGGCGCGCTCCGCTACGGCGCCGGGCTCGGCGTGCTCGCGCTGCTCGCGCACGGCGCGGTGCGGCTGCGCGCCCCCTGCGCCGATCCCCTGCTGCTGCCCATCGCGGTACTGCTCAACGGCGTGGGCCTGGTGCTGATCTACCGCCTCGACCTGGAGACCCCGGGCCACCGGGCGGCCCCCACCCAGCTGTCCTGGTCGACGCTCGGCGTGGCGCTGTTCACCGCCGTCGTCCTGCTGCTGCGCCACCACCGGGTGCTCCAGCGCTACACCTACCTGTGCGGGGGCGCCGCCCTCGCCCTGCTCACCCTGCCGATCTTCTTCCCGGCGGTGAACGGCGCGCGGATCTGGCTTCGGGTCGCCGGGTTCTCCATCCAGCCGGGCGAGTTCGCGAAGCTGCTGCTCGCGGTCTTCTACGCCGGGTACCTGGCCGCCAACCGGCAGGCGCTGGCGTTCACGGGCCGCAGGGTGTGGCGGCTCCAGCTGCCCACCGGGCGGGTCCTCGGCCCGGTGGTGGCGATCTGGCTGCTGAGCGTCGGTGTCCTCGTCCTCGAGCGCGACCTCGGTACCTCGCTGCTGTTCTTCGGGCTGTTCGTGGTGCTGCTGTACGTCGCCACGGGCCGCACCGGCTGGATCGCGGTCGGTCTGCTGCTCGCGATGGCGGGCGCGTTCGCCGTGGGCCGGTTGGAGCCGCACGTGCACGCCCGGATCGAGGACTGGCTGCACCCCTTCGCGTCGATCGAGGCGGGCCAGGGCGCGGGCCAGCTCGCCCAGTCGCTGTTCGCGTTCGCCGCCGGCGGCGCGCTCGGCAC
Organism: Streptomyces sp. NPDC107546; assembly: GCF_055639175.1. Taxonomy (NCBI): domain Bacteria; kingdom Bacillati; phylum Actinomycetota; class Actinomycetes; order Kitasatosporales; family Streptomycetaceae; genus Streptomyces; species Streptomyces sp. NPDC107546. The sequence continues at coordinate 73,359 of NZ_JBVKBA010000028.1, read as the reverse complement.
CGGGCTCGGCCTCGGCCACTCGGTGCTGATCGGCTTCGCCGTGAAGTCGGACTTCATCCTGGCGACGGCGGGCGAGGAGCTGGGTTTCGCCGGCCTGTGCGCGCTGTTCCTGCTCTACGCCCTGCTGGTGGAGCGCGGCTACCGGGCGGGGCTGGCGCTGCGGGACCCGTTCGGGCGGCTGCTCGCCGTGGGGCTCGCGTCGATCGTCGCGCTCCAGGTGTTCGTGATCGCGGGCGGGGTGACGGGCCTGATCCCGCTGACGGGCATGGTGATGCCGTTCCTGGCGCAGGGCGGTTCGTCGCTGGTGACCAACTGGATCATCGTGGCGCTGCTGATCCGGATCAGCGACTCGGCCCGTGGTCAGTACGACCGGACGGCCCCCTCGTGAGCAGGTACATCCGCCGGGCGGCGGCCCTGTGCGCGGTACTGCTGATCGCCCTGCTGGCGAACGCCACCCGGGTGCAGATCCTCGAGTCCGCCCGCTACGAGGACAACCCCGCCAACCGCCGGCAGACGATCGCCCGCTACGGCGGTCCCCGCGGTGACATCCTGGTGGACGGCCGCCCGGTGACCGGGTCCCGGGACACGGGCGGCATGTTCCGCCACGCCCGCACCTACACCGACGGGCCGCTGTACGCGCCGGTCACCGGCTTCGCCTCCCAGGTGTACGGGACAACGCTGCTGGAGCACACCGAGGACGCGCTGCTGTCGGGCACCGACCCGCTGCTCGATCCGTTTCCCCTGTGGAACGGTGTCCTCAGGAAGCGCATCCCCGGCGGCCATGTCGTCACCACGCTGAACGGGGCGGCGCAGCGGGCGGCGTACCAGGGGCTGGCCGGGCGCGCGGGCGCGGTCGCCGCGGTCGACCCGACGACGGGGCGGATCCTGGCGCTGGTCTCGACGCCGTCGTACGACCCCGGAGAGCTGTCCGGGACGTCGCCGTCCGTGGCCCGGGCCTGGAAGCGGCTGAACGGGGACGCGGCGCGGCCGATGCTCAACCGGGCGATCCGGCAGACGTATCCGCCCGGTTCGACGTTCAAGGTGGTCACGGCCGCGGCGGCCCTCGAGGCGGGAGTGGTGACGGACCTCGACGAGCCGACGGACTCCCCCGACCCCTACCGGCTGCCCGGCTCGACGACCGAGCTGACCAACGAGACCGACGACTGCGCGGACGCGTCGCTGCGGTACGCCTTCACCTGGTCGTGCAACACGGTGTTCGCCAAGCTGGGCGTGGAGGTGGGGCTGAAGAACATGACGGGCACGGCGGCGAACTTCGGCTTCAATGAGCGGAAGCTGAGGGTGCCGTTCGCGGTGGCGCCGAGCACGTTCGACGCGAAGCTGGACGCCTCGCAGCTGGCGCTGTCCTCGATCGGGCAGTTCGAGACCCGGGCGACACCGCTGCAGATGGCGATGGTCGCGGCGACGGTGGCCGGCGGGGGCGATGTGAAGGCGCCGTACCTGGTGGAGCGCACGACGACCAAGGACGGCGAGACGGTCTCCACCGCCACGCCCCGCACCCTGCACCGGGCGATGAGCGCCACCACCGCGGAACAACTGCGGGAGATGATGACGGACGTGGTGCAGGAGGGCACGGGCCGTAACGCGGCGATCCCCGGCGCCCGAGTCGGCGGCAAGACGGGCACGGCCCAGCACGGCGTCGACAACTCCGGGAAGCCCTATGCCTGGTTCATCTCCTGGGCGCAGGCGGACGACGCGCTGGAGCCGGCGGTGGCGGTCGCGGTGGTCGTGGAGGACGCGGCGGGCCGGCAGGGGGAGGTCAGCGGGGGCGGGGACGCGGCGCCGATCGCGAAGGCGGTGATGGAGGCGGTGCTCAACTCCCGCCCCAGCGGTAGGAATTGAAGTCCGCTTGCTGAGACGGGGGCTGTCACCCGACGTGACGCCGACCTACCGTTCGGTGCATGACGACCGATCAGCCGCACTCCGCCCACGAACTCGCCGAGGTCAACATCGCCCGGCTCAAGGCACCACTGGACTCACCGCAGTTGAAGGACTTCGTGGAGGCACTGGACCCGGTGAACGCGACGGCGGACGCGGCCGACGGTTTCGTGTGGCGGCTGCAGAGCGACTCGGGCAACGCCACGGACATCCCCGTCCTCGGTGACGAGTGGCTGATCATCAACATGTCGACCTGGCGGGACACGAACGCCCTGACAGCGTTCATGTACCAGGGGCAGCACCGGGAGATGCTGGCGCGGCGCCGGGAGTGGTTCGAGCGGCTGGAAGAGGCCGTGACGGCCCTGTGGTGGGTCCCGGCGGGCCACCGCCCGACGGTGGCGGAGGCGGAGGAGCGGCTGCTTCACCTCCGCGCGCACGGGCCGACGGAGTACGCGTTCACCCTGCGGACGTCGTTCCCTCCGGGGGAGGGGCGACCGGTGGCCGGCGGTTGATGGCGGTGAGGTCGACGGTGAGGGGGAAGGGTACGGTCAGTTCCAGCTTGTCGTGGAAGATGCCGGTCAGGCCGTAGGCCTGGGTTGCGGGGTCGAGTTCGTAGACGTACACCACCGGAAGACCCTGGTTCTCTTCGACGCGCCAGTAGTGCGGGATGCCCGCCCGCGCGTACTTCCGCGGTTTCACCTCCCGGTCCCGGTCTTCCGAGTCCTCCGAGACGACCTCGACAGCGATGACGACGTCTTCCGGCCGGTACCAGGTCTGCCGCGGACCGGCATCGGCGTCCGCACGGAAGACCAGGACGTCGGGCTCCGGTCGATTGCGCTTGTCGAGCTTGATGGTCATCTCCCGGATGACGTCGAGCTCGACCGGCACCTGGGCCAGCAGGGTGTGCTCCAGCAAGCGCATGGCACGCGAGTGGAAAGCGGTCTGCGGACTCACGAAGACAAGACTCCCGTCGATCAGCTCCGTGTGCGGAGGGAGATTGGGAAGCTTGTCGAGGTCGTCCGCCGTCCAGCCACCCTCCGGCGGACGAGCCCACTCGTAGTCCTCGTCCAGCCCGTAGTCACGTCCGGCGCTCATGATTGCTCCCATGCGGCGGAGTCTGCCTGGCACAGCCAGCGTACCCAGGGGAATATGCCGATTCGCCCGTCGATCGAGTGATCAGCCGCCGAGACGTTGCCCCTCCTCGATCGCCTGCTCCACCTCGGCGACCCGTTCCCTCTCCTCCGCCGCGAAGCGCTCCGCGTCCAGCTTCTCGGCGATCTCCTCGTCCTGCGCCATCAGCAGGTCCAGGTTCGAGTCGCCCATCTCGAAGACGCCCATGTCGACGTAGGCCTGCTGGAGACGCTTGCCCCACAGGCCGATGTCCTTCACGCACGGGACGATGCGGCTGAACAGCAACTGGCGGAACAGCTGGAGGAACTCGGACCTCTCGCTGTACGCCTCCGCCTCGGCCTTGGGGATGCCGAAGTTCTCCAGCACCTCCACGCCGCGCAGCCGGTCCCGCATCAGGTAGCAGCCCTCGATGACGAACTCCTCGCGTTCGCGCAGTTCGGCGTCCGTGAGCTGCTTGTAGTAGTCCCGCAGCGCCATACGGCCGAACGCCACGTGCCGGGCCTCGTCCTGCATGACGTAGGCGAGGATCTGCTTGGGCAGCGGCTTGTCGGTCGTGTCCCGGATCATGCCGAAGGCGGCGAGCGCCAGACCCTCGATGAGCACCTGCATGCCGAGGTACGGCATGTCCCAGCGACTGTCCCGCAGGGTGTCTCCGAGGAGTGCCTGGAGGTTGTCGTTGATCGGGTAGAGCATCCCGATCTTCTCGTGCAGGAAACGGCCGTAGATCTCCGCGTGCCGCGCCTCGTCCATCGTCTGGGTCGCCGAGTAGAACTTGGCGTCCAGGTCGGGAACCGACTCCACGATCCGCGCCGCACACACCATCGCGCCCTGCTCGCCGTGCAGGAACTGGCTGAACTGCCAGGAGGCGTAGTGCCTGCGCAGCTCGCCCTTGTCCTTGTCGGTCATCTTCGCCCAGTACGGCGTCCCGTACAGCGTCATCGCCTCGTCCGGCGTGCCGAGCGCGTCGTACGGGTCCACCTCCAGGTCCCAGTCGATCCGCTTCTGCCCGTCCCACTGCTTGTCCTTGCCCTTCTGGTACAGGGCCAGCAGCCGGTCGCGCCCGTCGTCGTACTCCCAGCTGAAGCGGGCCGCGCCACTCGCGGGCACCTGCCAGAGGGGTTCCTCCGGCTCCTTGGCGTACAGCTCAAACGTCGGCATGAGCACACGCTCACATGAGGTAGACGCGGCGTCAACAAGTGGAACGCAAGGGATTGACGACCTTGCTGACAAGCAGTCTCATAAGACGGTGACCGCGGGTAACAGGCGGCCCGTACGACGAGGTGGTGGGCACAGCGATGACGACCGTGACGGAGGCAGACGTGCTGCGCGACGCGCTCGGACTGCTCAAGGACCGGGAGCAGGTGGCGGAGCGACTCCTCGCCTCCTCCGCCAAACACTCCTTCGACCCGGATGAGGAACTGGACTGGGACGCGCCCTACGAGGAAGGAAAGTGGTTCTGGCCCCCGGAGCTGGTGTCGCTGTACGACACACCGCTGTGGCGGCGGATGAGCGAGGAGCAGCGGATCCGGCTCTCCCAGCACGAGGCCGCGGCGCTCGCCTCGCTCGGCATCTGGTTCGAGATCATCCTGATGCAGTTGCTGGTCCGACACATCTACGACAAGGCGGCGACGAGCGCGCACGTGCGGTACGCGCTGACCGAGATCGAGGACGAGTGCCGGCACTCGAAGATGTTCGCCCGGCTGATCGCGCACGGCGACACGCCCTGGTACCCGGTGAGCCGGCTGCACCAGAACCTGGGCCGCGTCTTCAAGACGATCTCGACCACGCCGGGCTCCTTCACGGCCACGCTGTTGGGCGAGGAGGTCCTGGACTGGATGCAGCGGCTGACGTTCCCCGACGATCGGGTGCAACCCCTGATCCGCGGGGTCACCCGTATCCACGTGGTCGAGGAGGCCCGCCACGTCCGTTACGCCCGCGAGGAACTGCGCCGCCAGATGCTGACCGCTCCCCGGTGGTCGCAGGAGTTCACCCGCATCACGTCCGGCGAGTTCGCACGGGTGTTCTCGGTGGCCTTCGTGAACCCGGAGGTCTACACGAACGTGGGCCTGGACAAGCGCGAGGCGATGGCCCAGGTGAGGGCGAGCGGCCACCGCCGGGAGATCATGCAGACGGGAGCGAAGAAGCTGACGGACTTCCTGGACGACATCGGGGTGCTCAGGGGTGTGGGCCGACGGCTGTGGAGGTCGTCGGGGTTGCTGGCATGAGTACGTCTCTGGTTCGGGCCGGCATTTTCAGCCCGTCGTAGGGATCGCCCCGCTCGAGCGAAGGCGAGCGTGGGGGAGATTGAGGACGAGGCCGGTCAGGCCGATGGGGGTCTGGGGCGCAGCCCCCGGCACGACCGCTGCAGCTCCGGGTGCCTCGTCCTCCCGGCAACACGATTACGCTGCGAACATGACCTCCGAGGCCGGCACGCGCGCGTACCGAAGGCTCAGCGTGGAAGAACGCCGCAGGCAACTCCTCGACGCCGCGCTCACCCTCTTCGCGCACCGCGCCCCCGAGGAGGTCTCGCTCGACGACGTGGCGGAGGCGGCCGGCGTCTCCCGCCCCCTCGTCTACCGCTATTTCCCCGGCGGCAAGCAGCAGCTCTACGAGGCTGCCCTCCACTCCGCCGCCGACGACCTGAGGCAGTGCTTCGCCGAACCCCCCGAGGGCCCGCTCAGCCACCGCCTCGCCCGCGCCCTCGACCGCTACCTCGCCTTCGTCGCCCGGCACGACGCCGGTTTCAGCGCCCTGCTCCAAGGCGGCAGCGTGGTCGAGACGTCCCGCACCACCGCCATAGTCGACGGCGTGCGCCGGGCCGCGGCCGAGCACATCCTCAACCACCTCGGCGTCGAGGACCCCGGCCCCGGGCTGCGGATGACCGTACGAATGTGGATCACCTCCGTCGAGGCCGCCTCCCTCATCTGGCTCGACCAGGACAAGCAGCCCCCGGTCGAGGAGTTGCGGGACTGGCTGGTGGAGCAGTTCGTGGCCGGACTGGTGGCCACCGCGGGACGTGATGCGCAGACCGCCGCCGTGGTCCGCTCCGCGCTGGCCCTGGAGAGCGCCGAGGGCCCGGTCGGCGCCCTGGCCCGGCGCGTCCTGCCCGTGCTCGGCGACGCCGGTCACCTGCTGTGACACTGGTGCCGTGAAGAGCCAAGACACCCCGTTCGTCGGCGGCCCCCTGGACGGGCGCGTCCTGCCCGTCCTGCTCGGCCTCACCGGCCACCCCCCGAAGACGTACCGCGTGCCGGTCCCGGACGCGGCCGGCGGTCCGCCCACCGTCCTCGTCTACCGTCGCGTCCAGGCGGGTCCGAGCGGCAGGTTCGGTCTCCACCCGGGCTGGAAGTACGAGTACGACCCGGAGGGGGACACCGGCGGGCGTCTGCGGTGGCCTTGGTCGAAGCCACGCCGGACGCCGGGCGCCACGCCGGGAGGCGGCCCGGACACCGCCCACGAGTGACCTTGCTGCGCCGAACCGACCACTCGGCGCGCGCACGGGCCGCACCCGTCTCATCCTGCCGGTGCCAGGTGGAGGGACCATCCGGCATCCGGAGGTGATGACATGTCAGAAAGGTTGCGGCGCCTGGCGGGTACGGCGGCGGTGACCACGTGGGCCCTGCTCGCCGCCGCGCCGGAGATCGCCGTCCCGGACGCCGTGCCCAGTGCCACGGCCCAGCCGGACCCCGTCCCGAGCACCACGGCCCAGCCGGACCCCGTCCCGAGCACCACGGCCCAGCCGGACACCCGGCCGAGCACGACGCCCCCGCCGGACGTGACTCCCAGCACCACGGCGCAACCGGACCCGACCCTCAGCGCCACGGCTTCACCGGACCCCGCCCCCACCACCGCGGTCCAGCCGAGCACCCCACCCGTCGCCCAGCTCCTGACGGATCTTCAGCAGCTCTACCGTGCGGCGGAGCAGGCCACCGGGACCTACAACGCCACCACCGAGAAGCTGAAGCAGCGCCAGGCGGAGGTGGCCCGACTCGACGGGCAGCTCGCCAGGACCCGGCTCGACCTGCAGAGCAGCCGCGTCGCGGCCGGCCGGCTGGCCCGACAGCAGTACCAGGGCAGCACGTCCCTCTCCCCGTACGTACGCCTGCTGTTCGCCCGCGATCCGCAGCACGCGCTCGACGAGGGCCATCTGATCGGCCAGTTGACGCGGGAGCGGGCCGCGACCGTGAACCAGCTGGCCGTCGCCGAGAGGAGCGCCGACGCCCTGGCCCGCGCGGCCCGTAAGGCGCTGGACGACCAGCTCACCCTCACCGACCAGCAGAAGAAGGCGCGGGAGGACGTCGAACAGCGGCTGAAGGACGTCGAGAAGCGGCTCGCCTCCCTCACTCCCGAACAGCTGGCCGCCCTGGCCCGGTACGAGCAGGAAACGGCCGCGGCGGCCCAGCGGACGGCCCCGGCCTCCGGTGCGCCCGACCCGGAGCGGACGGCCCCGGCCTCCGGTGCGCCCGACGCGGAGCGGACGCCGACGGCCGAGGGGCCGACGGCGTCCGCCACCGTGCGCCCGGAGGCGTCAGGTCAGGCGCCTGCCACCGACGCCAGGTAGGCCTCGGCCTTCTCCGGCTCGTAGAAGAAGTTCTCGAAGTCCGAGGGATCGTTGAACCCGTTGGCGATCCGGTGCGCCACCGGCGGCATGGCCCCCGCCGCTCCGATCAGGTTCAGCACGTGCTCCGGCGGCACGCCCAGCATCGCGTTCGTCCACTTGGTCACGTGGCGCGCCGTCTCCCAGTAGCGGTCGAACGTCTGCTGCATCCACGCCTCGTCGAATTCCTTGTCCCCGCGTTCGAGGATCGAGGCCAGATACGCGGCCGCGCACTTCGACGCCGAGTTGGAGCCCTGCCCGGTGATCGGGTCGTTCGCCACGACCACGTCGGCGACGCCGAGCACCAGTCCGCCACCGGGCAGCCGCCCGATCGGCTTGCGCACGGTGGGCGCGTACCGCCCCGCCAGCGTGCCGCCCGCGTCGGTCAACTCCACCTTGGTGGCCCGCGCATACTCCCAGGGAGTGAACTTCTCCATGAGTTCCAGGGTCAGGGAGAGGTGCTCGCCGGGGTCCTTGACGCCCTTGAAGACGTCGAGCGGGCCGCCGGGTATGCCCTCCCAAAACAGGATGTCCGCGCGGCCGGAGGTGGTGAGCGTCGGCATGACGAACAGCTCGCCGACGCCCGGAACCAGGTTGCAGCGGACCGCGTCGAAGTCCGGGTGCTCGGGGCGCGGCCCGAGGCCGTGGACGTACGACACGGCGAGCGCGCGCTGCGGCTCGCTGTACGGGGACCGCTCCGGGTCCCGGGCGAACATCGACACCAGCTCGCCCTTGCCGGCCGACACCAGCACCAGGTCGTACGTACGGGAGAAGTAGTCGAGGTCGGAGACCGCCGCGCCGTGGATGACGAGCTGGCCACCGCGCTGCGCGAACGTCTCCATCCAGCCGGCCATCTTCAGCCGCTGGTCGACCGACTGCGCGTACCCGTCGAGCTTCGCCACCCAGTCGATCGCGCGCTGCGACGGACCCGGATCGAACGAGCCGGGAGCGGCGACGGACACGCCGAGTCCTTCGATCTTCGGGGCCTGGGACTCCCAGAAGTTCAGCTTCAGGTCGCGCTCGTGCTGCAACGCCGTGTCGAACATGCACTGCGTCGACATGACTCGACCGGTACGGATCTCGTCCGCGGTCCGGTTGGACATCAAGGTGACCTCGTACCCGTGCGACTGGAGGCCGAGGGCGAGCTGGAGTCCGGACTGGCCGGCTCCGACGACGAGTATCTTCCGCATGCGGGTGGTGCTCCCTATCTTTTGGCTCGTTCGCCTCCGGGGCGCTGAAGCCGGTGTCGAGGGCCCGATCGCGCTCAGCCCTTCGGGCCTCCGCGCTCCCCCAAGCTCTCGACTTCGCTCGAGCAGGGGGAGCCCCATGGTCCTTCGACACCGGCGCGCCCCTTCGGCTCGCTCACTGCCGGGGGACTACTCGGGGGTGACGTCCAGCGCGTGGCCGACGAGGGCCAGGAGGGTCTCGATCACCGAGATCCGGCGGCGCGCATCCATGATCATGACAGGTATGTGTGCGGGAATAGTGAGGGCCTCGCGCACATCCTCGGGTTCGAACCGCTCACTGCCGTCGAAGTGGTTGACGGCGACCATGTACGGCAGGCCGCTGCTCTCGAAGTAGTCGAGCGCCGGGAAGCAGTCCGCGAGCCGCCGTGTGTCGGCCATGACGACCGCTCCGATCGCGCCGCGCACCAGGTCGTCCCACATGAACCAGAACCGCTGCTGGCCCGGCGTACCGAAGAGGTAGAGCACCAGGTCGTCGTCGAGCGTGATGCGGCCGAAGTCCATGGCCACGGTGGTGGTGAGCTTGTCCGGGGTGTCGGTGAGGTCGTCGGTCTCCTCACTGGCCTCGGTCATCAGCGCCTCGGTCTGCAGGGGCGTGATCTCCGAGACGGCGCTCACCAGCGTGGTCTTGCCGACACCGAAGCCGCCCGCCACTACGATCTTCGTGGCTATCGGGGCACGCGTACGGTCCGTCTGCCAGGCCTTCAGTTCCTCGTCGGGCTCGACGAGTCGGTCGACGCCCGGGGCGGCGTCAGAGACGACGGAGTCCACTCAGCACCCTTTCCAGCAGAGCGCGGTCCGGCGCTCCCGTGCCGTGACCGGTTCCGTACACACGGATCTTTCCCTGGTCCGCGAGGTCGCTCAGGAGCACGCGGACCACCCCGAGCGGCATCTTCAGCAGTGCCGCGATCTCCGCCACCGTGCGCATACGGCGGCACAGTTCGACGATGGCCCGCATCTCCGGCATCACGCGGGTGGACAGTGAACCATTCGTCAGTTCCCGCCGTTCCTCGGGGGCGTCCAGGGCCGCGACGAAGGTCTCGACGAGCAGGACATGGCCGAAGCGGGTACGGCCCCCGGTGAGGGAGTAGGGGCGTACGCGGGCGGGTTTGCGCTCACCGCCGCGGACGGGAAGTTTCTGTGTCCCGCTCATCGGGCGCTCCCTGCCGACTCGGCCTCGAGGGACCTGCGCAGCTCGCTGCGGAGTTCGGGCGTCAGGACGTGTCCGGCCCGGCCGACGAAGAGCGCCATGTGGTAGGCCACCACGCTCATGTCGCAGTCCGCGGAGCCGTGCACGCCGAGCAGGGAGCCGTCGCTGATGGACATGACGAACAGGCTGCCCTCGTCCATCGCGACCATCGTGTGCTTGACCCGACCGGCGTCCATCAGCTTGGCGGCGCCGATGGTGAGGCTGCCGATGCCGGAGACGATGGTGGCGAGGTCGGCGGCGGACCCCTTGGGGCCGCTGGGCCTTCCGTCGCGGCCGGCGCGGGCTTCCACCACCCGGCCGGGGTCGGACGAGAGCAGAAGCAGGCCGTCGGAGGAGACCACCGCGACCGACAGGATGCCGGGCACCTCCTCCACCAGGTTGGTCAGCAGCCAGTGCAGGTTACGGGCTTCACTGCTCAGTCCGAAGGTACTGGACGCGGTCAACTGCTTGCCTCCTCGACTGTGCCCCCCGATGATTCAACGTCCTGTGCGGTGCCGGGTGTCGTGTGCTGAGGTGAGGCCGTGGGCCGGTGCCCGGGTGCCTTGGTCTCCCCCGTCCGCTCGGAGATCTCCGCCTCGACGTGGCGGAAGCCCTCCTTGGCTCCCCGGTGGAACCCCCCGAGCCTGCGGCGCAGCGCCTCGGCGTCCACACCGCCGGCGCGCGGCCGCGGGGCCGGAGCGGGCGCGGAGATCTTGGGGGTGCGCTTGGGGAGCCCCTTGGCGGTGAGCCGGGGGGGCTCGGGCTCCTGAGGCACCTCGGGCTGCTGGAGCGCCTCCGGCGGCTGCGGCACGGGCGGCTGCGGCGCGGTGGTGTGGGGCGGCTGCGCGGGGGGGCGCGGCTCGCCGTCGTCCACGGTGCGTTCGTGGCTCTCCGAGCCGATGGCGTAGCGGTCGGCCGCCGCCTGCGCGGGGATGTCGGCGGTCGCGGCGGGTTCCTCCGCCCGGGGCGACGGCTCCACGCGGGGCGACGGAAGGAACAGCTCCATCGTGGTCTCGGGACCGAACTCGGGCTCCACGGCGGGCTCCGGGCCGGCGGGCTCGCGTACGGACTCGGCGTACGGTGCGCCCCAGTCGTCCGGTGCGGGTTCGGCTCGCGGTGCGCCCCAGTCGTCCCCTACGGGTTCCTCACCGTGGGCGGGCTCCTGCCGCTGCTCGCTCTCCTCCCGCTCCCGTACGGCCTCCTCCGCCGCCGTGATCAGAGGGTCCTCGTCACCCCCGGGCCTCCCCGGCGCGAGCCGCGCACGGCCGCTGAGGACGTTGGAGTTGACCTCCGCGTCCGCGCCGGGCAGCGAGAAGGAGGGCACTCCCCCGGCCACCGGGGTCCCGGCGGGTACGGCCGCGGCCGGTGCCTCGGCGAGCAGCGGCTTCGGCAGGACCACGACGGCCGCGATGCCGCCCTGCTTCTGCTCCCGCAGCTGCACCCGCACCCCGTGCCGGTGGGCGAGGCGGGCCACCACGTACAGGCCGAGCCCGAGGCCCTCGCCGCTCTCCTGGTCGTAGGAGTCCTCCGGGTCGAAGGCGGCGAGCCGGGCGTTGAGCCGGCTCATCCGCTCGGCGGCCATGCCGATGCCCTCGTCCTGCACGGAGAGCATCACCTCGCCGCTCTGCAGGAGCCAGCCGGAGATCTCGACGGGGACGTCGGGCGGCGAGAACGAGGTGGCGTTCTCCAGGAGTTCGGCCACCAGGTGCGACAGGTCGTCGGCGGCGAACCCGACGACGTGCGCGTGCGGGGGCAGTGCGGCGATACGGACGCGCTCGTAGCGCTCGATCTCGCTGACCGCGGCGCGCACCACGTCGACGAGCGGCACCGACCCGGCGTGCTGCTGGACGTGTTCGGCGCCGGCCAGGACGAGGAGGTTCTCGCTGTGGCGGCGCATGACCGTGGCGAAGTGGTCGAGCTTGAACAGCGTGGACAGCCGCTCCGGGTCCTGCTCCCGCTCCTCCAGGCCCTCGATGACGGTCAGCTGGCGCTCGACCAGGCCGAGGGTGCGCAGGGCGAGGTTGACGAAGGTGGAGTGGATGCTGTGCCGGACCTGCTGCAGGTGGGCGGCGGCCTGGGCGAGTTCGGCGCGCAGCCTCTCGCGCTCGTCGGCCATGGTCTGCCGCTGGCCGACGAGGTGCCTGCGGTCGGTCTCCAGGGTCGAAAGGCGCTCCTGGAGGGCGACGGCGTGCGCGTGCAGGGCGTTGACGGAGCGGACGACCTGCGCGAACTCGTCGTTGCGGCCGGTGAACTTCACCGGTTCCTCGCCGGCCGGGTCGGCGGCCACGCGCGCGGTGCCGAGGCGGAGCACCGCGAGCGGGCGGGTGAGACTGCGGGCCATGGCCATGGCGATGCCGACGGCGACCAGCAGGAGGGCGCCGAGGACGGCGATGCGGATCTCCAGCGCGGTGACGTCGTCGTCGCGCAGCTGGGCGAGGTCCTTGCTGCGGGCCTCGTAGAGGGAGGACTCGACGCCGCGCATCAGGTCGACGCGGGCGGACAGCGCGGCGTCGACCTTCTTGGTGCTCAGGTCGAGGTCGCTGTCGGAGAGGGTGGGCTGGTCGGTGAGGGAGGCGAGGTACTTCTCCGCGGAGGACACCTCGGGGCCGGTGACCGTGGAGTCGTAGGAGGACTTGGCCGCGGCGGGCGCGGTGTCGTGGAAGCCGGCGATCGCCGCGTCCGAGCGGACGGCGGCCTGCTGGGCGGCGGCGGTGAGCGCGTCGCGCTGCTTGGTGTCGGCGGCCGAGGAGGTGCTGGTGGTGGTCGGCAGGCCGGTGACCGGGCTGATGACGGTCCGGGTGCTGTGCGGGATGTTCAGGGCCGCGAGGAGCAGTCCGCGGGCGGCGGCGGCCTGCTGCACGGCGGTGTCGAGCTCGGCGAGGGAGTGGGCGCCGGAGCCCGCGCGCGGCGGCATCTGTTCGGCCAGCTGCTCGGCGAGGGCGTGCAGCTCGGTGATGGCGGCGGAGTACGCCTGATGCGCCTGGAGAGCGGTGTTCTTGCCGGTGAGCGCCGCTCGCCGTACCGCGGCCACGTCGTCGAGGTCCTTGCGCAGTCCCGCGGAGAGGTCCGGGTTGGCGCGCAGGTCCTCGATCTCCCGGTCGACGCGGGCCTGCTGCTGCTCGGCGGGCGCCTTGGACCCGGGGCGTCCGGCGGCCACGTACGAGGTGACCTCGTCCCGTTCGTCGGCCAGCGAGTGGGCGAGGACGAGCGCGTCCTGAGTCTGCTCGGCGAGCGTGACGAGGCCCTGGGAGTCGTGCAGCTGCCCGGAGGCGGCGACGACGCTCGGCGCCCCGGCCCCGGCGATGGCGGCGGCGACCACGGCGACGGCGACGATCAGCCGATTGCGCACATGGGCCGGGCGGCCGTGGCCGGCGGACTCGGACGAGGCCCCCTGCGCGGGGGCCGTCTGCTTGCCTGTGCTCCGAGGCCGCGTCTTCTGCACCGGTGCTCGCACTTCCTCACTCGTGTACCCATGGGCCCGGGGTGACGTTCCGTCAGCGGGAATGCCGACCCGGTACGACGGCTTCCGACCCTCCCAGTGCCGGTGGGCAGAGGTCCCGCTTCGCCTGACCCGCCACCCGAAGGAGTGAACATCGGTGGGGAGTTGGCGGGCAAGTTCCTCTGGCCCGTGCGGAGGCCTTGCGCGGTGGGCCGGTTGGACGTCGGCGGCGCACTTTGGCAATATTCGCCACCACGCTTCACCGGAAGCGATTATTCCGTACCAAACCAGGCGGCTGACCTGCGCGCTCGCATCGATTCGGCGACCGTTGACAGCCTTTCGTGGACCTTGTGAAGACCTCGTGCAGACTGGCTGGATGCGTATTGAGCTGACGTCCGAACCCGGCGATGCGACTCACCCGAACGAGGACTTCGCCGCGCTCGCGCTTCCGGCCTCAGGGCAGGGCGGGGCGCTGGTCGTCCTGGACGGGGTGACCCCGCCGGCCGGCGACGACGGCTGTCTGCATTCCGTCCCCTGGTTCTGCGCGCGCCTGGGCGGTCTGCTGACCGAACTGTCCGTTTCCCACCGGGATCTGACACTGGCGGAGATCCTGGCGGAGGCCGTTCTCCGCACCGCCGACGCCCACTCCGCCACCTGTGAGCTTTCTCACCCGCGGACGCCCCAGGCGACCGTGGTCCTCGCCCGCTGGTCCGATGCCGCGGTGGAGTACCTCGTCCTGTCGGACTCGGCGCTCCTCGTCGAGGCCCCCGACGGCACGGTCACCGCCCTCCTGGACGACCGCCTCGCCCGCCTCCCGCGCGCGGTGCTGGCCACGGACGCGCTGGTGGACGCGACGGTCCGCAACAAGGAGGGCGGCTTTTTCACGGTGGCCGCGGACCCCTCGGTCGCGGCCCGCGCCGTCACCGGGGAACTGCCGCGGGGGCGGGTGCGCGCCCTGGTGGGCCTGACGGACGGGGCGACGCGCTGGACGGAGAAGTTCCGCCAGGGCGACTGGACGGATCTGTTCACGGTCGTCCGCAAGGAGGGCGCGGCGGCGCTGGTGGAGCGCGTACGGGCGCTGGAGAGCGCCGACCGTGAGGAACGGGCGTACCTCGGCCGCAGCAAGACGCACGACGACGCGACGGTGGTGTACGTGGAGCCGTAGGGTCCTGCCCCGTAGGGCCGGCGCCCTCGTAGGGCTGCCGCACCCGTACGGCTACTGCTTGTCCATGCCCTGGTTCAACTGGTGCAGCAGCCGGGCCAGTTCCGCCACCTCGCGCGGGTCCCAGTGGGCGAGCTGGCGCACATAGCGGGCGCGGCGGGCCTCGCGGACGAGGCCGACGCGCCGGTGGCCCTCCTCCGTGAGGTGCACGAGCCAGGCGCGGCCGTCGGCCGGGTCGGGCTCCCGGGCGACCAGACCCAGCTCCTCCAGGGCGCGCAGCTGGCGGGACATGGTGGCCTTGCCGACACCGATGTAGGCGGCGAGTTCCGTGGCGCGCTGGCGGCCGCACTCGTCCAGCCGTACGAGGAGCCCGTACGCGGCGGACTCCAGGTCCGGGTGGACCTCCCGGGCCATCTGGCCGGCGTTGGCGCGGGCGCGCCGCAGGAACACGGTCAGCTCGCGCTCCAGCGCCAGGAACTCCTGGTTCGCGCCACCGGACCGGTCCGCACCCTCCGCCGACGCGTCCGGGTCCACCGGACCCCGCTCGCCGTTTCCGTCCTCTTGCACGTCAGTCACCTGGTCCGCTGTCCCGTTCCTCGAAGTTTCCGCCGAAGGTCGCCGTCACCGCAGCTGCGCCAGTATTTCGCAGGCGTAGACCAACGGCAGCACCGGTCCATGGCGAAGGCCCGGGCCTCCCTCACGAAACCCGGGCCTTCCCTCATCCGGCGGCGTCCGTCACGCCGCCACCAGAACCTCCGGCGTCGCGTCGCTCGTGGCGGGCGCCAGCGCCAGCTCCAGGACCTGGCGGACGTCCGTGACGGCGTGGACGTCGAGCTTGTCCAGCACCTCCGCCGGGACGTCGTCCAGGTCGGGCTCGTTGCGCTTGGGGATGATCACCGTGGTGACCCCCGCCCGGTGCGCGGCGAGCAGCTTCTGCTTGACCCCGCCGATCGGCAGCACCCGGCCGGTCAGCGACACCTCACCGGTCATCGCCACGTCCGTGCGGACCAGCCGGCCCGACAGCAGCGAGGCCAGCGCGGTCGTCATCGTGACGCCCGCGCTCGGGCCGTCCTTGGGGACCGCGCCCGCCGGGAAGTGGATGTGCACGCCCCGGTCCTTCAGGTCGCCGACGGGCAGTTCCAGTTCGGCGCCGTGGGAGCGCAGGAAGCTGAGGGCGATCTGCGCGGACTCCTTCATCACGTCGCCGAGCTGACCGGTCAGGGTCAGACCGGCCGCGCCCGTCTCCGGGTCGGCCAGCGACGCCTCCACGTACAGGACGTCCCCGCCCGCGCCGGTGACCGCGAGGCCGGTCGCCACACCGGGGACCGCGGTGCGCCGCTCGGCCGGGTCCTGGGCGGACTCGGGCACGTGGTGCGGGCGCCCGAGCAGCCCGCGCAGGTCCTCGTCCCGGACGGTGAACGGCAGCTCCCGCTCGCCGAGCTCGTGCTGGGCCGTGACCTTGCGCAGCAGCCGCGCGATGGACCGCTCCAAGGTGCGCACGCCCGCCTCGCGGGTGTACTCGCCGGCGAGCTTGCGCAGCGCGGCCTCGTCGATCGTGACCTCGTCCTTGTTCAGGCCGGCCCGTTCCAGCTGGCGCGGGAGCAGGTGGTCACGGGCGATGACGACCTTCTCGTCCTCGGTGTAGCCGTCCAGGCGGACGATGTCCATGCGGTCGGCGAGCGCCTCCGGGATGGCCTCCAGGACGTTGGCCGTGGCGAGGAACACCACGTCCGACAGGTCGAGTTCGACCTCCAGGTAGTGGTCGCGGAAGGTGTGGTTCTGCGCCGGGTCCAGGACCTCCAGCAGGGCCGCGGCCGGGTCGCCGCGGAAGTCGGAGCCCACCTTGTCGATCTCGTCGAGCAGGACGACCGGGTTCATGGAACCGGCCTCCTTGATGGCGCGGACGATACGGCCGGGCAGGGCGCCGACGTACGTACGGCGGTGGCCGCGGATCTCGGCCTCGTCGCGGACGCCGCCGAGGGCGACGCGGACGAACTTGCGGCCCATGGCGTGCGCGACGGACTCGCCGAGGCTGGTCTTGCCGACGCCGGGCGGGCCGACGAGCGCCAGCACGGCGCCGCCGCGGCGGCCGCCCACGACGCCGAGACCCCGCTCGGCGCGCCGCTTACGCACCGCGAGGTACTCGGTGATGCGCTCCTTCACGTCCTCGAGGCCCGCGTGCTCGGCGTCCAGGACGCCCCTGGCGCCGCGGATGTCGTACGCGTCCTCGGTGCGCTCGTTCCAGGGCATCTCCAGCACGGTGTCGAGCCAGGTGCGGATCCAGGAGCCCTCGGGGGACTGGTCGCTGGTGCGCTCGAGCTTGTCGACCTCCTTGAGCGCGGCCTCACGGACCTTCTCGGGCAGGTCGGCGGCCTCCGCACGGGCGCGGTAGTCGTCGGACTCCTCACCCTCCTGAGTGTCGCCGTTGAGCTCGCGCAGCTCCTTGCGGACGGCTTCCAGCTGGCGGCGCAGCAGGAACTCGCGCTGCTGCTTGTCGACGCCTTCCTGGACGTCCTTGGCGATGGACTCGGCGACCTCCTGCTCGGCGAGGTGGTCGCGGAGCTGCTGGGTGGCCAGCTTCAGCCGGGCCACCGGGTCGCTGGTCTCCAGGAGTTCGACCTTCTGTTCGGTGGTCAGGAAGGGCGAGTACCCGGAGTTGTCGGCGAGCGCGGAGACGTCGTCGATGGCCTGGACGCGGTCGACGACCTGCCAGGCGCCGCGCTTCTTCAGCCAGCTGGCGGCGAGGGCCTTGTACTCCTTGACGAGTTCGGTGACGTGGCCGGGCAGCGGGTCGGGAACCGTCTCGTCGATGCGTGTTCCCTCGACCCAGAGCGCCGCGCCGGGCCCGGTGGTGCCCGCACCGATCTTCACCCGTCCCAGGCCGCGGATGAGGGCGCCCGGGTCGCCGTCCGCGAGCCGGCCGACCTGCTCGACGGTGCCGAGGACACCGGTGGCGGCGTAGGTGCCGTCGATGCGTGGGACGAGCAGGACCCTGGGCTTTCCGGGCTCGGAACGGGCGGCCGCCTGGGCGGCCTCCACCGCCGCGCGGACCTCGGAGTCGCTCAGGTCCAGCGGGACCACCATGCCGGGCAGCACAACCTCGCCGTCGAGCGGCAGCACAGGCAGGGTGAGCGGTGAGGACGTCGAAGCCATGATCTCCCCTTCGGCAGTCAAGTTGAGCTGTGCAGACTCAATGCACGAGAGGATTCGATTGTTCCCCGACCCTTGTTCGCTGTCAGCGATCAGTTGCAGCGGGTGCCGTGACCAGGCACGGAGCGGTGCGCGGGCAGACCACCGCCGGAGGCCGGGGCGGACCACCATCGGGTGCCGGAAGGCATCACCGTCAGAGGCCGGGACGCATCAGCGTGAGAGGCCGGAACGGCGTCCGCGGGTGGCACCTGGACGGCGCCGCACCAGCGGCGCACGGCAGCGGAACCGCGGGGGCGGAGGCCGCAGTTACCGAGCCGGCGCCACGGTGGCCCCGGCTCCGGTCCGGGCCCAGCGCCGTACCAGCGGCCAGGTCGCGGTGCCGACCGTCAGCGCCAGCAGATGGCCCCAGTTGCTCAGCGGGTCCGTGAACTCGGCCAGGTCCTGGAGGAGTAGCGCGGTGAACACGATCAGCACGGTCCAGCGCAGCCACGGCCGCAGCAGCCCCGTCAGCGCGCCCAGGCTCGCCGCCACGCCGAAGCTGATGCCGTAGTCGAGGCGGTGCAGTGAACTGTCCGGCAGATGGCCCGCCAGGACCGCGAGGCCGACCGGGACCTCGGTGCCCAGCGTCGCGAGAACGTGCCCGAGCAGGAAGACGACCGCCGTGCGCGCGCCGCCTATCCGCCGCTCCAGCGCCGTCAGCACGACCAGGAAGACCAGCGAGTAGTACGACGTCATCCCGCCCGCGATCCACAGCGCGCTGGCCAGCAGCACCACCGCCGGACTGCGCATCAGATGCGCGACGTCCGTGCTGGATCCCTGGTACAGGGCGTCCATCAGCGACGGGTCGGCGAACTGGGCGAACAGCGAGGTCACCAGCAACACGGCGGCGTAGCCGAAAGTGAACGGCGCCCGCCTGGGGCCCGGCAGCAGCGACGCCAGGCGCGGTGCCGTCCACGGCACCGGGAGCGCGGCCGGGGGCGCGACGGGCGGCGGCGCCGTGCGCTGGCGCGGCATGCCGTCCAGAAGCGGCGCGCCCGTCTCGGGGAGCGTGAGCGTGGCGTCAGCCGCCGAGACCGTACGTTCCAAGGTGCGGCGCTCCTTCCGTCACGCTCCACCCTTCGCGCCGCGCCGGTCGCTGTCTATGACCGACGCCACCCGAGACGCGATTCATAGCAACTTCCCAGCTGTTTCCGGCGTCCGGGGTGACCGCGCACGGCTGCCGGCGGCATCGGCGGTCCGACCGACCACTGCGGGAGAACCAGTTCGATCGCCGGGGAAATCCGGTCGCTCCCCGGACCGCCGGTTACCAGAATGTGGTCCATGCCTCATCTGTACGACACCGACGAGACCCCGGTGGTCCTGGACCGTCGCGAGGGACCCCACGGCGAGGTCGTGCTGCGGCGCCACGGTGAGCTGCTGCAGATCATCGCCAACGGCTGCTTCCTGATGGACACCTCCGACGGACGCTCGGAACGGCTGCTGGTGCAGGCCGCGTCGCACGCCCTGGACGGCCGCCCGGACCCGAGCGTGCTGATCGGCGGACTCGGCGTCGGTTTCTCGCTCGCGCACGCGGCGGCCGACCCCCGCTGGGGTCGCATCACCGTCGTCGAACGCGAACGCGCCGTCATCGACTGGCACCTCGACGGCCCCCTGTCCACGCTGTCCGCCGACGCGCTCGCCGATCCGCGCACCCGCATCGTGGAAGCCGACCTCCTCGCCCACGTCAATGAGACATCGGACACGTACGACGCACTGTGTCTGGACATCGACAACGGACCCGCGTGGACGGTCACGGACGACAACGGCAGCCTCTACTCGACGTCCGGACTCACAAGCTGCGCAAGGGTGTTGAAACCCGGCGGTGTGCTCGCGGTGTGGTCGGCAGAGCCCTCTCCGGAATTTGAAGGAACCCTTAGGAATGCCGGGTTCCGGCAGGTGCGTACCGAAGAGGTCGCCGTTGCCCGGGGCGTTCCCGACGTCGTGCACCTCGCGATCGGACCTGGATAGCCGACCGGCGGTAACTCCCCGTACGCTGCATCCCTGACGCGGATCATTCAAGCGTCAAACGCAGTCATGGGATCACCCCACGGATTCCGGAAAGCAACCCCAGGGGCGGGCGATGGAGCAGACACACACCTCCCACAACGGCACGACGGCGACCCCGGGCGCTCAGCGGCGCGTCCTGGTGGTCGAGGACGACCAGACGATCGTCGACGCCATCGCCACCCGTCTGCGCGCGGAGGGATTCCTCGTGCAAACGGCAGGTGACGGTCCGGCGGCGGTCGACACGGCAGAGGCCTGGCAGCCCGACCTGCTGATCCTCGACATCATGCTGCCGGGCTTCGACGGCCTGGAGGTCTGCCGGCGCGTGCAGGCCCAGCGCCCGGTGCCGGTGCTGATGCTCACCGCGCGCGACGACGAGACCGACATGCTGGTCGGGCTCGGTGTCGGCGCCGACGACTACATGACCAAGCCGTTCTCGATGCGGGAGCTGGCCGCACGCGTGCACGTGCTGCTTCGCCGGGTGGAGCGGGCGGCGCTGGCCGCCGCGACCCCGCGCACCGGCATACTGCGCCTCGGCGAACTGGAGATCGACCACGCACAGCGCCGGGTGCGGGTGCGCAGCGAGGACGTCCATCTGACGCCCACCGAGTTCGATCTGCTGGTGTGCCTGGCCAACACGCCACGCGCCGTGCTCTCCCGTGAGCAGTTGCTCGCCGAGGTGTGGGACTGGGCGGACGCCTCCGGCACCCGCACCGTGGACAGCCACATCAAGGCGCTGCGGCGGAAGATCGGCGCGGAGCGCATCCGGACGGTGCACGGTGTGGGCTACGCCCTGGAGACCCCGACGCCATGAGCGACGGGCGGTCGGCCGCGCGGAAGAGCCCCGAGCAGCCCTGGGGCGGCGTACGTCCGTTCTCGATCAAGACCAAGCTGGGCGCGCTGGTCGTCATCTCGGTGTTCATCACCACGGGCCTGCTGATGATCGCGGTGCGCACCGCCACCGAGCTGCGGTTCATCACGGTGTTCTCGATGATCGCCACCCTGCTGATCACGCAGTTCGTGGCGCACTCGCTCACCGCGCCGCTGGACGAGATGAACGCGGTGGCCCGGTCCATCTCGCACGGCGACTACAGCCGTCGTGTGCGCGACAACCGCCGGGACGAGCTGGGTGACCTGGCCCAGACGATCAACCTGATGGCCGACGAGCTGGAGGCCCAGGACAGCCAGCGCAAGGAGCTGGTGGCGAACGTCTCGCACGAGCTGCGCACCCCCATCGCGGGCCTGCGCGCGGTGCTGGAGAACATCGTCGACGGGGTCACCGAAGCCGACCCGGAGACCATGCGCACGGCGCTGAAGCAGACCGAGCGCCTCGGCCGCCTGGTGGAGACGCTGCTGGATCTCTCCCGCCTGGACAACGGCGTCGTTCCGCTGAAGAAACGTCGCTTCGAGGTGTGGCCGTACCTCTCGGGCGTCCTCAAGGAGGCCCAGATGGTGTCCTCCGCGCGGGCGGGCATCGCCTCGGGCTCCGGCAGTCACACCCGTACGGACGTCCATCTGCACCTCGACGTCTCCCCGCCGGAGCTGACCGCGCACGCGGACCCGGAGCGGATCCACCAGGTCGTCGCCAACCTGATCGACAACGCCGTCAAGCACAGCCCGCCGCACGGCCGCGTCACGGTGAAGGCCCGGCGCGGCCCCGCACCGGACTCCCTGGAGCTGGAGGTGCTGGACGAGGGCCCCGGCATCCCCCAGTCGGAGTGGCACCGGGTCTTCGAGCGCTTCAACCGCGGCGCCGTGAACCGGCCGCACGGACCCGGCAGCGACGGCGGCACGGGCCTCGGCCTGGCGATCGCCCGCTGGGCGGTGGATCTGCACGGTGGCCGGATCGGTGTGGCCGAATCCCCGCGCGGCTGCCGGATCCAGGTCACCCTTCCGGGAGAGCCATCTCTGCCAAGTTGACGTAAAGTTCGAAGCGGAGCCACAAGATCCACGTCTGTCGGCGCCGCCGGACACGTGTGATCAGGCAGAGGCCCGCGCACTCCCCGCGCCGGGCCCGGGTCGTCGCACCCGTCCACAACCGGAACCACGCTTGTTTCCCGCCATTTCAACCCCTGAAACGCACTTTCCGGTGTGACTTACGCGACGATGAACCGGCCCGACCTGACCTTCGCGGTCTTGGAGGCGTAGCCTTTATTCCCGCTGTCCAATCACCTTGTGAAGCGGAAGAGGGCGGTTGCCGCCGTGTCGCCACAGTCCCCCAGTAACCCGAGCGTCTCGACCGACGACCAAGCCGGGAAGAACCCCGCTGCTGCGTTCGGTCCCAACGAGTGGCTCGTCGACGAGATCTATCAGCAGTACCTCCAGGACCCGAATTCGGTAGACCGTGCCTGGTGGGACTTCTTCGCCGACTACAAGCCGGGGGCCGCCGCCGCTGCCTCCTCGGCTCCGTCGGGTACCGCGGCTGCGGGGGCCGCGGAGACCACCACGGCGCCCCAGGCGGCGCAGGCCGCGCCCGCGGCCCCCGCCGCACCGCAGGCCCCGGCCGCCGCTGCACCGCGGACCCCGGCCGCCGCGCCGGCCCCGGCGAAGCCCGCTCCGGCGGCCACCGCACCGGCTCCGGTCAAGCCCGCCGCACCCGCCGCCGCGAAGCCCGCCGCGGCCCCCGCCCAGCCCAAGAAGGACGAGCCCGTGTCCGAGGCCCCCGCCGGCCCCGAACTGGTGACGCTGCGCGGCCCCGCCGCCGCCGTCGCGAAGAACATGAACGCCTCCCTGGAGCTCCCCACGGCCACGTCCGTGCGCGCGGTCCCGGTGAAGCTGCTCTTCGACAACCGCATCGTCATCAACAACCACCTCAAGCGCGCCCGCGGCGGGAAGATCTCCTTCACGCACCTCATCGGCTACGCGATGGTCCAGGCCATCAAGGCGATGCCGTCGATGAACTGGTCGTTCGCGGAGAAGGACGGCAAGCCCACCCTGGTCAAGCCGGACCACGTCAACCTCGGCCTCGCCATCGACCTGGTCAAGCCCAACGGCGACCGCCAGCTCGTCGTCGCGGCGATCAAGAAGGCCGAGACGCTGAACTTCTTCGAGTTCTGGCAGGCCTACGAGGACATCGTCCGCCGCGCCCGCGACGGCAAGCTGACGATGGACGACTTCACCGGCGTCACCGTCTCCCTCACCAACCCCGGCGGCCTCGGCACGGTCCACTCGGTGCCGCGCCTGATGCCCGGCCAGTCGGTGATCATGGGCGTCGGCTCCATGGACTACCCGGCGGAGTTCCAGGGCACCTCCCAGGACACCCTGAACAAGCTCGGCATCTCCAAGGTCATGACGCTCACGTCGACCTACGACCACCGGGTGATCCAGGGCGCCGCCTCCGGCGAGTTCCTGCGCGTCGTCGCCAACCTCCTCCTCGGCGAGAACCGCTTCTACGACGAGATCTTCGAGGCCCTGCGCATCCCCTACGAGCCGGTCCGCTGGCTCAAGGACATCGACGCCAGCCACGACGACGACGTCACCAAGGCCGCCCGGGTCTTCGAGCTGATCCACTCCTACCGGGTCCGCGGCCACGTCATGGCCGACACCGACCCGCTGGAGTACCGCCAGCGCAAGCACCCCGACCTGGACATCGTCGAGCACGGCCTCACCCTGTGGGACCTGGAGCGCGAGTTCGCCGTCGGCGGCTTCGCCGGCAAGTCGATGATGAAGCTGCGCGACATCCTCGGCGTGCTGCGCGACTCGTACTGCCGCACCACCGGCATCGAGTACATGCACATCCAGGACCCCAAGCAGCGCAAGTGGATCCAGGACCGTGTGGAGCGCGCGCACTCCAAGCCGGAGCGCGAGGAGCAGCTGCGCATCCTGCGCCGCCTGAACGCGGCGGAGGCCTTCGAGACCTTCCTGCAGACGAAGTACGTCGGCCAGAAGCGCTTCTCCCTCGAGGGTGGCGAGTCCGTCATCCCGCTGCTCGACGCGGTGATCGACTCCGCTGCCGAGTCCCGCCTGGACGAGGTCGTCATCGGCATGGCCCACCGCGGCCGCCTGAACGTGCTGGCGAACATCGTCGGCAAGTCGTACGCGCAGATCTTCCGCGAGTTCGAGGGCAACCTCGACCCGAAGTCGATGCACGGCTCCGGCGACGTGAAGTACCACCTGGGCGCCGAGGGCACCTTCACGGGTCTGGACGGCGAGCAGATCAAGGTCTCGCTGGCCGCGAACCCGTCCCACCTGGAGACGGTCGACCCGGTCATCGAGGGCATCACCCGGGCCAAGCAGGACATCATCAACAAGGGCGGTACGGACTTCACGGTCCTGCCGGTGGCGATCCACGGCGACGCGGCCTTCGCGGGCCAGGGCGTGGTGGCCGAGACCCTGAACATGTCGCAGCTGCGCGGCTACCGCACCGGCGGCACGGTCCACATCGTCATCAACAACCAGGTCGGCTTCACCGCGGCCCCCGAGTCCTCGCGTTCCTCGATGTACGCGACGGACGTGGCCCGCATGATCGAGGCCCCGATCTTCCACGTGAACGGCGACGACCCCGAGGCCGTCGTGCGCGTGGCGCGACTCGCCTTCGAGTTCCGCCAGGCGTTCAACAAGGACGTGGTGATCGACCTCATCTGCTACCGCCGCCGCGGTCACAACGAGTCGGACAACCCGGCCTTCACCCAGCCGCTGATGTACGACCTGATCGACAAGAAGCGCTCGGTGCGCAAGCTCTACACCGAGTCCCTGATCGGTCGCGGCGACATCACTCTGGAGGAGGCCGAGCAGGCGCTGCAGGACTACCAGGGCCAGCTGGAGAAGGTCTTCACGGAGGTCCGCGAGGCCACCACGGCCCAGCCGAGCGCCGGCCCGGTGTCGGACCCGCAGGCGGAGTTCCCGGTCGCCGTGAACACCGCGATCTCCACGGAGGTCGTGAAGCGGATCGCCGAGTCCCAGGTCAACATCCCCGACTCCTTCCACGTGCACCCGCGTCTGCTGCCGCAGCTGCAGCGCCGGGCGGCGATGGTCGAGGACGGCACGATCGACTGGGGCATGGGCGAGACCCTCGCGGTCGGCTCCCTCCTCCTGGAGGGCACCCCGGTCCGCCTGTCCGGCCAGGACTCCCAGCGGGGCACCTTCGGCCAGCGCCACGCGGTCCTCATCGACCGCCGGACGGGCGAGGAGTACACCCCGCTCCAGTACCTCGCCGAGGACCAGGCGCGCTACAACGTCTACAACTCCCTGCTGTCCGAGTACGCGGTCATGGGCTTCGAGTACGGCTACTCACTGGCCCGCCCCGACGCGCTCGTGATGTGGGAGGCGCAGTTCGGCGACTTCGTCAACGGCGCGCAGACGGTGGTCGACGAGTACATCTCGGCGGCCGAGCAGAAGTGGGGCCAGACGAGCGGTGTCGTCCTGCTGCTCCCCCACGGCTACGAGGGTCAGGGCCCGGACCACTCGTCGGCCCGCGTCGAGCGGTTCCTCCAGCTCTGCGCCCAGAACAACATGACGGTCGCCATGCCGACCCTCCCGTCGAACTACTTCCACCTCCTGCGCTGGCAGGTGCACAACCCGCACCACAAGCCGCTGGTGGTCTTCACCCCGAAGTCGATGCTGCGTCTCAAGGCCGCCGCATCGAAGACGGAGGAGTTCACGTCGGGTCAGTTCCGCCCGGTCATCGGCGACGCGACGGCGGACCCGGCCGCCGTCCGCAAGGTCGTCTTCGTGGCCGGCAAGCTGTACTACGACCTGGAGGCCGAGCGCACCAAGCGCGGCATCACGGACACCGCGATCATCCGCCTGGAGCGCCTGTACCCGCTGCCGGGTGCGGAGCTCCAGGCCGAAATCAAGAAGTACCCGAACGCCGAGAAGTACCTGTGGGCCCAGGAGGAGCCGGCGAACCAGGGCGCCTGGCCGTTCATCGCGCTGAACCTGATCGACCACCTGGACCTGGCGGTCGGCGCGGACATCCCGGCCGGCGAGCGCCTGCGCCGCATCTCCCGCCCGCACTCGTCGTCCCCGGCGGTGGGCTCGGCGAAGCGGCACCAGGCGGAGCAGGAGCAGCTGGTGCGTGAGGTGTTCGAGGCGTAGGCCTCACGGCAGCACCGCGAGGGGCCCGGCCCGAGTTCACGTGACTCGGGCCGGGCCCTTTCCGCGTCTGGGACGGCTCACGGGCTGCGTGGCCCGCGCCGCTTGACGGCCGCCTGCTGCGCCGCCGGCTGCTGGGCCGCCGCCGCCAACTCGGCGCAGGCCCTCACCACGGCGGCCCGGTGCTCGCTCGCGGACCCGCCCACGGCGATACGTGTCCGCTCGGTGTGCTCCTGCTCCCTGCGTACGGCCGTGCGGTGGGCGAGCCAGGCGCGGACCAGCGTGGTCAGCGCACTCACCAGGACGACGGCGATGGTCAGAACGTGGTCGGTGGCGGTCGTCGGCACGGAGGTCTCCCTCGGACGGGCGGCTGGCGGGTGGCTGCCTCAACTCTGGGACCGGGCAAGGGTTTCCCTCTACGCTGGGGAAACTGCGGGAAACTCGGAAATCGGCGAGGGGGGCCATGGCCGGGGGACGACCACCGAAAGGCGACCAGCAACGGCACCCGGAGCTGGAGGAGTTGGCGGAGTGGTTCGACCGGGCCATCGAGGAGGCGGGGCATCCGAGCCACAACGCGGTCGTACGGGCCGAACTCGCGCACAAGAACGTGGTGTACGGCATCAGCAACGCGGCCAGGCTGTTCCCGTTGCTGCAGGTCAAGTCGTACGCGGTGGCGCTCGGGCGGGAACCCGCGGAGGTCGAGCCGATCTGGATCCGCGCCAAGGAGGCCATGGACAGGGCCGCCGACACCGCCCGCGAAGCGCATACGCCGAAGCTCACCTCGTGGTCCGAACTCCCGCAACCGAGCCTGTCGTTGAAGACCCTCCTTCAGGCCCAGGCACGAGCTGTGGAGCGACTGCCGTACGACATGCTGGGCGTGGCGGAGCCGCCGTTGTCCGCCGTGTACGTACGGCAGCGGGTGCGGGCGCCACGCGAGGCCACGCCGGGGCCTGAGGCGCGCCGGGGCGGCGAGACGCGAAAAGGGCCGGACCAGAGCGCCGGGACGCTGCGCACCGAGGCCAGGCTGCCGGTCCAGGACGCACTCGCCCGCCACGAGCATCTGCTGATCACCGGCGAACCCGGCGCCGGGAAGTCGACGCTGACCAGCCACCTGGCCTGGACGCTGGCGCGGATCTGGCTGCGTCAGGAAACCAGCCTGTCGGCACCGCTCGCCGAGCCGGTGCTGCCGGTGCGTGTCGCGGCGCACGCGCTCGTCGGCGAGTCGGACTCGTGGAGCGCCGCACTGGAGCACGCCGTACGCCGCACCATGCGGCTGAACCTGGTCGCGGACCCCGCTTCCTGGCTGTTCCAGTCCCGGGTGCAGGGGGCCCGATGGCTGGTGCTTCTCGACGGCCTGGACGAGATCACCGACCCCGACGCGCGCCGGACCGTCGTCAAGGCGATCGCACAGCACGCACGGGCCGGCAGTGACTACCGGTTCGTCATCACCAGCAGGCCGCTCCCGGACGCCGAGTTGTCGCCGCTTCGCACCGCGGTGCTCGGCGAGTACACCCTGGAGCCGTTCGGTCCCGAGGAACTGCGCGAGTTCGCCGCCAAGTGGTTCGCCGCGCAGTTCGAGGACGACGAGCAGGCACAAGCCGCCACGGACCGGTTCCTCGGCGAGACCGAGGACAGCCGCCTGCGGGATCTCGTGCGCAATCCACTGCTGGCCACGATCGCCGCGGTGAACGCGACGGTGAGCCCCAGCCGACCGCTGCCCACCCACCGCGTCAGCCTCTACCAGCGTTTCTTCGCCCGTCTACTCTCCCAGGGAACCTCGGGCGGCAGGCAGAGCGCACTGCGCCACCGCCTCCGGGACGATCCGGACCGTCTGGAGCTCCACCTCTGGCTCGAACGGAACAAGCGCGCCCTGCTCCGGGCCCTGGGCCGGCACAGGCTGGAGCACGAGGGGTCCCTTCTGGAAGCCGCCCGGGACTGGGTACGCGAGGCGGGCCCGGCCTGTCTGCAGGGAGTGCCCGACTGGGAGGAGGACCTTCCAGGCGTCCTCGCCGGCACGGGACTGCTCGTCAACGAAGAGGACGGTTTCCGGTTCCTGCACCACTCCTTCGCCGAGTACTTCGCCGCGGAGGCGTACGCCGACGAGATCCCGGCCGGCTTCCCCGATGCGGAGTCCTGGTTCTGGCGGGCGTTCCAGAGCGACGACCACACCCTGCCGCTGTTCGTGATGTGTCTGTGGGCGAGCCGGCCCGGGTGTGCCCCCGATCTGCTCGCGGAGCGCCTGTCCGCGGGGACGGCGGGCGGCCACTCGCGCTCGCTGCTGGCCGGGCTGCTCCTGGCCGAGGGCGTCCGGTTCGGCGAGTCGCACACCCGTCGGCTGATCGAGCGTCTGGTGCGTATCGGTTGCTGCACCTGGGACCTCGAGGTCCAGAACGAAGTGTTCGAAGCCCTTGGCAGCTTCGGGGACGTTCCCACGGTCGCCGACCGCCTGGAGGCCGTCGCCCGATCGGTACGCATGCCGGTCGAGCCACGCATGCTGGCCATACGGGCGCTCGGCCGGCTGGGGGTGGCCGATGTCGCCGAGGAACTGCTGAACGACGTCATGGGCGCCGTCCACGGCTGGCTGGACAAGGCGGCCGAGATCGCCTCGGCCCTCGGGCCCCGGGCCAAGGAGTCGGTGCGCGCCCGCGCCCTGGAACTCGCGGACGACCCGAGTACCGCTCCGTCGTTCACCGAAAAGGTACTGAAGGCACTGGCCCGCCTGGGCATGACGGACGACGTGAACCGCCTCGCGGGCCCGGCGCTGAGCAACCGCGCCGTCCGGTCCGACGGTGTCCGGCAGATCACGGAGTCCTGGCTCACCGGCACGGCTCCGGAGAACCGACGGCAGGTGGCGGAGTCGATCGCGGCCCTGATCCTCGAACGCCCGGTCGGCGACGGTCAGAGCCACATGGCGGCCGGCGAGGTGTTGGAGAAGTTCGGCGAGAGCGAGGCCGCGGTCGCCGTCGCCCGGCGCCTGCTCGCTCCGGGACCGGTGCATCCGGAATCGGTGATGTGGGCGGCCTCGACCATGGCCAAGGCGTACGGGCAGCAGGCCATTGCCGAGATCCAGAGCGCGCTGGACGGCAGCACCCCGGACGCGGGCCAGTACCTCGGAGTCCCGGCCCAGCTGCACATCGCCCTGGCGGGACTCGGCGCACGCGACAAGGCGGCCGCGTGGGCGCGGGAGCTGCTCAGTGGCTCGCACTGGTCCGTCGCCTCCGCGGAGCATCCCGTCGCCGTCCTGCTGGCGGCCGAAGGTCCCGCGGCCGTCGCCGCCGTCATGCGGTACACCTCACGCGGCCGGGGCGTCCTGGCGGAGGACCGGCCGGACGTGGCCGAGGCCCTCTCCGACGCCGGAGCCCGTGACGAGGCCGACGAAATCGCCGAACTCGCGCTGCGGACCCCGAACGGCTACCAGCGGGGGTACGAGAAATCGGCAGCCATCCTCATCAAGGACCGGGGCATCGCCGGCGCCCGGCAGCTTCTGGAGATCTGGCGGTCGACACCCGCGCTGGCCCTGGACAGCCGGTGGCTCCGCGGCGTGATCGCCGCACTGCCCACATGTCGGGAAGACGGGGAAGACCTCCTGCCGGTCGCCCGCGAGCTGGGGCGGGCGCTTGTCGCGCTGCCCACGGCGGACAGCGCATCGATCGCCGTCGGGCTCCGGCTCCTGTTCGGCATCGAGGGCGCCGACGCGGTGCCCGTGGCGGTCGCCTCCGCCCTGCGGCCGTCGTGGCTGTCGTGGGAGGGCGTTCGTGAGGTCGCGAGCGAGTGCGTGGCCTTCGGCAGGCTCGACGACGCCGTCACGCTGTGGCGGCACATCCTGCGCCAGCCGCACACAGGGCTGGGCCTCGACCTCGGCGTCCTCGAGGACATCGAGGCGGCCGGCGCCACCTCGCAGGCGGCGGCCTGGATCGAGGCGCTCCTCGACGACAAGACGCTTCACGCCCCTCGCCGACTGCGTCTGCGTCAGCTCCTGGCCTGGCTCGAGGAGGGCGAGCGGTGCGCCCCCATGGCGCTCCCGGCCGGTCCGTAGGCTGGTTCCGGCACCATCGCACCTTAGGAACGCAGGAGAGCAGCCCCATGTACTTCACCGACCGCGGCATCGAGGAACTGGAACAGCGGCGCGGCCAGGAGGAGATCACCTTCGAGTGGCTCGCCGAGCACCTCCGCACGTTCGTCGACCTCAACCCGGACTTCGAGGTACCGGTGGAGCGGCTGGCGACCTGGCTGGCACGGCTGGACGACGAGGACGAGTAGGCAGCCGACAGGGCGGGGCGCCCGGTCCATGGGCCCCTGCCCCACCTGTCGGTGGGTGATCACCGGATCGGGTGGCTTGACTTCCCACGGCCGCGATATATCGTGAATAGCGAAGACGCGATATGCCGCGTTCATCGACGTGCGCCGAGCGTGCCGAGCGTGTTGAGGCGCCCGCCCGTCGCTCGCCCCGCCCGCACCGGCCGAGGAGGTCAGCACCATGTCCGAGTGGTCCGTCGCAGAGCCGAGGAAGCTCACCTTCGATGACCCGGTGACGGCACTCCATGTGCGCATCGTCAACGGAACGGTGAACGTGGTGGGCACCGAGGAGGGTTCCGCCCGGCTGGAGGTCTCGCAGGTCGAGGGCCCCGCCCTGACGGTGACGCAGAAGGACGGCGCCCTCACCGTGGCCTACGACGACCTGCCCTGGAAGGGCTTCCTCAAGTGGCTCGATCCCAAGGGCTGGCGTCGCAGCGCGGTGGTCTCCCTCGCCGTCCCGGCGTCCACCCGCGTGGAGGTGGGCGTGGTCGGGGCCGACGCCCTGGTCTCCGGGATCGACGGCGGCGCCGACGTCAAGAGCGTCACGGGGGCGACGACCCTGGTCGGGCTCTCCGGCCCGGTCCGCGCCACCACGGTGTCGGGAAGCGTGGAGGCCCAGGGCGTCACCGGCGCGTTGCGGCTCAACTCCGTGTCCGGCGACCTGACCGTCATCGAGGGCGCGTGCCCGTCCGTGAAGGCCGACTCCGTCAGCGGCTCGATCATCCTGGACCTCGATCCCACGAGTGGTCCCACCGACGCCCAGCTGACGAACGTCTCGGGCGAGATCGCCATCCGTCTCCCCCACCCGGCGGACGCGGAGGTGGAGGCGAACACCGCGAGCGGCACCGTGTCCAACGCCTTCGACGACCTGCGCGTCACCGGGCAGTGGGGCGCGAAGAAGATCACAGGCCGCCTGGGCGGGGGCAGCGGCCGGCTGAAGGCGACCACCGTCTCCGGCTCCATCGCCCTGCTGCGCCGCCCACCCGCCGAGGACGACCCATGGGACATGCCGCCCGCCGACGCGTCCGGCACCGGCGGCGACGACACCGCCATCGCGGCAGACCGTTCCGCCCACGGCACGACCGGCGGCCCTACCGAGCGGAAGGGGCTCTGACATGCCTCCCGTCTTCGCCCACGGACGCCTGCGGCTGTACCTGCTGAAACTCCTCGACGAGGCACCACGCCACGGATACGAGGTGATCCGGCTGCTGGAGGAGCGCTTCCAGGGGCTGTACGCACCGTCCGCCGGCACCGTCTACCCCCGGCTGGCCAAGCTGGAGGCCGAGGGCCTGGTCACGCACACCACCGAGGGCGGCCGCAAGGTGTACGCGATCACGGACGCGGGCCGTGCCGAACTGGCCGACCGCAGCGGTGAACTGGCCGACCTGGAGTTGGAGATCCGCGAGTCGGTCGCCGAGCTGGCCGCCGAGATCCAGGCGGACGTGCGGGGGGCGGCGGGCGACCTGCGCCGCGAGATGCGGGCCGCGGTCTCCGAGGCGCGCCGGGGCACCAAGGAGCACGAGGGCGCCTACGGGACGTACGGCGACCAGGCGGAGAAG
This sequence comes from Streptomyces sp. NPDC107546, assembly GCF_055639175.1. Taxonomy (NCBI): domain Bacteria; kingdom Bacillati; phylum Actinomycetota; class Actinomycetes; order Kitasatosporales; family Streptomycetaceae; genus Streptomyces; species Streptomyces sp. NPDC107546. The sequence goes on along the minus strand of NZ_JBVKBA010000028.1, from coordinate 41,620 downwards.
GAGGCGTGGCGCGCCGCCCGGGAGGAGATGCGCCGCGTCAAGCAGGAATGGAAGGAGCAGGCCCGGCGCGCCAAGGACGAGAGCCGGCGGGCCCGTGAGGAGGCCCAGCGGGCACGCCGCCAGGCCAAGGAGGCGCAGGAGCGGGCGCGCGCCCAGGCGCAGGAGGAGCTGCAGCGCATGGCGCGACGGGTGCAGGAGCAGGTCCAGGACCACTTCGCGCGGGGCGACTGGCCGACGGGCGTCCGGGATGGTCTGGCCGAACTGGCCAAGGAGTTCGGCGAGTTCGGCAAGGACTTCGGCAAGGACTTCGGCTTCGGGCGTCCGGGGGCCACGGATGCGCGCAAGACGGCGGAGCAGCCCGAGTACGCGACGACGCCCGAGGACTTCCCGGGTGCGTACGAGCCGTCCTGGGCGCACGAGGACTTCCCGGGCGACCCGGCCCGCGCCCTCGACCGGCTTCTGGACCGCTTCCGTGACGACATCCGCGACGCGGCCCGGGATCACGGGGTGACGGAGGATCAGTTGCGCGACGCCCGCCGGCATCTGTCGACGGCGGCGGCGCACATCGGGGCGACGCTGCGGTCACGGAAGGGGTAGGGCTCCTCACCTCACGACCGGCCGAGCGTCACCCGGCGGGGGGCTCACCCCGCCTTCGCCCGGCCGCTGCCGCCCCACAGCACGTGCTCCACGCCCGCGTAGGTCGCTCCATGGTCTGCGAGGACCTCGGACGGGACGCCGGGGCGGGCGGTCAGGGCGAGGAGCAGGTGCTCGTCGCCGATGTGCCGGTCGCCGTGCGCGAGGGCGGCGCGCAGGGACCGGGTGAGTACGTCCTTGGCTCCGCGGGTGAACGGGCGGCGCCCGGACCGCCGGACGGCACCGGCGTGGGTCGCGGCCAGCGCGCCCTGTCCGTGGGCCTCCTCGACCCGGGAGACGATCTGGGTGAGGTCGATGCCGAGCCCGGCGAGAGCGTCCGCGTCGGCGCGGGTGAGCCCGCCGCGACGGCGGGCCTCGGCGAGGTCCCGTTCGACCGCGTCCCGCCGCCCGGTCAGCCCCAGCGCCGCCAGGGCGGACGCTGCACGGCCATCCTCCCTCTCGAGCAGGGCGAGCAGCAGGTGGGCCTCGTCGACGCGTTGCTCACCGGCACGTTCGCAGCGCGCGACAGCGCCGGTGACCACAGCGCGGGCGTCCTGGGTGAACCGCTCGAACATCACTGCCTCCCGTACTTCTTGTGCACAGCCTGCCTGCTGACTCCGAGTTCCACGGCGATCTCCTGCCACGACCAGCCCTGGTTGCGCGCGCTGCGCACCTGCACCGCTTCCAGCTGCTCCAGCAGCCTGCGCAGCGCGGCGACGGCTCGCAGCCCGACTCGCGGATCGCGGTCGCCTGCACGTTCGGCGAGATCCGTTGCTTCGGTCATGGCGTCAACATAGGTTGACATACCCGGTGTTGTCAACCCGGGTTGACATACCGGTCGCGAAGACGCCCATGGCGGGCCCGGGACGAATCCCGAGCCCGCCATGGGGGGGTGGAGGAGGCGCAGTCAGCCGGCCGTCAGTTGGCGGTCGGCGGTCAGTTGGCCGTCAGCACGATCTTCCCGAACTGGTCTCCGGCTTCGAGGCGTTCGAAGCCCTCGCGGGCCCGGTCGAGAGGAAGAACCTCGTCGATGACGGGGCGTACGCCGGTTGCGGCGCAGAAGGAGAGCAGGTCCTCCAGTTCGTCCTTGGAGCCCATGGTGGAGCCGACGACCTTGAGTTCGAGGAAGAAGATTCGGGTGAGTTCGGCGTGGGAGGGCCGGTCACCGCTGGTGGCGCCCGAGATGACGAGGGTGCCTCCGGGACGCAGGGACTTGACCGAGTGGGACCAGGTGGCGGCACCGACGGTCTCGATGACGGCGTCCACGCGCTGCGGCAGCCGGGCCCCGGACTCCAGGGCCTCCACGGCGCCCAGTTCGACGGCCCGCTTGCGCTTGGCCTCGTCCCGGCTGGTGGCGAAGACCCTGAGGCCGGCCGCCTTGCCGAGCACGATCGCGGCGGTCGCGACACCGCCGCCTGCGCCCTGGACGAGGACGGAGTCACCGGGGCGGACGCCGGCGTTGGTGAACAGCATGCGGTAGGCCGTCAGCCAGGCGGTGGGGAGGCAGGCGGCCTCCTCGAAGGAGAGTTCCCTGGGCTTGGGGAGGAGGTTCCAGGTGGGGACGGAGACCTGTTCGGCGAACGTGCCCTGGTAGCGCTCGGTGAGGATGGAGCGGGGCTCGTCGGGGCCGACACCGTGGCCGGTCTGTCCGATGACGGAGTGGAGGACGACCTCGTTGCCGTCCTCGGCGACGCCGGCCGCGTCGCAGCCGAGGATCATGGGGAGCTTGTCCTCCGAGAGCCCGACGCCCCTGAGGGACCAGAGGTCGTGGTGGTTGAGGGAGGCGGCCTTGACGGTCACGGTCGTCCAGCCGGGCTTCCGCTCGGGGGCCGGGCGTTCTCCCAGCTCAAGGCCGGAGAGGGGGTTGTCGCGGTCGATACGGGCGGCGTAGGCAGCGAACATGACCTTGAGATTAGGCTCCGCCAGGGTGTCACGGAACCAGTGCCGACTGTGACACGCATCCCGCCGGGCGCGCGCACGTGGCTCTGGTCAGTCGTGCCTCCCCAGTGCCTCAACGGCCGCGACGGACCCCCGGGGCGGCCGTTGAGGCACTGGGGGCGCCCCCTCTGGGGGAGCCCCTCTGCGGGAGCCCCTCTGCGGGAGCCCCTCGGGAGAACCCTGTCGGCGCCGAAAAGCACAGCCGACGCCCGGCCCGCACCAACGTCGGGTGCCTTGCGAACACCGGGTGTGAAGCCGCGCTTCACACCCGCGGGCGGGCGGGAGGGAAAGCCTCCCGCCCACCCAGCGCACCGTTACCGGCGAGCCACGCCCTCCGCCCGAGCCGCCGCGGCCACCGCCGCCGTCACCGCGGGGGCGACCCGCTCGTCGAACGGCGAGGGAATCACATAGTCGGCAGCGAGATCGTCCCCGACGACCCCCGCCAGCGCCTCCGCCGCCGCGATCTTCATCCCCTCCGTGATGCGGGACGCCCGCACCTGGAGGGCTCCGGCGAAGATGCCGGGGAATGCCAGCACGTTGTTGATCTGGTTCGGGAAGTCGGAGCGGCCCGTCGCCACCACAGACGCGTACTTGTGTGCGACGTCCGGATGCACCTCCGGGTTCGGGTTGGCCATCGCGAAGACGTAGGCACCCTCCGCCATCGACGCCACCGCCTCCTCCGACACGGTGCCGCCGGAGACTCCGATGAAGACGTCGGCGCCCTCCAGGGCGTGCTCGAGAGACCCCGAAAGCCCCGCCTTGTTGGTGAACTCGGCGAGCTCCCGCTTGACCGGCGTCAGATCCTCCCGCTCCCGCGAGACGACTCCCTTGCGGTCGGCGACCGCAACGTCGCCGATCCCCGCCTCGATCAGCATCTTCGCGATGGCGAAGCCCGCCGCGCCGGCGCCGGAGATGACAGCCCGCAGATCGCCGAGCCCCTTCCCGGTCAGCCGCGCCGCGTTCCGCAGGGCGGCCAGCGTCACCACGGCCGTGCCGTGCTGGTCGTCGTGGAAGACCGGGATGTCCAGCCGCTCCTGGAGCCGGCGCTCGATCTCGAAGCACCGCGGCGCCGAGATGTCCTCCAGGTTGACGCCTCCGAAGGAGGGCGCGAGCCGGGCCACGGTGTCGATGATCTCGTCCACGTCCGTGCAGTCCAGCGCGATCGGCACCGCGTCCACGCCGCCGAACTGCTTGAACAGGATCGCCTTGCCCTCCATCACCGGGAGGGAGGCCTCGGGGCCGATGTCACCGAGCCCCAGCACCGCCGTGCCGTCGGTCACCACGGCGACGACCGACGACTTCCATGTGTAGTCGTGGACCAGCTCCGGCTGCTCCGCGATGGCCGTGCACACCCGGGCGACGCCGGGCGTGTAGGCGAGGGACAGGTCGTCCTTGTCGCGGACCGGCACGGTGGCCTGCACGGCCATCTTGCCGCCGCGGTGCAGCGCGAACGCCGGATCGAAGGAATCGTGGGGCTCCGCCCCGCCGTCCTGATCCGCATGGCTGTCGCTGCGCGAGTTGACGATCTCCGCTGCCACTGTCTTGTACCCCTTAGATCTGCATGGGTTTGAGGGTGACCACTCCTGGTTGAGGGGTGGGCGGGCACCGCGTACGGCCCATGTGACTGGTGCGTAAGGGCACATACGCGACGGGCGCGCCGCACACGCGCCCTGAGCCCCGGATGAGGGGTGTAACGCACCTTCTTACCGGACGGATGGTGTCCGGGACGAGTCCATAACGCGAAGGTCACACGCCGGTGAGATGACTCATGGCCGAAAATGTGGACAAGTCCACTGCACGCCCTCACACGATCACGCGTGCGAGCGTGAGGCCGACCGCATGGTGAGATGCACCGAAGATCTTCCGGCCGGAAGGAAGGATTCCCGCACAAGGTGCGGCCGAAATCGGCCGTCCGAGGCGGTTCGGGGGTCACCCGTTATCCGATTTTGACATAGCGAGTCACCTGAATGCCGCGGTGCGACTGGCAAGATGCCTCAATCACACGAGGTCGCGACACCCGAAGGTGTGTGTACTCGTCGACCCGTCGGCACAACCCATTCCGCCGGAGGAACCACCATGACCGCACGCTCCACCCGCCGCACGACCGCCACGCGCTCCCGAATAGCCGCGGTCGGAGCCATCGCGGTCGCGGGCACCCTGGTGCTGGCCGGTTGCGGCGACCAGACGAAGAGCCAGAACGGCAACGGCTCGAGCAGCGCCTCGGCCTCGGCTCCGCTGGCCGGCAAGCTCCCCGCCCAGATCCGCCAGGCCGGCGTCATCAAGGTCGGCTCGGACATCGCGTACGCGCCGGTGGAGTTCAAGGACAGCTCCGGCAAGACGGTCGGTCTTGACCCTGATCTCGCGGACGCGATGGGCAAGCAGCTCGGGGTGAAGTTCGAGTTCCAGAACGGCACGTTCGACGCCCTGCTCACGGGCATCCGCTCGAAGCGCTACGACATCGCCATGTCCGCGATGACCGACAACAAGAGCCGCCAGGACGGTGTCGACCCGGGCACCGGCAAGAAGGTCGGCGAAGGCGTCGACTTCGTCGACTACCTGACCGCGGGTGTCTCCATCTACACCCGCAAGGGCGACACCGGTGGCATCTCGACGTGGTCGGACCTGTGTGGCAAGAAACTGGCGGTCGAGCGCGGCACCGTCTCGGAAGACCTCGCCAAGAGCGAGACGAAGAAGTGTCCGAGCGGCAAGAAGATCACCATCGAGGCCTTCGACGACGACCAGCAGGCCCAGACGAGGCTGCGCTCGGGCGGCGCGGACGCGGCGTCCTCCGACTTCCCGGTGGCGGCGTACGCGGTGAAGACCTCGGGTGGCGGCAAGGACTTCCAGATCGTCGGCGACCAGGTCGAAGCGGCTCCGTACGGCATAGCGGTCTCCAAGGAGAACACGCAGCTGCGCGACGCACTGCAGGCCGCGATGAACGCGGTCATCAAGAGCGGCGAGTACGAGAAGATCCTCGAGAAGTGGGGCGCCCAGGACGGTGCCGTGAAGGAGTCCGCCGTCAACGGCGGAAAGTGACCGCGCCGCAGCGGCACTGAAAGGCATCATCCGTGACTGTTGACATCGACAAGACGGCGGACCCCCAGAACACGCCCCCGGCCGGAGCGGAGGCCATCAAGGCCATCCCGGTCCGGCACTACGGGCGCTACCTCTCCGCCCTCATCGCGATCGCGCTCCTCGTGGCGATCATCTATGCGTTCGGCCAGGGCAGGATCAACTGGCACGCGGTACCGGACTACTTCTTCGACCACCGCATCATGACGGGCGTGGGCAAGACCCTCTTGCTGACCGTCCTGTCCATGCTGATCGGCATCGTGGGCGGCATCATCCTCGCGGTGATGCGCCTGTCGAAGAACCCGGTGACCTCGTCCGTCGCCTGGTTCTACATCTGGTTCTTCCGCGGCACCCCGGTCCTGGTCCAGCTGTTCCTCTGGTTCAACCTGGGCCTGGTCTTCGAGTACATCAACCTCATGCCGTTCTACAAGGACTACTGGTCGAACTTCATGACGCCGCTGCTGACGGCGCTGCTCGGCCTCGGTCTGAACGAGGCGGCGTACATGGCGGAGATCTGCCGGGCCGGCCTGCTCGCCGTCGACGAGGGGCAGACCGAGGCGGCGCACGCGCTGGGCATGAGCCACGGCAAGACGCTGCGCCGGATCATCATCCCGCAGGCGATGCGTGTGATCGTGCCGCCGACGGGCAACGAAGTGATCAACATGCTGAAGACGACCTCGCTCGTAGCGGCCGTCCAGTTCCCCGAGCTCTTCCGCTATGCCCAGGACATCGGCCAGACGTCCGGCGCCCCGGTGGAGATGTACTTCCTCGCTGCCGCCTGGTACCTGATCATGACCTCGGTCCTGAGCGTCGGGCAGTACTACATCGAGCGGTACTACGCCCGCGGCTCCAGCCGCCAGCTGCCGCCGACGCCGTGGCAGAAGGTGAAGGCCAACATGCTGTCCATCGGCCGCCCGAAGGGAGGCATGGCATGACCGAGAAGCTCACCAGGGCCGACGCCGTCCCCGCCGACGGGAAGCCGTCCGTGCCGATGGTCAAGGCCGAGGGTGTCCACAAGTCGTTCGGCCAGGTGGAGGTCCTCAGGGGCATCGACCTCGAGGTGAAGGCCGGCGAGGTGTTCTGCCTCATCGGTCCCTCCGGTTCCGGCAAGTCGACCTTCCTGCGGTGCATCAACCACCTGGAGAAGATCAACGCCGGGCGGCTGTACGTGGACGGCGAGCTGGTCGGCTACCGGCAGCAGGGCGACAAGCTGTACGAGCTGCGCGACCGCGAGGTGGCGATGAAGCGCCGGGACATCGGCATGGTCTTCCAGCGCTTCAACCTGTTCCCGCACATGACCGCCTTGGAGAACGTCATCGAGGCGCCGGTCCAGGTCAAGGGCGTGAACAAGGCGGAGGCCAGGGAGCGCGCCGTGCAGCTCCTGGACCGGGTGGGGCTGGCCGACCGGGCCGGGCACTACCCCTCGCAGCTCTCCGGCGGCCAGCAGCAGCGCGTGGCGATCGCCCGCGCGCTCGCGATGGACCCCAAGCTGATGCTGTTCGACGAGCCGACCTCGGCCCTCGACCCGGAGCTGGTCGGCGACGTCCTGGACGTCATGCGGGACCTCGCCGAGTCCGGTATGACGATGGTCGTCGTCACCCACGAGATGGGCTTCGCCCGCGAGGTGGGCGACTCGCTCGTCTTCATGGACGACGGCGTGGTGGTCGAGTCCGGCGACCCCCGGGAGGTGCTGACGAACCCGCAGCACGAGCGGACGCAGGCATTCCTGTCGAAGGTCCTCTGAGGGATTCCCCGCCGGTCGATGCCGCCCACCCGGGAAGGGGTGGGCGGCATCGACCGTTCCCGATCAGTGCAGGTTCAGCCAAGGGCTGCGCGGCGACAGGTTGCCCTCCGTGTTCAGGCCCTTCATCTGCACGAAGGTCGTGAACTGTCCCTTGCCCTTGAAGTCATTGCCCAGGTAGCGCTTGTTGACCACCTTCCCCTTCGGGCAGGGGTAGGACTTCTGGGACACGACCTTCTCGCCCGTGGTGAGGACCCTGATCAGGATCGTGCAATTCGCGTGCTTCTTGCCCATGGAGACGATCGCGCTCGGCTGCCCCACGCCCTGGGACTTCTTGCTGATGCACGACTTCCAGATGACCACGGTGTCGTCGTTGGGGTAGGTGTCCACGTTCGAATAGGAGTAGCACCCCCCGTTACCGGACTCGGCGTACGCCGACGGAGCCGTGGTCAGCCCGGCGAACGCGACGATCGCGCACGTCGCCGCAGCCAGACCGGTCGTCTTCTTGAGTTGCATGACAAACCTTCCACCCGTTTTTGGAGGCGGTGCGGGGGCCGCCCCTTCGGGTGAAGATCATTCAGGTCCCTCAGTCATCTGCGCAAGTGAGAAAGTGAACGCGGGTTCTCCGGAGGGAGGGTGACTCCACCGGGCCAGGCGTGCCCGCTTACTTGAGCGCCAGCAGCACCGTGTCCGACGGTGAGCACCACACCGGGCGGGCCTCGGCGAAGCCCTTCTCGCGCAGTACGCGCGCGTGCCAGGCGGCGGAGGGCATGTCGCCGTCGGCGTGGGCGCCGTAGATCTCGAAGCGGCGGGCGGTGGGCGCGGCCAGGACGGGGTCCTTGGCGGCCAGCGCCCACCACTCGGCCCAGTCGAGGGCGCCGTCGCGCATGGCCTGGTCCATGCGGGCGTGCCGCTGGGCGCTTTCGGCCGCGTTGATCCGGGGCGTGGTGTCGTCGATCATGTGGTCGGCGTTCATGAAGACGCCGCCGTAGCGGACGAGTTCCGCGATCCGACCGTAGAGGGCCTCCAGGGGCTCGTCGCGCAGCCAGTGGAGGGCCGTGGCGGTGAGGACGGCGTCGTACGCGTCGTACGGCAGGCGCGCCGGCCAGTCGGGGTCCTTGAGGTCGGCCTCGACGAACGTGACGCGGTCGTCGCCCTCGAACGTGCCGCGTGCGATGGTGAGCAGGGCCGGGTCGAGGTCGACGCCGGTGCTGGTGGCCTTCGGGAAGCGGGCGAGGAGCCGGGCGGTGATGCTGCCGGTGCCGCACGCGAGGTCGAGCACGCGGGGTTCGGTGCCCACGAACGCCTCGACCATGTCCAGCATGATCCGGAAGCGTTCCTCGCGGTCGGGCATGTACCACTCCTGCTGGCGGTCCCAGCTCTCCTGCCATGCCCACCAGTCGGTGCCCCTCCTGGATCCGGTCGTTGTGTCCATCGGAAGCCCCCTTCTTCACAGAACTGCGTAATACCCTGGATGCAGGGTCATCTGTTACGCATCGCACCCACGACGATAGAGCGCCTTCGTAAGGACTACAAGTGGAACTGGCCTATTACTCGGACTACGCCGTACGCCTCGTGAACAGCGAGGAACCGGCCCGGGGCAAGGACTCGCTGACCTCGGTGGAGGCCGTCCGCGACCTCTTCGGGGGCAACCAGTCGGCGGCCCGCCGTGCCACCGACGCCGACGTGACCCGCTTCCGCTCGGTCCGGGCCCGGCTGCGCTCGGTCTTCGAGGCGGCGGACCGGGGCGACGAGACGCTCGCCGTGGACCTGCTGAACTCCCTGCTCCTCGAATTCCCGGTGAGCCCGCAGATCTCCGGGCACGACCACCGGGACGACGACGGCCGACCCCTGTGGCACATGCACCTCGCGGACCACCCGTCGAACGCGACCGCGGGCTACGCGGCCATCGCCACGATGGGGCTCGCCTTCCACCTCACCGAGTACGGCGTGGACCGCCTGGGCCTGTGCGAGGCGGCCCCCTGCCGCAACGCCTACCTCGACACCTCGACGAACCGTTCCCGGCGCTACTGCTCGGACCGCTGCGCGACGCGCGCGAACGTGGCCGCCTACCGGGCCCGCAAGCGCCTGGAGGCGGACCGGTCGGAGAGCACGGGCCGGGCGGCGGAGAGCGCCCAGCGCAGCAGCGCGAAGGCCGAGCGCTGACCGTCCCTGAGCGGGCGGTACCGGAACCACACCTTCCCGAGGACCAACTCCTCGGGAACGGTGCCGTAGTCGGTGCTGTCCCCACCCGCGTACGGATTGTCGCCGAGCACCCACCAGCCGCCCTCGCGCAGCTCCACGGCACGCTTGACGACCAGCAGGTCCTGCTGGAAGGGGTGGCGCAGCACGATGACGTCACCGGGCCGAACCCGCGCCCCGTACTGCAGGAGCAGCCGGTCCCCGTGCTGGAGCGTGGGCACCATGGACGGCCCCGTGACCTCCGCCACCCCCAGCGGCAGCAACGCCCTCGTGCGCTCGGTCTCCTGTGACAGCTCCGGCATCATCCGGCACCTCCCCGGTCCGTTCCTCCACCAGTCCCAGTCTCACCCTGGACTTTTGGCGTAAGCCCCTGGGGGCACTCGCCAAAACCGGTCCCCTACGGAGTAATGTCCCACCTGAGATGACGATCACGAGGAAGGACAGCTTCATGCTCTCCCGCCTGTTTGCCCCGAAGGTCAAGGTCAGCGCCCACTGCGACCTCCCCTGTGGTGTGTACGACCCGGCCCAGGCCCGCATCGAGGCGGAGTCGGTGAAGGCCATCCAGGAGAAGATGGCCGCCAACGACGACCCGCACTTCCAGGCGCGCGCCACCACCATCAAGGAGCAGCGTGCCGAGCTCGCCAAGCACCACGTGTCGGTGCTCTGGAGCGACTACTTCAAGGCCCCGCACTTCGAGAAGTACCCGGAGCTGCACCAGCTGGTCAACGACACCCTGAAGGCGCTCTCGGCCGCCAAGGGCTCGACGGACCCGGCGACGGGCCAGAAGGCACTGGACTACATCGCCCAGATCGACAAGATCTTCTGGGAGACCAAGAAGGCCTGACCGGGTCTTTCGCCCACGACCGACCGGCGAGCGGTGCACCCTCGCAGGTCCGCTCCCACCCGACGGGGCCCGGCCGCAACAACCGGCCGGGTCCCGTCGCGTTGTCGCCGGCCCAGCTTGAACGCGGCTCATTCCCCGTTCTTCCCACGCTCGGCCCACAGACTCGAGCAGCCCTCCCGCAGGGGCCGCCCACGAGGTCGAGGATCTCCTGCGCGATCGCCGTCAGTGGGGCTGGGTCGGCGTGTTCGGCGAGCCTGAAGTGTGCCCTCGGGCCGCCCGCACGTCCAGGTCCTGCTCAGGGGTCCGTTGTCAGTGGACCGTGCGATGCTGACGGCGTGGATGTGGAGGACCTGGTCCGGCTGCGACGGGCACGCGACCGGATGGACCGTGAGTACGCCGAGCCGCTGGACATACCGGCGCTGGCGCGTACCGCGCTGATGTCGCCCGGGCACTTCCAGCGCAGCTTCCGCGAGGCGTACGGGGAGACGCCGTACAGCTACCTCATGACCCGCCGTATCGAGCGGGCCAAGGCGCTGCTGCGGCGCGGCGACCTGACCGTGACGGAGGTCTGCATCGCCGTGGGCTGCACCTCGCTGGGGTCCTTCAGCTCACGGTTCACGGAACTGGTCGGCGAGACGCCGAGCGCGTACCGGGCACGGTCGCACGAGCAGGGGGCGGCGATACCGCCATGTGTGGCGAAGGGGCTGACACGGCCACGCCGTGGGCGGCCGGGCGACACGCGCACAGATCCCCGGGAGCAGCTCTAGCCTGACCTCATGGACCTGAAACTCGCCCAGTGCTTCATCGCCGTCGACGACCACGACAAGGCGATCGCCTTCTACCGGGACGTCCTCGGCCTGGAGGTGCACAATGACGTCGGCTTCGAGGGGATGCGCTGGGTGACGGTCGGCTCACCGCTCCAGCCGGACGTGGAGATCGTTCTGGAACCCCCGGCGGCGAACCCCGACGCCTCCCCCGCCGATCGCCAGGCGATGGCGGAGCTGCTCGCCAAGGGCGTCCTGCGCGGCGTCATCTTCTCCACCGAGGACTGCGACGCCCTCTTCGCCCGGGTCCAGGCGTCCGGCGCGGAGGTGCTCCAGGAGCCCATGGACCAGCCGTACGGTGTACGGGACTGCGCCTTCCGCGACCCGGCGGGCAACCTGCTGCGCTTCCTGGAGCGCCAGAGCGCCCGATGAGCGAACCGGTCCGCCGGACGTACGCCTTCGTCGACCGGCCCGCCCAGGAATTCGGTCGTGCCTGCGACTTCTGGGCCGCCGTCACGGACACCAAGCCGTCCGAAGCCCGAGGTGAGGACGGCGAGTTCCTGACCCTGCTGCCAGGGTCGGGCGCCGCCTGCGTGAAGGCGCAGGCGGTACGCATGGGCGGCGGCGCCCATCTCGACCTCGTGGTGGAGGACGTGCCCGTGCTGGCGGCGGCGCGTCGGCTCGGCGCGGACGTCGTCGCCGACCATTCCGGCTGGGCGGTACTGCGCTCCCCCGGCGGGGTGCTGTTCTGCGCGGTGCCCTGGCACGGCGAGTCCGTTCGGCCGTACATCCAGTACGCGCGCGACGCACCGCCTTGCGATGCACCGCACCGGACGCCGCGAGCTTTCCGGCAAACCTTTCCGGCCACAGCACTAGCGGTCTTTCCTGGTGCGTTCGCCGTACCGCTTCGGCTGCGTCTCCTCGGGTTGCCGGCCCGCGTAGGCCGGGCACTGCGGATTCCGGCAGGGGCCGGGGCGCCATACGGGAACCACGGCGCCCAGCGTCTTGTGGCGCCGTACGACGGTGGCGACGGGCTGCCCGCAGGACGGGCAGACGGGGTCCTGGCTGCCCATGCCTCCAGCCTAGGCCGGATCCGGGGGCCTGCGCCCGCCGTCGACCGCGTCGTCAGGGTCCGTGGTTCAGCGCGGCTCCCGCCACATCGGCCACATCCGCGGGCCGTCCGGGAGGTCCACGGTGCGTCCGGTGAAGGCGAAACCGAGACGTTCGTACAGCCGGGTGCTGCGGGCGCTGCTCGCCTCCAGATAGGCGGGCAGGCCCTCGCTGTCGCAGCGGTCGAGGACATGCTGGATGAGCGCGGTGCCCAGTCCCTGGCCCTGGTGTCCGGGGGCAACGCCGATCATCCACAGGTACTCGTGGGCGCGGTCCGCGGGGTGCGCCTCGGCCGTCAGCCGGGCGATCCGCTCCACGCGCTCGTTCTCCGGGTCGACGGCCTCCCGCAGCCGCACCCCGTCGTCCCCCTCCTCGCCCTCCGCCCCGTCCGTGCCGACGCCCGCAGAGTGGCCCGGGGGTATGGACAGCCACAGCGCGCACGCCGTGCCGTCCTCGGTCACGTCGATGCGTCCCTCGGCGAGCACGACGTCGGTGAAAACGGCCATCAGCCGGTGGTGCGTCCTGCGGCGGTACTCCTCGCCCGGGAAGACCCAGCTGCTGACCGGGTCGTCCTGGAACGCCTCGTCCAACAGCCGGACGACCAGCTCCCGGTCGCTCTGGCCGGCCGCCCGAATGGCCACGCCCATCAGCCCACCCCTTCACGTCAACTCGCCCGTTCCGTAGGGCGGTTGCAGCCTAACCGGAACTCGACCCGCCGGGGCGGCGCGGGCACAAAGGGGCGGGCCCCGCACATCCTGGGGAGGTGCGGAGGACCGCCCCGGCCGGAGTCTGCGGGGCCGTGCGGGGTCAGGAGCCGCGCGGGCCCGGGTCTCCGGGGTCCAGCGGTGGTGCCGGTCAGGTGCTGCGCCGGGTGACGAACTCGGCCAGCGCCAGCAGACCGCCCGCCGCGTCCGGGTCGGCAACCGCGCGGGACAGCTCCTGCATCGCCCGACCCATCCGGTCGGCCGCCTGCGACTGCGCCCAGTCACGACCGCCAGCCCGCTCGACGGCGAGTACGGTTCGCTCCAACTCCCCTTCCTGGTACGGCCCCTCGTACAGCTCCGCGAGCTCGGCCGCGGCCGGTGTACCGGAGGCGAGCGCGGCGACCACCGGCAGCGACTTCTTGCGGGCCATGAGGTCCGCACCGGCCGGCTTGCCGGTGCGCCTCGGGTCGCCCCAGATGCCGATCACGTCGTCGATGAGCTGGAAAGCGAGACCCGCCTCACGGCCGAACGCGTCCAGCGCCGCCACGTCCGCCGCGTCCGCTCCCGCGTACAGCGCGCCGAGCGCGCAGGCACAGCCGAGCAGAGCGCCCGTCTTCGCCTCGGCCATGGCCAGCACCTCCGCGAGAGTGACCTCGTGGGGGCCGCGTCGCTCCATGGCCGTGTCGGCGTGCTGTCCGGCGCACAGCTCGACGACGCAGGCCGCGAGCCGGGCGGCGGCCGCGGCCGACGCCGGGTGCGGGTCCTCGGCGAGCAGCTGCAGGGCCAGCGCCTGCAGGGCGTCTCCCGCGAGGATCGCGTCGGCGTCGCCGAACACGGTCCACGCGGTGGGGCGGTGCCTGCGGGTGGTGTCCCGATCCATCACATCGTCGTGCAGCAGCGTGAAGTTGTGGACGAGTTCCACTGCGGCGGCGGCCCCTACGGCGGCCGACTCCTGCCCGCCGAGCGCCCGGACGGCGGTCAGCACGAGGGCGGGTCGTATCGCCTTGCCCGCGTTGCCGGTCGCGGGGGTGCCGTCCGCGTGCTCCCAGCCGAAGTGGTAGCGCGCGATCCGGCGCATCGAGCCGGGCAGCGAGTCGACGGCCCGGCGCAGCTCGGGGTCGACCGCGGCGCGGGCACGCTCCAGGATCGCCGCGGCCTCCTGTCCGTCGGGCGGTGCCGGCCGGCCGGGGAGCGGGTCACGCCGCCTCGGGATACCGGCCGGGCCTCGCCGTGCGAGGGACGGGCCCCGCTTGGGCTCCGTCATGAACTCACTCATGGAACCGCCTCGTAGAGTCTGCGGACGGTGACGCCCTCCGCTGCTGCTGAGCACATACCCGGAGGATCTACCCACGGTGACGGACGGAACACCGAGTGCCGCTTCCGGGCCGCGATCGAACGCGTCTCGTAGGCGGACGAGCCGAGGGGGAGCCTCACCTCCAGCGGCCGATCTCGACGTTCTCCAGGACTCCCAGCGCGTCCGGGACCAGGACGGCGGCCGAGTAGTACGCCGTCACCAGATAGCTGATGATCGCCTGCTCGTTGATGCCCATGAACCGCACCGACAGACTCGGTTCGATCTCGTCGGGGATACCGGACTGGCGGAGTCCGATGACGCCCTGGTCCTCCTCCCCGGTACGCATGGCGATGATCGAGGTCGTACGGGCCTCGGTGACCGGGATCTTGTTGCACGGGTAGATCGGCACTCCCCGCCAGGTGGGGATGCGGTTGCCTCCGATGTCGATGGTCTCCGGGACGAGTCCGCGCTTGTTGAGTTCGCGGCCGAACGCGGAGATCGCACGCGGATGGGCGAGGAACAGCTTGGTGCCGCGCCGCCTGCTGAGCAGCTCGTCCATGTCGTCGGGGCTCGGCACGCCGTCGTGCGGCTGCAGCCGCTGGTCGTACTCGCAGTTGCTGAGGAGCCCGAAGTCGGGGTTGTTGATGAGCTCGTGCTCCTGGCGCTCCTTGAGGGCCTCGACCGTCAATCGGAGCTGGTGCTCGGTCTGGTTCATCGGCTGGTTGTAGAGGTCGGCCACGCGCGTGTGGATGCGCAGGACGGTCTGGGCGATGCTCAGCTCGTACTCGCGGGGCGATGCCTCGTAGTCGACGAAGGTGTGCGGGATGTTCGGCTCACCGGTGTGGCCGGCGGCGAGGTCGATCGTCTTCTCGCCGTACTTGTTGGTGCGCTGGGCGGGGATCGAGCGCTGCCGCTGGAGGTGGTCGCGCAGCGACTGGGCCCGTTCCGCGACCTGGTCGACGTCCCGGCGGGGCAGGGCGAGCACCGTGCAGGCGGTGACAGCGCGGGCCGTGTACTCCCAGATGGCGTCCGGGTCGAGCAGCGCCTGCTCGCCGAAGTAGGCGCCGTCGGCGAGGACGCCGAGCACCGCGTCGTCCCCGTAGGGGCCCGTGCCGATCTTCTCGACCTTGCCGTGCGCGAGCAGGAACACCTCGTCGGCCTGACTGCCGAACTCTGCGAGCACGTCCCCCGGTGCGAACCTGCGCTGCTGGCAGCGCTGGGCGAGTTCGCCGAGCACGTCCAGGTCGTCGTACGCGCGCAGTGCGGGCAGCTCGCCCAGCTCCGCGGGGATGACCGCGACCTGGTCACCGGTCTTCACGAAGGTCACACGACCGTCGCCCACCGCGTAGGTCAGGCGACGGTTGACCCGGTACGTGCCACCCTGCACGTTCACCCACGGCAGTGTGCGCAGCAGCCACCGTGAGCTGATCTCCTGCATCTGGGGTGCGGACTTGGTGGTGGTGGCCAGGTTCCGCGCCGCCGCGGTGCCGAGGCTCTGCTGCGGCCTGTTCTCCTCGGCGCGGACCTCTTCGCCTACCGACATTGGTAATGCCCCTCCCGGTCATGCATCCGATCTGCGAGAACCAGCCTTCCATCACGCAAAGTGGTCGCACCATTACACGAAAGAGCGGGAATGGATCACGGCTGCGCTGGGCACTTGAGCGGGCGTTGCCGAGCGCCCCCGGCCGGTGGCCGGTGTTCGACAATGGCGGGGTGACCAGCCCTGACGCGCGGGACGACCGCGAAACGCCCGACCCGGCGACCGCGCTGCGCCCGCGCCTGCCGTCGCCGCTGCGGGAGGTCGAGGACGAGCGGTTCGCACGGTTCGGCGTACGGCTGCTGCTCAAACGCGACGACCTGATCCACCCGGACCTGGTCGGCAACAAGTGGCGCAAGCTCGCCCCCAACCTGCGGGCCGCGGCAGGCCGCCCTCTGCTCACTTTCGGGGGCGCC
The DNA here is from genome assembly GCF_055639175.1 of Streptomyces sp. NPDC107546. Classification (NCBI taxonomy): domain Bacteria; kingdom Bacillati; phylum Actinomycetota; class Actinomycetes; order Kitasatosporales; family Streptomycetaceae; genus Streptomyces; species Streptomyces sp. NPDC107546. The sequence goes on along the minus strand of NZ_JBVKBA010000028.1, from coordinate 25,365 downwards.
TACTCCAACCATCTGCGGGCCACGGCCGCGGCGGGCCGGCTGCTGGGACTTGAGACGATCGGAGTGGTGCGCGGCGAGGAGCTGGCCGACCGCCCGCTCAACCCCTCGCTGGCCCGGTGCACGGCCGACGGCATGCGACTGCACTTCGTCGACAGGTCGACCTATCGCCACAAGGCGGAGCCGGAGACGCTGACCGGCATCCTGCGGGCGGCGCACGCCGAGGAGGCGTACGTGGTTCCGGAGGGCGGCAGCAACTCCCTCGCCGTGCGCGGCTGCCGCGCGCTCGGTGAGGAGCTGCGCGGCCGGGCGGACGTGGTCGCGGTGGCCTGCGGCACCGGCGGCACGCTGGCGGGCCTCGCGGCCGGCCTGCCCCCCGGCCAGCGGGCGCTGGGCATCCCCGTCCTGAAGGGCGGCTTCCTGACCGCCGAGGTGACCGCCCTGCAGACCCGCGCCTTCGGCGCCCGCCGCGGCACCTGGTCCCTCGACGACCGCTTCCACTTCGGCGGGTACGCCCGCACCACCCCCGAACTCGAAGCGTTCGCGACCGACTTCGCCTCCCGCCACGACCTTCCTGTGGAACATCTCTATGTCGCCAAGCTGCTGTACGGACTGGTCGCGCTGACCCGGGAGGGGGCGTTCCCGAGGGGGACGACCGTGGCGGCCGTGATCACGGGTCGGCCCTTTCCCTAGGGGAGCGCCTGGCCCGGGCCCAGGGGCTCATGCCGTCTCCCGGTACGCGGCGGCCTCCTCCAGGTCCAGGCGGCGCAGCAGGGTGCGGAGCATCTCGTCGTCGATGTAGCGGTGGTTGCGGAGCTTGACGAAGACCTCCCGCTCCGCACCGATCATCTCCCGCGACAGCCGCCGGTAGATGTCGTCGACCGTTTCGCCCGTCACCGGGTTCACCGAGCCCAGCCGCTCCCAGACAGCGTTGCGGCGGCGCTCCAGGACGGTGCTGAGGCGGTCGGCCAGTGGCGGTGGCAGTGCGTTGCGCTCGTCCTGCAGGAGTTCCTCGAGGTGTTGCTCGGCGGCCCGGGACGCCTGCGCCTGTGCGTTCGCCTCCGCAAGCGTCTCCGCCTGGACGTCACGCCCCGGCAGGCGCAGCAGCCGGATGATCGGGGGAAGGCTCAGCCCCTGCACCACCAGCGTGCCGATCACCGTCGTGAAGGTCAGGAAGAGGATCAGGTTGCGGTCGGGGAACGGGCCGCCGCCGTGCACGGTCCGCGGGATCGAGAAGGCGATCGCGAGTGACACGACCCCCCTCATCCCCGCCCAGCCGATGATGAACGGCCCCTTCCACGTGGGGTCGTCCTCGCGTTCCCGGATGCGCCCGAAGAGGGCGCGCGGCAGGAAGGCCGCCGGGTACACCCAGACGAACCGGGACACGACGACCACCAGGAACACGGCCACCGCGTACCAGGCAGCGCGCCTGCCCTCGTACGGACCGAGCCCCCTGAGGACGACCGGCAGCTGCAGCCCGATGAGCGCGAACACCGCCGACTCCAGCACGAAAGCGACCATCTTCCACACCGCCTCCTCCTGGAGCCGGGTCGCGAAGTCGACCTGCCAGTTGTGGTAGCCGAGGTAGAGGGCGACGACGACCACGGCGAGCACTCCGGAGGCGTGCACCCATTCCGCGGCGCCGTAGGCGACGAACGGGATCAACAAGGACAGCGTGTTCTGCAGCAGCGCCTCCTTCAGGTGGGTGCGCAGCCAGTGGATCGGCATCATCAGCAGCAGGCCGATCACGACCCCGCCGACCGCCGCGAGCAGGAACTCCCGCACGCCACCCGACCAGGTCGCGCCTTCGCCGACCGCCGCGGCCAGCGCCACCTTGTACGCGGTGATCGCGGTCGCGTCGTTCACCAGCGATTCCCCCTGCAGGATCGTGGTGATCCGCGAGGGCAGGCCCACCCGCCTTGCGACCGCCGTCGCCGCGACCGCGTCCGGCGGCGCGACCACCGCACCCAGGACCAGCGCCGCCGTCAGCGGCAGGCCCGGCACGATCAGGTACGTCGCCCAGCCCACGGCCAGGGTCGCGAAGAGCACGTATCCGACGGACAGCAGGGCCACCGGCCGCATCTGCGCCCTGAGGTCCAGGTAGGAGCTGTCGGTGGCCGCGGTGTACAGCAACGGGGGCAGCACCAGCGGCAGGACGATCTCGGGGTCGAGGGTGTACTCGGGCACCCCGGGCAGGTACGAAACGGCCAGACCCACGGCGACGAGCAGCAGTGGCGCGGGCACCGGGGTACGGCGCGCCGCCCCGGCGACGGCCGCGCTGCCGGCGACCAGCAACAGCAGTGGCACCACGTTCATCGTCTTCCGCCCGCCCTCTTTTTCCGCGCCGCTTCCCGCGGACCCGTCGTAACCTGGCCATCATGAAACAGTGCAGGCACGGCGACGCGCTGCCGGACCCCGAGCCCAAGCCTCAGAGCGAGACCTGCCTGGAGTGCCTCGCCGCCGGTACGCACCCGGTGCAACTGCGTCTGTGCCTGGAGTGCGGGCACGTCGGCTGCTGCGACTCCTCGCCCCTTCGGCACGCCACGGCGCACCACGAGGCCAGCGGCCACCCGGTGATGCGCACTTTCGAACCGGGTGAGAACTGGCGTTGGTGCTTCGTCGACCATGTACTCGTGTGACCACGGACCGGCGCCCGTGTGACCCTGGATCCGGACGGTTGGCCGGTCCGACGTCCGGGTACGTCAAACCGGCGCGCGCTCTTCCCGATTGGTTCCGCCGGACCCCTAGCCACTGTGCGTATACGTAGGTTTACTATGAGTGACAGCAAGGGGCCGGGGTTCCGGGGACAGGTACGTTGAGAGCGCGATAGCGTCACCGCTGAACCACGAGGGGCGTTACCCCGGGGGGTGACCCTCGGCCCCCGAAACAGCTTGTACCACCTTGGAGGTGAGGGTGTCCCAGATCGCAGGCGAGCCCGCGACCCAGGACTTCGTGGAAGTCCGGCTGCCGGCTGCGGGTGCCTACCTGTCGGTGCTGCGCACGGCCACGGCCGGTCTCGCGGCCCGTTTGGACTTCACCCTCGACGAGATCGAGGACCTGCGCATCGCGGTCGACGAGGCCTGCGCGATCCTGCTGCAGCAGGCCGTGCCCGGCTCGGTGCTCAGCTGTGTCTTCCGGCTCATCGACGACTCGCTGGAGGTCACGGTCGCGGCCCCGACCACGGACGGCCATGCCCCCTCGCGGGACACCTTCGCCTGGACGGTCCTGTCGGCCCTGGCCGGCAAGGTCTCCTCCGCGGTCTCCGACGACAAGACCGTGTCCATCAGCCTCTACAAACAGCGCGGCGCGGGACCCGGGCCGGCGTGACGAACGGGGACGGGCCGGTGCGGGACGAAGAGCGCGGCACACGGAAGTTCTCCGCCGGGAGCGCGGGCGGCCCGGGCGGGGTGCCGCGCATGGCGGAAGGCGTGGACGGCATCCCCGAGCAGGCCCGTCCGCATCCGGAGGGCCAGGCGTCGGCGGTCATGGCACCCGTGCAGACGGGTCCGGCCGGGGCGGACGAGGCTCTCTCCGTCCGGGGCGGCGCACGACGGGATGCAGGCGGAGCCACGGGCACGTCCTCCGGAGGGCGGCGGACGACGGGCGGGACGATGAGCGAGCACGAGCGAAACGCTGAGCAGGGTGTGCCGGTCGGCGCACAGCACGACCCACAGGACCGCAGCGGCGCGCGGGCGATGTTCGTCGAACTGCGCAAGCTGAAGCAGGGCAGCCCGGAGTACGCGAAGCTGCGCAACCAGCTGGTTCGTATGCACCTGCCGCTCGTCGAGCACCTCGCGCGCCGCTTCCGCAACCGCGGCGAGCCGCTGGACGATCTGACCCAGGTCGCCACCATCGGTCTGATCAAGTCGGTGGACCGCTTCGACCCGGAGCGGGGCGTCGAGTTCTCGACCTACGCGACCCCGACGGTCGTCGGTGAGATCAAGCGGCACTTCCGCGACAAGGGCTGGGCGGTGCGGGTGCCGCGGCGCCTGCAGGAGCTGCGCCTGGCCCTGACGACGGCCACGGCCGAGCTGTCCCAGCAGCATGGCCGCTCTCCGACGGTCCACGAGCTGGCCGAGAAGCTGGCCATCTCGGAGGAGGAGGTCCTGGAGGGCCTGGAGTCCGCCAACGCGTACTCGACGCTGTCCCTGGACGTCCCCGACACGGACGACGAGTCCCCGGCGGTCGCGGACACGCTCGGCGCGGAGGACGAGGCGCTGGAAGGCGTCGAGTACCGCGAGTCGCTGAAGCCGCTACTGGAGGACCTTCCGCCGCGGGAGAAGCGGATCCTGCTGCTGCGCTTCTTCGGCAACATGACGCAGTCGCAGATCGCGCAGGAGGTCGGCATCTCGCAGATGCACGTCTCGCGTCTGCTGGCGCGGACGCTGGCGCAGTTGCGGGACAAACTGCTGGTGGAGGAGTAGGACGGCGGCACGCGGGGCTGACGGTCAGCGCGCCCCACGACGGCCGGGCGGCGTCCCGCCTTCGCGTCGGTTCGGGATGCGGAAGGCCGGCGACGGCGGCGGTGCCGGTGGGGTCGCCGCTGCCGGTTGGCGTCGTCAGGCAGGGAAAGTCGTCAGGCAGGGAAATCATCGCGCGCGGTCACGTACCCGGCGTCGCGACGCCAAGTCGGCGCGGCCGGACGTCGGCCACTCTCCGGTTGCTCCACGCGGCCGGGTGCCGGTCAACCACCTCTTCGGCTCCTCCCGCGGAGCCGGGCGCCGTCTACTGCTTCGGATCCTCCGCGCGACCGGGCCCGCGGATTCCGAGTGCCTGCGTCGTCGCCGGGTTCACCAGGAGCACCAGGGCCGTCACCGCGACGATCGCGAGCACGATGCCGACCGGGATCGCGACACTGTCGGCGCGGAGCAGGTTGTACGCCACCGGCAGCGCCATGATCTGGGTGATGACGGCGGGCCCCCGGCTCCAGCCGCGCCGCAGCAGCAGACCCCGCGCGGCCAGCAGCGGAAGCAGCGCGAGCACGATCAGGGTGATGCCGAGGGTGACGGCCTGCTGACGGTCGTCCGGCGCGCCCGTGAGGCCGAGGACGAGCGTCCAGACGCCGCCCGCGACCAGGGCCAGCCCCTCCAGGCCGGCCAGCGCCGCCGCGGCGGTCAGCCGCGTGGGGCGGGGCCCGGCTTGGCGGGTCTCAGGGGTGGGGTTCTGCTCAGCGCTCACCCCTGAAGGGTAGCCCTCGGCCCGGTCACCGCCGCCGACGCCTGCCGCCCCGCTGTGCTCAAGACCACTCCCGGTCCTCTTACCGGATCCCTACCCGGACTAGGGCCGAGTACCGCCCAGTAGGTACGCTGCACACCATGCGTGCACTTCTCGTGGTCAATCCGGCGGCAACCACCACAAGCGCACGTACCCGTGATGTGCTCATCCACGCGCTGGCGAGCGAGATGAAGCTCGAGGCGGTGACCACCGAGTACCGGGGGCACGCCCGGGACCTCGGCCGGCAGGCCGCGGAGAGCGAGGACATAGACCTGGTCGTGGCGCTCGGCGGCGACGGCACGGTCAACGAGGTCGTCAACGGTCTGCTGCACCACGGCCCCGACCCCGACCGCCTCCCCCTGCTCGCCGTGGTGCCCGGCGGCTCGACCAACGTCTTCGCCCGCGCCCTGGGCTTGCCCAACGACGTCGTGGAGGCCACCGGCGCCATCCTCGACGGCCTGCGCGAGCGCCGTGAGCGTGTGGTCGGCCTCGGTCTCGCGGAGGGCACCCCGGGCACCGAGGACGAGGCCGTGCCCTCCCGCTGGTTCACCTTCAACGCGGGCTTCGGCTTCGACGCGGGAGTGGTGGGCCGGGTGGAGCAGCAGCGGGAGCAGGGCAAGCGGTCCACCCATGCGCTCTACCTGCGCCAGGTGGTCCGTCAGTTCCTGGACGAACCGCATCGCAGGCACGGCACGATCACCCTGGAACGGGCGGGTGAGGAGCCGGTGACCGATCTGGTCATGTCCATAATCTGCAACACCGCGCCCTGGACGTTTCTCGGCAATCGTCCCGTGTACGCCTCACCTAAGGCCTCGTTCGATACCGGCCTCGACGTGCTGGCTCTCAGCCGCCTTTCGACGGCCTCGGCTGCCCGGTATGCAACCCAGTTGCTCACTTCGTCCCCCGAGCGCGGACCCCGGGGCAGGCACGTGGTCTCGCTGCACGACCTGAGCGGCTTCACCTTGCATTCGAAGGCGCCCCTCCCCCTACAGATGGACGGCGACCACCTTGGGGTGCGTACGAGCGTGACGTTCACAGGCGTACGCCGTGCACTGCGTGTGATTGTGTGAGCAGAAGGGGCGAAAGTCCTTTCACTCGAACGTTTAGGCCAGGATCCACCCCTTGGAAGTACGGCTGTGACCTAGTCGACACCAAGGAATCAAAAAAAACTTTCCGGAAGGGGTTGTATCCGCCGCTGAGGTTTGCGAGTCTCTACGTGGCGCTCGGGACAGCCCGCAACACCGGCTTCCATCGAGAGTGCTCGAACCCCTCCTCAATCCACAGGACCACGTCAGTGAGTCTGACGATCGGCCCTTCACTTGTTGAGGGATTCGTGAAAGCGTTCACATTCACAAGCAATCTGCATGTAATACCAAGGAGAGGTAGCAGCCATGGACTGGCGTCACAACGCCGTTTGCCGCGAGGAAGACCCCGAGCTCTTCTTCCCCATCGGCAACACTGGTCCTGCGCTGCTGCAGATCGAGGAAGCCAAGGCCGTCTGCCGTCGCTGCCCGGTTATCGAGCAGTGCCTGCAGTGGGCGCTCGAGTCCGGCCAGGACTCCGGCGTCTGGGGTGGTCTCAGCGAGGACGAGCGCCGCGCCATGAAGCGCCGCGCCGCCCGCAACCGGGCCCGTCAGGCCTCCGCCTGACACACCCGCCCCGACGAGCCTGAGCTTGGCGGCGCGTACAGCGAGTACGCTTCTCCCGCCCCCGAGCCGCAGCGCGCAGTCGCTAGCAGCAGCTGGCACCAACGAGCTTTAGCCCCGGACCACTTGGTGGTCCGGGGCTCATTGCTGTGGGGACGATGCCGTGCGGGGCCGGGGGACGGCGACGTCCGTACTGGCTCGCCGCCGCCCGGGCTCACTTCTGCGCACGGACCGGGATGTCCAGGATCACGCGTGTGCCTCGCCCCGGGGCCGGGACCATGTCGAACGTCCCGCCCAACTCGCCCTCCACCAGCGTCCGTACGATCTGCAGCCCGAGGTTGCCTGCGGTCTGGGGATCGAAGCCCTCGGGCAGGCCCACCCCGTCGTCCTGGACGGTGACCAGGAGGCGCGCCTCCTTCGTCGTACCGCCGCGGACGGCCGAGACCTCGACCGTGCCGGTCTCGCCCTGACGGAAACCGTGCTCCAGCGCGTTCTGCAGGACCTCGGTGAGCACCATGGCCAACGGGGTGGCGACCTCCGCGTCGAGGATGCCGAAGCGGCCGCTGCGCCGGCCGGTGACCGTGCCGGGCGAGATCTCCGCGACCATGGCGAGCACCCGGTCGGCGATCTCGTCGAACTCCACGCGCTCGTCCAGGTTCTGGGACAGCGTCTCATGAACGATGGCGATCGAGCCGACCCGCCGCACGGCCTCCTCGAGGGCCTCCCTGCCGCGGTCGGACTCGATGCGGCGGGCCTGCAGTCGGAGCAGGGCGGCGACCGTCTGGAGGTTGTTCTTCACCCGGTGGTGGATCTCCCGGATGGTCGCGTCCTTGGTGATCAACTCGCGCTCGCGGCGCCGCAGTTCGGTGACGTCCCGGAGCAGGACCAGCGAGCCGATGCGCGTGCCCTTGGGCTTGAGGGGGATCGCGCGGAACTGGATCACCCCGTCGTTGGCCTCGATCTCGAACTCGCGCGGCGCCCATCCGCTGGCCAGCTTGACCAGTGCCTCATCGACGGGCCCCTTGGTCGGGGCGAGTTCCGCGGTGGTCTTGCCGAGGTGGTGGCCGACGAGGTCGGCGGCGAGGCCGAGCCGGTGGTACGCCGACAAAGCGTTCGGTGACGCGTACTGGACGATGCCGTCCGCATCGAGACGGATCAGGCCGTCACCGACGCGCGGTGAGGCGTCCATGTCGACCTGCTGGTCGGGGAACGGGAAGGCGCCGGCCGCGATCATCTGGGCGAGGTCGGAGGCGCTCTGGAGGTAGGTGAGCTCCAGGCGGCTCGGGGTGCGCACGGTCAGCAGGTTGGTGTTGCGGGCGATGACGCCGAGGACGCGCCCCCCGCAGCGTACGGGGATGGACTCGACCCGGACCGGGACCTCCTCGCGCCACTCCGGGTCGCCCTCACGCACGATCCGGCCCTCGTCCAGGGCCGCGTCCAGCATGGGGCGGCGGCCGCGGGGGACGAGGTGGCCGACCATGTCGTCCTGGTAGGACGTGGGGCCGGTGTTGGGGCGCATCTGCGCCACCGACACATACCGGGTGCCGTCGAGAGTGGGCACCCACAGGACCAGGTCGGCGAAGGAGAGGTCGGACAGCAGCTGCCACTCCGACACCAGCAGATGCAGCCACTCCAGGTCGGAGTCGCTGAGGGCGGTGTGCTGGCGGACCAGTTCGTTCATGGAGGGCACGTGTGCGAGGGTACCCGGGCGTTCGGACATCGATCGAAATCGGCCGGTGCAGGCGTCCTGGTACGACCCGGCGGGCAGGCGGTTCCGGGTGCGGCACTCGTACGGCCCCCGAAAGCACCCGCGGGCCGCGGCGCCTGGGAGGGACCCTCAACCCTCCCGGCACCGCAGCCCGGAGCATCAACGGCCGCGGGGTGTGCGGTCCCGGTCGGCCGAAGGTCGAGGAGCCGGAGCAGTCAGGGCAGAGAGCGCCGGTTCCTCGGTCCGCCTTCCTGTGCGGGGAAGGCGGGGCTTGTGGCTTTACTTACTTTACCTAGTATTGGCGGCCTGGTGGACTAGACCACGCCGACGAGGCCATGGTGCCTGGGTCTGAGGTGTGTGTCCATGCGTTGGAGGATGTTTGTTGTTGTCTCTTTATCAGACATCCACGCCTTCACGCATCCGTCCCGGCCGCCCCGACGGCCCACCTGGAGCGTAGTCCCCGTCAGTTCGCGCGTGGGGCCAGACGGCGAGGGCGACCTCGGCGAGTGCTTCCAGTTCCTCCCGGGTGGCCCCGTCGCGCGCCTGCTGGGACATGCCCTGAATGATCGCGCCGACGTACCGGGCGAGTGCGCGGGCGTCGGTACCGGCGGGCAGCTCACCGGTGGCGGCTGCGGCCCGGATACGGCTCTCGAAGGCGTCGATGTTGGCGTTGCGCCGCGCCCGCAGGGACTCCTCGATCTCCGGCGTCGTGCAGTTGGCGGCGGCGTGGATGACGAGGCAGCCGTGCGGGTGCCCGGCGGCGGTGTAGATCTCGGCGGCCTCGCGGAGCATCCGCTCGATCGCGGCACGAGCGGTGGGCTCCTCGGCGAGGGCGCGGTCACCGAAGGATCCGTACCGCTCGCCGTAGACGCCGACGACCTCCTCGAAGAGCGACCGCTTGTCACCGAACGCCGCGTACAGGCTCGGCGCGCCGATACCCATGACCCGGGTCAGGTCGGAGACGGAGGTGGCCTCGTAACCGTGCTCCCAGAACGCGAGGAGGGCCTTTTCGAGCGCGGTCCCACGGTCGAAGGAACGGGGGCGTCCGCGAGGGCGGGAGGACCCGGAACCGCCACGCGCCGACGTCGACCGCATCGCGGGCTCGCCCTCGGTCGCGGCCCGCGTCGATCCACCGGGTAGCGGTTCTGCCTGTCGGTCGCTGTCCTGGCTCTCCACCATGGGGTGGATTTTATAGCGGATGCTAGAGAAATTGCCCCGCCCTGCAGTACGGTCTTTTCTGTATCGACCGCTAGGGAATGGGAGGGGTGTCGGCATGGGCGTGCTCGCGGGGAGGACCGCGCTCGTCACAGGGGCGAGCAGGGGCATCGGCCGGGGAATCGCCGAGCGGCTGGCGCGTGACGGTGCGCGGGTGGCCGTGCACTACGGCCGGAACGAGGCGGCGGCGAAGGAGACGGTCGCAGCGATCGAGGCGGCCGGCGGTTCCGCGTTCGCGATCGGCGTCGAGCTGGGGCTGCCGGGCGACGCCCAGGCCCTGTGGGAGGCCTTCGACCGCCATGCGGACGGCGTGGACATCCTGGTCAACAACGCGGGCATCGGCGGTGCACGCCCGCTGTCGGAGATCGAGGAGGAGGAGTACGACAAGGTCTTCGCGGTGAATGTGAAGGCGCCGTTCTTCATCGTGCGCCGCGGCCTGGACCGGTTGAGGGACGGCGGTCGTGTCATCAACATCTCCTCCGGTCTGTCCAGGACCGCGGCGATGCCGCAGCAGATCGCCTACGCGATGACGAAGGGCGCCCTGGACGTCTTCACCCGCGACCTGTCCAAGGTGCTGGGCCGTCGCGGCATCACCGTGAACTCGGTGGCCCCCGGGATCATCGACACCGACAACACCGCCGAGTTGCTGCACGACACGCAGGACGGCGCGGCCTGGGCCGCCTCCATATCGGCACTGGGCCGCGTGGGCACCACGGCGGACGTCGCCGACGTGGTGGCGTTCCTGGCCTCCGACTCCGGCCGGTGGGTCACGGGCAGCTGGGTGGACGCGACGGGAGGTTCCCTGGCCTAGGGCCTCCCGCGGACGTCCGGCACACCCAGCCGCTTCTCAGTGCGTCTGCGTCACCTTGGCCAGGGCGCGCGGGGCGTCCGGGTCCTGGCCGCGGGCGATGGTGACCTCGTACGCGAGGAGTTGGAGCGGGATGATCTCCAGGATCGGCTGGACCTCCTCGGCCACGCCCTCGGTCGGCAGGACGAACCCCGCCGACGCCTGCTCGACCTGGCTCGGCGGCCCGATGACGACGAGGTCGGCGCCGCGGCCGCGCAGCCGGTCGAGTACGGGCTGGAGCGCGGCGCCGCCCTTGCCGTCCGTCACGACGGCGATGACCGGCGAGACGTTGTCGACCATGGCGAGTGGGCCGTGCAGGAGGTCGGCGCCGGAGTAGGAGAGCGCGGGGATGTAGCTGGTCTCCATCAGCTTCAGGGCGGCTTCCTTGGCGGTGGGGTAGCCGTAGCCGCGCGAGGTGATGACCATGCGCTCGGCGAAGCGGTAGCGGGCGGCCAGGGTGCGGACCTCGTCCTGGCGGGCGAGGAGTTGCTCGGCGAGGCCGGGCAGTGCCTTCGCGGACCCGCCGTCGCCCCCGCGCAGTCCTTCGACGAAGAGATAGAGGGCGAGAAGGGAGGCGGTGTAGGTCTTGGTCGCGGGGAGGGCCTTCTCCTCACCGGCCATGACGTCGATGTGGTATTCGGAGACGGCGGCCAGCGGTGAGTCCGGGTTGTTGGTCACGGCGAGCGTGAGGGCGCCGGCCTCGCGGGCGGCCCTTGTCGAGGCGACGAGGTCCGGGGAGCCGCCGGACTGACTGACGGTGATGACCAGGACGTCGGTGAGGTCGGGACGGGCGCCGTAGGCCGTGGTCGTGGACATCGAGGTGAGACCGCAGGGCAGGCCGAGGCGGATCTCCAGGAGGTACTTGGCGTAGAGCGCGGCGTTGTCCGAGGTGCCGCGGGCCGTCAGCAGCACGAACCGGGGCTTGCGGGCGGCGACCTCGCGGGCCACCTCCCGGATGCGCGGTGCCCCCTCGTCGAGGATGCGGCGCAGCACGGCGGGCTGTTCGGCCATCTCCCGGGCCATGATCCGTCCCGGGAGGTCTCGCTGAGGGTCCGGTGTCGTCGGCGTCATGGGGGTTCCTCCCGGGGTGGGCAGTGCCTCTCGCTCTGGCCTGACGGCTCCTATTCCACCCCCTCGGACCCGGCGACGCCTCGGCGGGGAGGCGGTGCCGGATCTACGCCGGGCGGTACCGGGCAGAGCGGAGCACATCAGTAAGCCCGTCGGCCCGAATCCGCCAGGCAGGCGGCCTTGGCCGGGCCCCGCGTTCGGGGCGCCGCCGACCCACGCCGGACCGCCCCCTCGCCTCCGCCAACACCCCCGTCCACAGCCCCTCCGAAGGCCCCGGCTCTGTTAGATTGGTCTAAACCACATGGTCCACTCCCCCGGTTCCCAGTCCACTCTCCTCAGATCGGCAGGCCCAGCGTGGAAGTTGTCATCGTTCCGGACGCCCAGGCGGGTGGCGAGCTCATCGCCGAGGCCATGACGCAGCTGCTCCGGCGCAGGCCCGACGCCCTGCTCGGTGTGGCCACCGGGTCGACACCGTTGCCCGTGTACGAGGCCCTGGCGGCCAGGGCGCGTTCCGGGGCCGTGGACGTTTCGCGGGCGCGTGTCGCCCAACTCGACGAGTACGTCGGACTGCCCGCGGACCACCCGGAGTCGTACCGTTCCGTCCTCCGGCGGGAGGTGCTGGAGCCGCTCGGGATGGGCATGGACGCCTTCCTGGGACCCGACGGCACCGCACAGGACGTTCAGGCCGCGTGCGAGGAGTACGACAGGGCACTCGCGGAGGCCGGTGGCGTGGATCTGCAGTTGCTCGGGATCGGGACCGACGGGCACATCGGGTTCAACGAGCCGTGCTCCTCGCTCGCCTCCCGCACCCGTATCAAGACGCTCACCGAGCAGACCCGTATCGACAACGCCCGCTTCTTCGACGGCGACATCGACCGGGTTCCGCACCATGTGATCACCCAGGGCATAGGCACCATCCTCGAGGCGCGGCACCTGGTGCTGCTGGCGACCGGCGAGGGCAAGGCGGACGCGGTCGCCGCGACCGTCGAGGGCCCGGTCGCCGCAGTCTGCCCGGCCTCCGCGCTCCAACTCCACCCGCACGCGACCGTCGTCGTGGACGAGGCCGCCGCGTCCAAGCTGAAGCTCGCCGACTACTTCCGCCACACCTACGCCAACAAGCCCGACTGGCAGGGTATCTAGTGCCTTGACAGGAAGACGCCCCAGAAGGAGGACGCCGGGTCCGGACGGCACCCGGACCCGGCGTCCTCCCCGCCACGGCTCAACGGCCCGCGATGACCTCCGCCGCCGCCCGGCCGCACACCCGTGCCGCCCCGTGGGTGGCGATGTGCAGGGCGCCGCGAGGAGCCGCCTGGGGCACGCCCATCTCGACCACGATCGTGTCGGGACGCTGCTCGAGGAGCGTGTCCAGAGCGGAGGCCATCCAGGGGTGACGGTGCTCGTCGCGGACCACCGTCACGATCCGCCGGGGCCCGGCGGCTGCCAGCGCCGCGCGCCCCGCCGCCTCCCCGGCGAAGCTGCCGGTCTCCGTGCCGGGGAGCAGGCGGAGCAGTTCGGCGGCCACGCCCCACGGGGTCTCGTCGCCCACCGCGATGTTGGCCACGGGGGTGAGGGCGGCGACGTAGGGCGGCTCGGTGAGCGGGGTGAAGCCCTCTTCGCCGGTGACCTTCAGCGCGCGGCGGGCCGCGAGCAGGCCGATGTCGGCGACGGGCGGCCGGTGTGGGCCGACGCCGTCCGCTGCCGCCGACGCCGTCCACCGCGCCAGCGCCCGTACGCGTTCCGCGGCCTCGGCGAGCCGTTCCTCGGCCAGCTCGCCGGAGCGGACCGCCGCCACCAGGGCGTCCCGCAGACGTCGTACCGTCTCGTCGTCCGCGAGACCGCCGCCCACGCAGATGGCGTCCGCACCGGCCGCGATGGCGAGGACGCTGCCGCGCTCGATGCCGTACGTCCCGGCGATCGCCCGCATCTCCATGCCGTCGGTGACGATCAGGCCGTCGTAGGCGAGCTCGTCGCGCAGAAGGTCGGTCAGGATGCGCCGGGACAACGTTGCCGGGCGGTCCGGGTCCAGGGCCGGGACCAGGATGTGCGCGCTCATCACTGCGCGCGTGCCGGCGGTGATCGCCGCGCGGAACGGGGCGAGGTCGCGGTCCTGGAGCACCGCTGGTTCCGCGTCGATGCGCGGGAGGGCGAGGTGGGAGTCGACCTCCGTGTCTCCGTGCCCGGGGAAGTGCTTGGTGCAGGCGGCCACACCGGCGGACTGCAGGCCGGTGACGTAGGCGGCGGTGTGGCGGGCGACCGACTCGGGGTCGGCGCCGAAGGACCGGACGCCGATCACCGGGTTGGCGGGGTTGGAGTTCACATCGGCCGAGGGCGCCCAGTTGAGGTTGACCCCGCACTCGGCGAGCCGTCGGCCGAGTGCGTACGCCACCTCGCGGGTCAGGCCCGCGTCGTCGACCGCGCCCAGCGCGTGGTTGCCCGGGAAGGAGGAGCCGGTCCGCGCCTCCAGGCGAGTGACGTCTCCTCCCTCCTCGTCGATCGCGACGAGCACGTCGTCGCGTTCGGCGCGCAACTGAGCGGTCAGGGCGGCGAGTTGCCCGGGCGAGGTGATGTTGCGACCGAACAGGCCCACGGAGGCCAGACCCTCGCCGAGGCGCCGCAGCAGCCAGTCGGGGGCGGTGGTGCCGATGAAGCCGGGTTGGAGGACCGTCAGCGCATCGCGCGTCAGAGTGTCCGTGCCGCTGGCGAATGTCGTCATCGGGGGGCGTTATCCCTTCACGGCGCCCGCGGTGAGGCCCGCGGCCATCTTGCGCTGGACTAGGAGGAAGAGCACGACCATCGGCACCGCCATCATCGTGGCGCCGGCCATCATGGGGGCGTACTCGGTGCCGTGCTTGGTGGTGAAGTTGCCGAGCCAGACGGTCGCGGTCTGGTGCTGCTGGCTCATCAGCATCAGGGCGTACAGGTACTCGTTCCAGGCCTGGATGAAGCCGTAGACCGAGGTGGCGACCAGGCCGGGGGCCAGCAGCGGGAAGACCACACGCAGGAAGGCGCCGGTGCGCGAGCACCCGTCCACCATCGCCGCCTCCTCCAGTTCGCGCGGGATGTTGACGATGAAGCCGCGCAGCGTCCACACCGTGAACGGCAGGATGAAGGTCAGGTAGGTGATGATCAGACCGGACAGCTTGTCGTACTGCCCGAGGTCGTTGAGCAGGAGGAACACCGGGATGATCATGGCGATGAGCGGCACCATCTGGACCGCCAGGATGCCCACGATCACGATCTTCCGGCCGCGGAAGGCGAACCGGGAGATGGCGAGCGCCGCCAGCATGCCGACGACGATGCCGATCGCGACCACCGACAGCGACACGACGAGGCTGCGGCCGACCGGTCCCCAGAAGTCGGCGATGGCCAGCGCCCGGCGGAAGTTGTCCAGTGTGAGGCCCGTGGGCAGCAGGCTCGGGTCCGGGTCGATGGCGTCCTTCGCCGGCTTGAACGCCGTGTCGATCATCCAGTAGACAGGGAAGCCCGCGGTGAGGAAGACCAGCAGGCCGAGGAGGTTCCAGCCGAGCCGGGACCTGGTCCGGCGGCGGGCCACGGCGCGCCCGGTGAGCGTCGTCGCACTCATGCCGCTCATGCCGCTCATGCCGCTCATTCGACTTCTCCGATCTTCAGCATCTGACGCATGTAGACGGCGACGACACCGAGCAGCAACAGCACGGTGATCAGCGCGATCGCGGAGCCCTGGCCGTAGTCGTCGACCACGAACGCCCGGTCGTACGAGTACGTGGTGAGCAGCTGGAACTCGGCCTCGGGGTGGCCGCCGCGCATCACGAAGACCTGCGGGAAGACGCCCATGTCCCAGATGACGGAGAGGGTCGTGAGCATCACGATGATCGGCTTCAGGATCGGGAGGGTGACGTGGCGGAACACGCCCCAGGAGCCGGCGCCGTCGAGCCGGGCCGCCTCCTGAAGCTCGATGGGCACCTGGGTGAGGCCCGCGCCGAGCGTGATGACGACGAACGGAACGGCGCCCCAGACCACGAGCAGCATGATCACGGCCAGGCCCTGCGGTCCGCTCGCGAACCAGTTGTGGCCGATCAGATGCACGCCGGGCAGCTTGCTCAGCAGGGCGTTGAGGATGCCGTAGTCCGAGTCGAAGAGCCATTTGAAGACGGTGGTGGCCGCGATGACCGGCATACCCCAGCTGGCCACCAGCACGATGTTGATCAGCGTCTTCATCCAGCCGGAGACCCGCTGGAGCAGCAGCGCGATCAGCATGCCGAGGACCATGGTGAAGATCACCGAGCCCGCCGCGAAAACGACCGTGCGCACGACGACCGCCCAGAACTCGCCGTCCTGAAGCACGTTGGTGAAGTTGGCGAACCCGGCCGACTGGGCCGGCTGGAACCCCCACAGCTGGGACTGGCCGAACTTCTGGAAGGACAGGGTCACCAGGCGGACCAGCGGATAGCCCATCACCAGGGCGAGGACCAGCAGACAGGGGGCGAGCAGCGCCCAGGGGACGGCGCCCCCGCCCGGCGCCCGCCCTCTGCGTGGCCTTGCGGCGGCGATGCCCGGTGGTGGAGGCACCGGCCGCGGCGGCGGCACCTTGGCAGGGGTGGTCGTGTCTGCGGCACTCATCGCGCGCTCCTCAGCGGTCCTTCAGGTCGTACGAAGGCGAAACCCGCACGGTCGCAGGAGGACGGCAGCCCCGCCCCCACGGTCGTACGAGACGCAGGGCCCCTCCCCGAACACCCCCCGGGTCCACGGGGCCCTGCCGTCGGCTCACTTGGTGTTGATGACCTTGTCGATCGCGGCGTCCGCGTCCTTCGCGGCGGCCTCGACCGACTTCTTGCCGGTGCCGATGTCCTGCAGCATCGTCTGCAGGACTTGCGCCTTCTCGACCTGGCCCCAGCCGGGTGCCATGGGGACGAACCAGTTGGACTCGGCCGCGGTGGCCGGGACCGCCGTCGCCGGGTCGTTCTTCAGGGTCGCGAGGTCGGTCTTGTCGTTGGGCAGGTTGCCCTTGGCGATGAGGCCCTTCTGGCCCTGCGATCCGGTGAACGCGTTGATCCACTCGGCGGCCAGCGACTGCGCCTTGGACTTCACCGGGATCGCCAGGTCGGAACCGCCCAGGAAGACGGGCATGTTCTTGCCGGACGGGCCGGGCATCACGAAGTTCTCGAGGCCGGTCTTCAGCTTGCCGCCGGTCTTGTCGGCCTTCGGGTCGGCCGCGGCCGCGCCCTCCCAGGCGGCGCCGAAGATCATGGCGGACTTGCCCTGGCCGTAGACGATGTACCGGTCGGATTCGTCCTTGGTCTTGTCGCCATGCATGTACTTGTCGATGACCGTCTTGAACTCGCTGAGGCCCTTGAGGGACTCCGGCGAGGAGAGGCTGGCCTTCCACTGGCCGCCCTCCTGCCTGGCGATGGAGCCGCCGGCGTCGTAGACGAAGGACATGGCCGCGTACCAGTCGCGCGTGGGCTGGTACCAGGCGCTGAACCCGCTGCCCTCCTTCTGCTGGATCTTGTCCAGGTCGGCGGTGAGCTCCTGGTACGTCTTCGGCGGCGCCTTCACACCGACCGAAGCGGCGATGTCCTTGCGCCAGTTGGCGACGCGGCCGCCGGCGTAGTAAGGGACGCCGTAGGTCTTGCCGTCGTACGTGACGGACGACTTGAGGCCGTCCAGCCACTGGGCGGAGTTGTCGAACTTGGCCGGGTCCACCGGGGCGAAGGCGCCCTTGACCATGTAGCCGAGCATCTCGGTGTTGCCCATCTCGACCACGTCGGGGGCCTTGTCGGTGGCGAGGACGGCGTCGAGCTTGGTGTTCTTGTCCGGCCAGCCGTAGTACTCGTGGTTGATCTTCAGGCCCGGGTGCTTCTTCAGCACCGCGTCGTCGGCGGCCTTCACCAGCGCCGGCCAGTTGTTCTGGGCGTCGACCGTCAGCCAGACGGTGAGCTCCTTGGCGTCCGCCCCCGTGCTCGACCCGCCGGACTTCCCGCCCCCGCACGCCGCGATGGAGACCATCATGCCCGCGATACCGATCGCGACTGTCAGTTTGCGCTTCACGCCATCCTCCTCAGGGATGCCACAAACCCCCCTTGTCCCCGCGGCGTGACGACGCGCACCGCCCGTGGGGCCGGGACCTGGACCAATGGTGTAGACCAGTAGGGGGGAGCTTGGCTCAGACCAATAGGCGCGTCAAGGGTGTTCGAGCCGCTCAGGGCGTTCGTTATGCGACCTACATATGAAAGGACCTTTAAGTAGGAACCCAGCGAAAACGGGCACACGGATTCCCATGGCCGCGACTGGACCACTTCCACGGTGTGGACTAGACCAGCGAGGGTGCCGACGGTATACAGAGGGGATCCCCGTCCGTGGAACGGGGATCACGGAGCGTGGGGCTCTGCTCCCCATGAAGCCGTGCCACGATGTGAGCCGTGACCGACGGCCTGTCGGTCGCTTCGGCATCCGGAGCCGGGAAGGCAGAGCATGAGCACCGACGTCAGCAGTGCGGAGAGCGAGGGCGGGACGACCGTCCGCACCGCGCGCGTGCCCAAGTACTACCGTCTGAAGAAGCATCTGCTCGACATGACGGAGACGCTGGCGCCGGGCACGCCGGTGCCGCCCGAGCGCACGCTGGCCGCGGAGTTCGACACCTCCCGCACGACGGTGCGCCAGGCGTTGCAGGAGCTGGTCGTCGAGGGGCGGCTCGAACGCATCCAGGGCAAGGGCACGTTCGTCGCCAAGCCGAAGGTGTCCCAGGCGCTGCAACTGACCTCGTACACGGAGGACATGCGCGCGCAGGGACTGGAGCCCACCTCGCAACTGCTGGACATCGGCTACATCACGGCCGACGACACGCTCGCCGGGCTGCTCGACATCTCGCCCGGCGGCCGGGTGCTGCGCATCGAGCGGCTGCGCCTGGCGAGCGGCGAGCCGATGGCGATCGAGACGACGCACCTGTCCGCCAAGCGCTTCCCGGCGCTGCGCCGCTCGCTGGTGAAGTACACCTCCCTCTACACGGCGCTCGCGGAGGTCTACGACGTCCATCTCGCGGAGGCGGAGGAGACCATCGAGACCTCGCTGGCCACCCCGCGCGAGGCGGGTCTGCTCGGCACGGACGTGGGCCTGCCGATGCTGATGCTCTCCCGACACTCGCTGGACCGCGAGGGCAAGCCGGTGGAGTGGGTGCGGTCCGTCTACCGAGGGGACCGCTACAAGTTCGTAGCCCGGCTGAAGCGGCCCGCGGAGTAGAACCGCAGCGCCTTCCGGGCCTGGTCACGACCGATATGCGGACGAGGGCTTCCGCTTTCATGACGTGGTCACCTACATTGCCTGCGCATTACACAGGTGCACAGGTGACCAGTGAGGGGACGGAGCCGCATGTCCGATCAGCCAGATGCAGCCAGAGCGGCGGTGGTGACGCCGGTGCGCGTCGTCATCGCCCTCTGCCTTGTAGCACCCTTCGTCGCGATGCTGTGGGTCGGCTCGTACGCCGAGACGGACCCCGCGTTCATCGGCATTCCGTTCTTCTACTGGTACCAGATGCTGTGGGTGCTCATCTCCACGGCGCTGACGATGTTCGCGTACAAGCTGTGGCAGCGTGACCAGCGCTCCCGCGCCGGCCAGAAGGGGGGTGCGTCGCAGTGAAGGACGGCGTGAACGGCGTCGCGCTCGGCGTCTTCATCTTCTTCTTCCTGGCCGTCACCGTCATCGGCTTCCTGGCGGCGCGCTGGCGCAGGGCCGACAACGAGCACAGCCTCGACGAGTGGGGCCTCGGCGGCCGCTCGTTCGGAACCTGGATCACCTGGTTCCTGCTCGGCGGCGACCTGTACACCGCGTACACGTTCGTGGCCGTGCCGGCGGCGATCTACGCGGCGGGCGCCTCGGGTTTCTTCGCGGTGCCCTACACCATCCTGGTGTACCCGCTGATCTTCACCTTCCTGCCGCGCCTTTGGTCGGTTTCGCACCGGCACGGATACGTCACGACCTCGGACTTCGTGCGCGGCCGGTTCGGTTCGAAGGGCCTGTCGCTGGCGGTGGCGCTCACCGGCATCCTGGCGACCATGCCGTACATCGCGCTCCAACTGGTGGGCATCCAGGCCGTCCTTGACGTGATGGGCGTGGGCGGCGGCGAGAACACCAACTGGTTCGTGAAGGACCTGCCGCTGCTGATCGCCTTCGGTGTGCTGGCCGCGTACACGTACTCGTCGGGCCTCAGGGCTCCCGCGCTGATCGCGTTCGTGAAGGACGCGCTGATCTACATCGTCATCGCGGTGGCGATCATCTACATCCCGATCAAGCTCGGCGGCTTCGATGACGTCTTCGCGAAGGCGGGCCATGCGTTCGCGCAGGTCAACCCGGCAACTGGCAAGCCGCGCGGGGCCCTCGCGCCCTCGGAGGCGACTCAGTGGACGTACGCCACGCTGGCGCTGGGCTCGGCGCTCGCGCTGTTCATGTACCCGCACTCGATCACCGCGACGCTGTCCTCGCGCAGCCGTGAGGTGATCCGCCGCAACACCACGATCCTGCCGCTGTACTCGCTGATGCTGGGCCTGCTGGCGCTGCTGGGCTTCATGGCGATCGCCGCGGGTGTGAAGGTCAAGAACGGGCAGCTGGCGATTCCGCAGCTGTTCGAGAACATGTTCCCGGACTGGTTCGCCGGTGTGGCCTTCGCGGCGATCGGCATCGGCGCGCTGGTGCCCGCGGCGATCATGTCGATCGCGGCCGCGAACCTCTTCACCCGCAACATCTACAAGGACTTCATCAAGCCGGACGCCACGGCAGCAGAGGAGACCAGGGTCTCCAAGATCGTCTCGCTGCTGGTGAAGGTGGGCGCCCTGGTCTTCGTCCTGACCATGGACAAGACGGTCGCCATCAACTTCCAGCTGCTCGGCGGCATCTGGATCCTGCAGACCTTCCCGGCCCTGGTCGGCGGTCTGTTCACCCGCTGGTTCCACCGCTGGGCGCTGCTGGCGGGCTGGGCGGTCGGCATGGTCTACGGCACGCTGGCGGCGTACGGTGTCGCGTCCCCGACCCAGCCGCACTTCGGCGGCTCCGCCAAGGAGATCCCCGGCATCGGGGAGATCGGCTACATCGGCCTGACGGCGTTCGTGCTGAACGTGGTGGTCACGGTGGTGCTGACGTTCGTCCTGAAGGCGCTGAAGGCTCCGGAGGGCATCGACGAGACCAGGCCGGAGGACTACACGGCGGACGCGGGCGACCCGGGGGTGCAGGTGGAGCTGCCGCCGGCCACGGCCGGCGCCTCGCACTGAGTCCCCGTCGTACGCGGGTCAGCGGGCCGACGGAGAAATCCGGCGGCCCGTTGTCGTACCCGTCCGGCACACTCGGCCCCATGGACCTCATCATCCGGCAGGCGACCCCCGACGAGTACGACAGGCTCGGCGAGATCACGGCGCAGGCCTACCTCCAGGACGGCCTCCTCGACTTCGGCGAGAGCGACGCCTACCTCGACGAACTGAAGGACGTGGCGGGGCGGGCCGCCGCGGCAGAGGTGCTGGTGGCCGTGGCGGACGGGCATGTGCTCGGCGGCGTCACCTTCGTACCGACCGGCGGCGGTCCCATGGCCGACATCGCGGGACCGAAGGAGGCCGAGATACGGATGCTCGCGGTCGCGCACGCCGCCCGCGGCCGCGGCGCTGGAGAGGCTCTCGTCCGGGCCTGCGTCGACCGCGCACGGGCCACTGACGGCTGCGTACGCCTCGTCCTGTCGACCCAGCGCACGATGCGCACCGCCCACCGCATCTATGAACGCCTGGGCTTCGTTCGCACACCCGAGCGGGACTGGAACCCCCTCCCCCATCTCGACGACATCACTCTCCTCACCTACGAGTTGACGCTCTGAGGCAGCAGCGACACAACATCTGGTGGTGACACCGCAGCCCAGCACAAGATGTATGCTCATGCTCGCTGTCGCCGCAGGGGAATCCGGTGCGAATCCGGAACTGTCCCGCAACGGTGTACTCGTACACGTATGCCCGCATGCCGTCGTACGAGCGTCAGTCCGAGGACCTGCCGACAGCGCGCCCGGCCGTCCGGTCCGGGTGCCCTGACGTCCGGGCCTCGTGGAATGGGCCGGTGGACGCGACGCCGCGTGCGCTCGTGAGCTGCCCTGCCCTCCGCCAGGCCCCGTGCCGAGCGAGGGAGAGCCCCACGTGACCATCGCGCCAGCCGATCCGGCTTCAGCCGCAGGCCTGGAAACCGACGGTCCCGGTGCCGCGCTGCTGCGGACCCTGACCGAGCTGACCGCCGACCTTCCCGACGCCGACCCCGGCCGGGTCGCCGCGGCCGCGTTGCGCGGCCGGTCCGCCCGCGCCGACGAGGCCGAGCTGCGCGAGCTGGCCACGGAGGCGGCCGCGGGCCTCATCTCCGAGGACCCCGCCTACTCGAAGCTGGCCGCCCGCCTGCTGACCATCGGCATTCGCGCCGAGGCCGCCTCCCAGGGCGTCACGTCGTTCACCGAGTCCATCGCCGTGGGCCACCGGGAAGGCCTCATCGCGGACCGCACCGCCGCGTTCGTGCGCCTGCACGCCGACCGTCTCGACGCCCTGGTGGACGAGCGGGCCGACGACCGCTTCGGCTACTTCGGCCTGCGTACCCTGCACAGCCGCTACCTGCTGCGGCACCCGATCACCCGCAAGGTCGTCGAGACGCCCCAGCACTTCATGCTCCGCGTCGCCTCCGGGCTCGCCGAGGACACTGCGCTCGATCCACAGACGGACAGCCGGTCGGTGGACGACGTCGCCGCGCTCTACGGGCTCATGAGCCGCCTCGACTACCTCCCGTCCTCCCCCACCCTCTTCAACTCCGGCACCCGGCACCCCCAGATGTCGTCCTGCTACCTCCTCGACTCCCCGAAGGACGAGCTGGACTCCCTCTACGAGCGCTACCACCAGGTCGCCCGCCTCTCCAAGCACGCCGGCGGCATCGGCATCGCCTTCTCCCGCATCCGCTCCCGCGGCTCCCTGATCCGCGGCACCAACGGGCACTCCAACGGCATCGTCCCGTTCCTGAAGACCCTCGACGCCTCGGTCGCCGCCGTGAACCAGGGCGGCCGGCGCAAGGGTGCCGCCGCCGTCTACCTGGAGACCTGGCACTCCGACATCGAGGAGTTCCTGGAGCTGCGGGACAACACCGGCGAGGACGCCCGCCGCACCCACAACCTCAACCTGGCGCACTGGATCCCGGACGAGTTCATGCGCCGCGTCGACGCCGACGAGCAGTGGTCGCTGTTCTCCCCCTCGGACGTGCCCGAGCTGGTCGACCTGTGGGGCGAGGAGTTCGACGCCGCCTACCGCAGGGCCGAGGCGGCAGGGCTGGCGAAGAAGACGATCCCCGCCCGGGACCTGTACGGCCGCATGATGCGCACCCTCGCGCAGACCGGCAACGGCTGGATGACGTTCAAGGACGCCGCCAACCGCACGGCCAACCAGACGGCCGAGCCGGGCCACGTGATCCACTCCTCCAACCTCTGCACGGAGATCCTGGAGGTCACGGACGACGGGGAGACGGCGGTCTGCAACCTCGGGTCGGTCAACCTGGGCGCGTTCGTGGCCGACGGCGACATGGACTGGGAGCGGCTGGACGCCACCGTCCGCACCGCCGTCACCTTCCTCGACCGCGTCGTCGACATCAACTTCTACCCCACCGAGCAGGCGGCCCGCTCCAACGCCAGGTGGCGTCCTGTCGGCCTCGGTGTGATGGGCCTGCAGGACGTCTTCTTCAAGCTGCGGCTGCCCTTCGACTCCCCCGAGGCCAAGGCCTTGTCCACGCGGATCGCCGAGCGCATCATGCTCGCCGCGTTCGAGACCTCCGCCGACCTCGCCGAACGCCACGGCCCGCTCCCGGCCTGGGAGAAGACCCGTACCGCCCGGGGCGTGCTGCACCCCGACCACTACGACGTCGAGCCGGCCTGGCCGGAGCGCTGGGCGATCCTGCGGGAACGCATCGCCGCTGTCGGGATGCGCAACTCGCTGCTGCTCGCCATCGCGCCCACCGCGACCATCGCGTCCATCGCGGGCGCCTACGAATGCATCGAGCCCCAGGTCTCCAACCTGTTCAAGCGCGAGACGCTTTCCGGCGAGTTCCTCCAGGTCAACTCGTACCTGGTGCAGGACCTCAAGGCGCTCGGCGTCTGGGACGCGCGCACCCGCGAGGCGCTGCGTGACGCGAACGGCTCGGTGCAGTCCTTCTCCTGGATCCCCGAGGACGTCCGGAAGCTCTACCGCACGGCCTGGGAGATCCCGCAGCGAGGTCTGATCGACATGGCCGCCGCGCGCACCCCGTTCCTGGACCAGGCCCAGTCACTGAACCTGTTCATGGAGACGCCGACCATCGGCAAGCTCTCCTCGATGTACGCGTACGCCTGGAAGCAGGGCCTGAAGACGACGTACTACCTGCGTTCCCGCCCGGCGACCCGTATCGCGCGCGCCGCCCAGGGCCGGGCCCAGTCCCAGAAGCCCATCCCCGTCCAGCAGGCCGCCGACCCCGAAGCGGTCGCCTGCTCCCTGGAAAACCCCGAGTCCTGCGAGGCCTGCCAGTAATGACCACCCGACCCCAGAACCTGCTCGACCCGGGCTTCGAGCTGACCCTGCGCCCCATGCGCTACCCCGACTTCTACGAGCGCTACCGGGACGCCATCAAGAACACCTGGACCGTGGAGGAGGTCGACCTCCACTCGGACGTCGCCGACCTCGCCAAGCTCACCCCGGGCGAGCAGCACCTGATCGGCCGCCTGGTGGCCTTCTTCGCGACCGGCGACTCGATCGTGGCCAACAACCTGGTGCTGACCCTCTACAAGCACATCAACTCCCCCGAGGCGCGCCTGTACCTGTCGAGGCAGCTCTTCGAGGAGGCCGTCCACGTCCAGTTCTACCTGACGCTCCTGGACACCTACCTTCCTGACCCGGACGACCGGGCGGCGGCCTTCGCGGCCGTGGAGAACATCCCGTCCATCCGCGAGAAGGCCGAGTTCTGCTTCACGTGGATGGACTCGGTCGACAAGATCGAGCGCCTGGAGACCGAGGCGGACCGCCGTCGGTTCCTCCTCAACCTCATCTGCTTCGCCGCGTGCATCGAGGGCCTGTTCTTCTATGGCGCCTTCGCGTACGTCTACTGGTTCCGCAGCCGGGGCCTGCTGCACGGCCTGGCCACCGGCACCAACTGGGTGTTCCGCGACGAGACGATGCACATGTCGTTCGCGTTCGACGTCGTGGACACCGTCCGCAAGGAGGAGCCGGACCTCTTCGACGACGAGCTCCAGCAGCAGGTCACCGACATGCTCCGGGAGGCTGTCGAGGCCGAGCTGCAGTTCGCCCGCGACCTGTGCGGTGACGGCCTGCCGGGCATGAACACCGACTCGATGCGGCAGTACCTGGAGTGCGTCGCCGACCAGCGCCTCACGCGACTCGGGTTCGCCCCGGTGTACGGCTCGGAGAACCCCTTCTCCTTCATGGAGCTGCAGGGCGTTCAGGAGCTGACCAACTTCTTCGAGCGGCGTTCGTCGGCGTACCAGGTCGCGGTGGAGGGCACCGTCGACCTGGACGAGGACTTCTGAACGCCTGCCGGCGCAGGTTCGGGGGGGCCGCGGGGCGCCCGAACCCCTGCCCCATGCGAGGGGGCAACGGGGGAGGGGCCACCACAAAAACCCAGACGGGGGGAAAGTGGCGTCAACAGGGGGTGTGGGTTCT